>DPAC01000090.1 GCA_003517675.1 Porphyromonadaceae bacterium | reverse complement strand
TCCGATCTATGATATCTGGCTGTAGCACAGCATCAGCCAATTGATGAGATAGCTTGTGATGCCACCGCTCCATCGCAGGTGGTGGGGGAGTGTCGCGTTGCTCGCTCAATCGTTCATCGAAATCAAGAACTCCTCGTTGCTGGAGGTTCGTCTCAAGCGGTTCAACAAAAACTCCATTGCTTCTACCGAGTTCATATCGGAGAGGAAGTTACGAAGCACCCACATCCGGTTGAGCGTCTCCTCCGAGAGCAGCAGATCGTCGCGACGCGTGCTGGAGGCGATGATATCGACAGAGGGGAAGATCCGCTTGTTGGAGAGCTTGCGGTCGAGTTGTAGCTCCATGTTGCCGGTACCTTTGAACTCCTCGAAGATCACATCATCCATCTTGGAGCCAGTATCGGTGAGTGCCGTGGCGATAATGGTGAGAGAGCCGCCATGCTCAATGTTGCGTGCAGCACCGAAGAAACGCTTGGGTTTGTGCAGTGCGTTGGCGTCGACACCTCCTGAGAGCACCTTACCCGATGCAGGCTGCACGGTGTTGTAGGCACGTGCCAGACGGGTGATCGAGTCGAGCAGGATCACCACATCATGACCGCATTCCACAAGCCTGCGTGCCTTGTTCAGCACGATCTCGGCAATCTTCACGTGGCGGTCAGCCGGCTCATCGAACGTGGAGGCGATCACTTCGGCGTTCACGCTCCGCTCCATGTCGGTCACCTCCTCGGGGCGCTCATCAATGAGCAGGATGATCATGTAGACTTCCGGATGGTTGTCGGCGATGGCGTTGGCAATATCCTTGAGCAGCATCGTCTTACCGGTCTTGGGTTGTGCCACGATCAGACCACGCTGACCTTTGCCGATGGGAGAGAACATATCTACCACGCGGCAGGATAGGTTGTCGTTGTGCCCCTTGGTGAGGTTGAATTTTTCATTGGGGAAGAGCGGCTTCAAATGATCGAACGGCACCCGATCACGCACATCATCCGGCTTGCGGCCATTGATGTTGTCCACTTTCACCAGCGGGAAAAATTTCTCTCCCTCCTTTGGAGGACGGATGGGACCTTCTACCACATCACCCGTCATCAGACCGAAAAGGCGGATCTGTGATTGAGACACATAGATGTCATCGGGTGAGGACATATAGTTGTAATCGGAAGAACGGAGGAAGCCATAGCCGTCAGGCATGATCTCCAGTACACCTGTGGCAGTGAGGATACCGTCAAAGTCGTATGCAGGCTCTTTTTCTTTCTGCTGTTCTCTTTGCTGTTGCGATTGACCCTGATTATGTCCCTTAGCCTGGGGACCCTGTTGCCTGGGCTGAAGAGGTGATGGAGCAATCAGGTCCTGCAGCGACATTTTACCGCCAACGGGGGGTGCCTCTTTTGCATCGGGGGTAGTTACCTCTACCGTAGGATCTTCAGCTACTACGGGAGGGAGCGTCACCGGTGCGGGGGTACTCTTTTTCTCATCGTTCCGGTGTTTGGAAGATCGAAAGACCAGTTGGGTTGGCTTTTCAGAAGCTTTTGCCTGTGGAGGAGTTGCAGTTTCCTCTTTCTTTTCTGTGTTCTCAACCGCTGTGGTTGTTTTAACCTGATTTTTGGCTTCCACCTCGGTTGATGCTTCGTTCTGACCATTCGCAACAGAATCGCCATTCAATTTTGGTTCTTCCACCTTCTTAAGGGCGACATCTTCTTTCTTGATCAACCTCGGTTTATCATTCTGAGCCGACTTTTCAACTATTGGGGAATGTTCTTCAGCCTGTTCAACAGCCTTTGACTGAACCTTCTGTTCAGCCTGTTTGGGTTGTGTGACTGACGATTCCTGAGTGGATTTTCGCTTTTGCCGAGGTGAGGAACTTTTGGCGACTGCGTCGTTCTTCCTGTCAGTAGATATGTTCTTCTGGGTTCGGCTGCTATCGGAACGTCTCTTTCCGCTGTTGCTCTGTCTGGGGCCGGGATCAGGCCCCAATTTCTTGGTTTCGGCAATCGCCTGTTCGTCGAGGATCTTGTAGATCAACTCCTCTTTTTTATATGCGTCAGGGCGTCTGATGCCCATCTCTTTGGCAAGTACACGCAATTCGGTGGTGAGCTTTTCATTTAGCTCAATGATATTATAAGCCATTTGGTTTAAAAAAAATCGTTACGTTTTTTTGTTTGAAATATTGTTAAGAATGGTGTCAGATTTGCATAACGGATGCGGATGATCCATTTTTTCCTTTAGCAAAACGACCGGATATATATACAAATTGAAATAAAAGCAAATGAATAACAGTAGTGAGTTAATGTACTCTTGAAGATTCTGTTGCAAAGGTAATCTTTTTTTTGATAATCAATATCGTTTGTCCTGTTTTTTTTTTTTTACGGTGTGGTACACATCATGAGCGGGAAAAAGCATCTCTTTCTGATCTTTGAATGAGATGTGATGACTTTGTCGCTCACATCTCATTCATATTGATCTGGTTGAGTGTGTTCAATCGCCTGGCAATCTCATCCTTGTACAACAGTGATCTCCTCCGCTCGAGTGAATTTGGAGCGGTGGATTCAATAAAAAGTTCATTGGCGCGTGTGGCCCACTCATAGGACTGCTGCATCTCATCCAGCATCTCATAGGCCAAAGCAATGTTGTTAGCTGCTTTTGCACGGTCAATTTTTTTGGAGCTCCTGTTATAGAAAGCTTCCCATTTCTCTATGGCGCGAAGCCAGTCGGCCGTTTTGGCATAAGCCTCACCTTCTCTCATCAGCGAGGAGGGCAGTGTGTAATACCACCTGTTCTGCATCTCCCAGTGCGGGGCAAAGACATAGGTCATTTTTTCAGCGGCACGGACAGCCAACTGTTTCATAGCCTCCTCTCGCGAAGGAAGCATCAACTCAGCATAAGCCCTCTCATCCTGGATGTCAAACCCTTCCCATTTAAGGCTGTCGGTGTAATGAACCGCTGGTATCTTTCCCTCCAAGGTGGGGAGATAAACTCTTATCAGCGACTGGATCCTGCCGGTCATCTCACCATAGCTGTATCCCTGTTGGCGGTAATGTTCCCTGATGTGGGTTTCAAGGATCAGTTTGTCTAGAGAGACAACGGCTTGGGCCCCGGTCGTTCTTCTAATCTCGTTCATTCTGTCAGGTGTCAATGGTTCTTCTCTGAAAAAATCGTTGTCTTTGCGCAGCCCTTCGGTTACATAATGTACCTCGTGAAAGTAATCCTCCTCTTCCAGAAACTGCGCCAATGCCTCTGTATAGAAGATTGCAATGCTGTCGCATGAGGCCCTTGCCTTTTCACTTGTCGAATGCCCGATAGGCTGAAGGGTATGGCCCACATCATCGGGTTGTGTGACCACATTGTTGACGATGGCTATTGAGAGCACATCTGACGGGAGCGTTACTTGTGCGGGCTCCCTTGTTTCCACGGTTAGGAACGTGATTCCCGAACAGCCGGCCAGCAGCATGAAAGAAAAGAGAGCTAAAATAAGTTTGATAGGCTTCATATGTGCTTAAAATTATTCACCTGATCTGTTCTTCAGATATTCCTATTCTTTGGCTGATTACAAAGAGGTGATTTTAGTAATGCGTATCTCTATAATTAACATTTATCGCTCAGATATGTTTAGGGAAAAATATCTTTTGCCAATCTCTGACCAAAGAAGTGGCACCTGGTTTAATGATAGATGACATTTTTTCAACTGATAAAAAAAGTAGACAGGAAAAGTGTTGAACACTCTTTTTTGTGTATATTTGCCAATCTTTATAGAAACAGACATGATCGTAACAATTTTTGAAGAACATGGCATTTAATATTATTGTGTTGGCGAAGCAGGTTCCCGATACACGCAACGTGGGGAAAGATGCAATGAAAGCCGACGGAACGGTAAACAGGGCGGCACTACCCGCCATCTTTAACCCTGAAGATCTGAATGCACTGGAGCAGGCTTTGCTGATCAAAGAGAGCTACCCAGGTACAAAAATCACCCTTCTCACCATGGGCCCCGGCAGGGCTGCTGAGATCCTGCGTGAAGGGCTCTTCCGTGGTGCTGACGACGGTGTGTTGCTAACCGATAGAGCCTTTGCCGGTGCGGATACACTGGCCACTTCTTACGCCCTATCCATGGCAGTGCACAAGATGGGGAGCTACGACATCATTCTCTCCGGAAGACAGGCCATTGATGGCGACACCGCTCAGGTGGGACCACAGGTCGCGGAGAAGCTGGGGATCCCACAGATTACTTATGCCGAAGCCATCGAGGAGGTGAAAGCAGGACAGATCAGGGTGAAACGCCGGCTGGAGCATGGCGTGGAGGTGGTGGAGTGTCCGCTGCCAGCGGTGATCACCGTGAACGGTTCGGCCGCACCCTGCCGGCCTCGTAACGCCAAGCTGCTGCAAAAGTACAAACATGCGAAGACCATCACTGAACGGCAGGTGGAGCATATCGATTACATCGATATCTACAGCAGCCGTCCCTACCTGAACCTTACCGAGTGGAGTGTGGCCGATGTGGAGGCTGATCCCAGGCAGTGCGGTCTCTCCGGTTCACCCACCAAGGTGAAGAAGATCGAAAACGTTGTCTTCCAGGCCAAGGAGAGCAAACGGCTCTCCGGCAGCGATGCCGAGATCGATGAGTTGATGCGGGAGCTGATCGCAAATCACACCATAGGTTAAATGACTAATACATTGATCATGAACAATTTATTTGTATATCTTGAAATGGAAGAGGGTAGGGTGGCAGAGGTAAGCCAGGAGCTCCTTACCAAGGGGCGTTCACTGGCTACGCAACTGGGTTGTCGCCTTGAAGCTATCGCTGCCGCTGCAGCTACTGACAGCGTCGCGGAACAGGTGTTCCCCTATGGCGTGGACCGGCTGCACATCTTCCGCGATGATCGCTTGTCACCTTACACCACGCTGCCTCATACCTCCATTCTGGTGGAACTGTTCAAACAGGAGAAACCACAAATTTGCCTGATGGGTGCCACGATCATCGGCCGCGACCTGGGACCGCGGGTCTCCTCGGCACTGGGTAGCGGGCTCACCGCTGACTGTACTTCACTCGAGATAGGTGATCACGAAGAAAGGAAAACAGGGAAGGTTTATAAGAACCTGCTCTATCAGATTCGTCCTGCCTTTGGCGGCAACATCGTGGCCTGGATCATCAACCCCGACCATCGGCCGCAGATGGCCACGGTGCGCGAGGGGGTGATGAAAAAGGAGATCCTTGATCCCTATTACAAAGGAGAGGTGGTGGAGCACCAGGTGAACGACTTCGTGAAGGAGGAGGATTTTGTCGTCTCCATCATTGATCGTCACATCGAACAGTCGAAGGTGAACATCAAGAATGCCCCCATCATTGTCTCGGGTGGCTATGGTGTGGGTTCGAAAGAGAACTTCGACCTGCTTTACCAGCTCGCCGACGTGCTGGATGCCGAGGTGGGCGCCTCCCGTGCCGCCGTCGATGCCGGCTTCGCCGAACATGAACGGCAGATCGGTCAGACTGGCGTCACCGTACGCCCAAAGCTCTACATCGCCTGCGGCATCTCGGGACAGATACAGCATATCGCAGGCATGCAGGAGAGCTCACTGATCATCTCGATCAACAACGACCCCAGTGCACCCATCAACAGCATCGCCGACTATGTCATCACCGGCGACATCGAAACCGTGATTCCGAAGATGATCAAATATTACAGGAAAAATACCAAGTAGAGAACGATTATGGCCAATTTTTATACCGATACACCCCAGTTCCGCCACTACCTGCACCACCCGCTGATGAAGCGGATCGTGGAACTGAAAGAGAGAAACTATGCCGAAAAGGAGAAATATGACTACGCTCCGATGGACTTCGAGGATGCCATGGACAGCTACGACAAGGTGCTGGAGGTGGTGGGCGAGATCTGTGCCGATATCATTGAACCCAATGCCGAGGAGGTTGATCAGAACGGACCTACTGTCGAAAACGGACGGGTGACCTATGCCGCCCCTACACAGCAGAACCTCGACGCACTCAACAAGGCGGAGCTGATGGGCATGGGCCTGAAGCGCAGGTTTGGCGGGCTCAACTTCCCCATGGTGCCCTACATGATGAGCGCCGACATCGTGAGCCGTGCCGATGCCAGCTTCCAGAACATCTGGATGCTGCAGGACTGCGGAGAAACCATCTATGAGTTTGCCGACGAGGAGCAGAAGGAGCGGTTCCTGCCCCGCATCGTACAGGGGGAGACCATGTCGATGGACCTCACCGAGCCGGATGCCGGCTCCGACCTGCAGGCGGTGATGCTCAAAGCTACCTACAACGAGGAGGAGAAACAGTGGTACCTGAATGGGGTGAAGCGTTTTATCACCAACGGCGATGCCGATATCCACCTGGTGCTGGCCCGCTCAGAAGAGGGGACCAAGGATGCCCGCGGTCTCTCCATGTTCATCTACGACAAGAGGAATGGTGGAGTGAATGTACGCCGCATCGAGAACAAGATGGGCATCAAGGGAGCCCCCACCTGCGAGCTGGTCTTCAAGAACGCCAAGGCTGAGCTGGTGGGCACAAGGCGCATGGGACTGATCAAGTATGTGATGTCGTTGATGAACGGTGCCCGCCTCGGAATCATTGCCCAGTCGGTGGGCCTTTGTGAAGCCGCGGTACGGGAGGCTTACAGCTATGCCCTGGAACGCCGCCAGTTCGGAAAGCCGATCATTGAGTTTCCGCCGGTCTATGAGATGCTGGCCAACATGCGTGCCCGGACCGACGCTGCCCGCACCATGCTCTATGAGACCAGCCGCTTCGTGGATATCTATAAGACGCTTGAGGATATTGGTCGCGAAAGGAAGCTGTTGCCCGAAGAACGGGATGAGATGAAACGGTACTCCCGCCTGGCGGATGCTTTCACCCCCCTGGGCAAGGCGATGAGCAGTGAGTATGCCAACCAGAATGCCTACGACGCCATTCAGGTGCACGGCGGCTCCGGGTATATGAAGGATTATAAGTGCGAGCGACTCTACCGTGATGCCCGTATCACCAACATCTACGAGGGCACCACGCAGCTGCAGGTGGTGGCTGCCATCCGCCACGTCACCACTGGTACCTACCTGCAGCGCATCAAAGAATATGAAGCGATGCCGGTAGCTCCGGAGTTGGAACAGTTGAAGCGGGTGCTGAAGCAGATGGCGGAGATGTATGAGAAATCGGTTGAGCTGGTCATCAGCCAGAAGAATGAGGATTATCTCGATTTCCACGCTCGCCGCCTGGTTGAATGTGCCGGACATCTGGTGATGGGACACCTGCTGCTGCAGGATGCCAACAAGGATGCCGCCTTGTTCCGCCACAGCGCCGAGGTCTATATCCATTACGGAGAGGTGGAGGTGTTGAAGAACTGCAACTTCATCACCCGCTCTGGCATCGAGGAGATGGCCTACTATAAGCCAGATCTGAGTGTAATCGAGTAAAGCAAACAGGACATAGGGTTGGGATGAAGAGGGCTCCGGAAAAGGGCCCTCTTCCGTATTATCTTCCCGGTCTGAAAAGTAGTTCCAACTTGGGTTGCGGGCGCATCTTTCCGGTGAACATGTCGCGCATCCAGATCACGCCAGACTCCACACCGGTGGTGCTGTTGAACCAGTACTCCACTGAACCGCCATAGTAGGGGGTGTTCATCACCGGCATCATGGGAATTCCGGGACGGTTGTTCTGCTGCATCACCGGCATCCCACCATAGGCATTCAGGAACCAGTCGTCGTTCAGCCGGTAACGACCATGCAGGTCCATCGTCACGGCAGACTGGGAGAGTCCGAACATATTGCCGGCCGTTTGCATATAGATGAGACCACCATCGATCTGTAGGTTCCGGCTCACATGGTAGCTTGCATCCAGCCCCGTGCTCCAGAGGGGAAGCACTCCAAAGTCGGAGTAGTAGCTAGCACTCGCCCCCAGTTTAAGTTGTGGGGAGAGGAGATATTGTGCCCCGGCATTCAGGTTGTAGTAGTTAGCCTTGCCAAAGTAAGGGGTCTCCACCAGTCCCAGTGTGGCGGAGCCATAGAGCAGCAGGTTGCTTGCAGGCAGCATTGTGGCGACGGCCGTACGGCTTTTTGAGTTGATCCGGTCGCTGGCGGCACCGGACCACTGTATGGAAGGCAGCAGGGTGTTGCTACTCTCTCTGTTGATGGTGACAATGTGACGCTGATAGGGGGTAAACTTTGGTTCCAGGTTCTCTGCCGGGTTGAGGCGGGGCAAACGCAGCGGCACTGTTTCGTTGCGATCAATCGTCAGTGAATCGATCTCTTGCTCTGTTGCTTTTCCTGTTTTCAGCCTGAGGCTATCCTGCTTCACCTGGATATCCTGTGCATGAAGAGCGGTAAGAAGGAGCAACATCATCATTGGAAGATAAAAACGTCTCATTGGAATTAGCGCTTTGAAATGAATACCTTGTCAGCAAAGTTAAGAACTTTTTTTAACCGGAAGAATGAATTAAACCCTGTATGCAACCAGTGCAGGCTTGTTGTCTGATGTAGTCGGCGCAAAAGATAATCTCCTCATGGAACTCGCTTTTAGTCATCAACATGGGTGTAAACGGTTTAAATGCTCGTTTCATAGAAATTGATTTATTGTTTGTGTTTTAGCGTGATACAATTGGGATGCTTTTGGGGCACAATTCGCTGCACAGAGATCGTTAAATGAACCAAAAAAATCGTTCATTGAGCTGTATTTCTGCCCATCTTGTTGCTCATTTAACTTTTTAGAGTTGCTTGATCGCTCTTTTTTCATTTACTTTGTTACCGAATAATAACAAACGCTAAAACCGATTGCCTATAAGTCCACTTTACTCCGATTATTGTACATAACAATTAAAGCAGTAAAGCTATGGATATTCTCAGCACAATGACTGATGAGGAGTTGGTCGTTTTGTATGCCGGCGGCAACAATGAGGCGTTTGATCGGTTACTGGACAGACACCAGCAGGTGCTATACGCCTATATCCTCTACACGGTACGGAACAAAAATCTCGCAGACGATTTCTTTCAGGAGACTTTCTGCAAGGCAATCACCACCATCCGGCAGGGACGCTACACCGAGAGTGGCCGTTTCCGCTCCTGGCTCATGCGCATTGCACACAACCTGATGATCGACTATTTTCGGCAGAAGAAAATCGAAAACACTGTTTCCAACGATGATCATGAGCTGGATCTGTGGAACAATTCTGCTCTGTGTGAGGATACCGTGGAGGTAGAAATGGTGCGTACACAGGTGCTCAGCGATGTCAAAAAGCTTGTCGGCTACCTGCCCGTTCCGCAGCGCGAGGTACTGGAAATGCGCTACTACAAAGATCTAAGTTTCAAGGAAATTGCCGATACAACCGGTGTGAGCGTCAACACCGCGCTTGGGCGCATGCGCTATGCCATCCTCAACCTGCGCAAAATGGCCGAAGAGCACAAAATGATTCTTACAACGGATTAGGAGAGCTTTTCAAAACATAAAACCTTTTCTCTGCGAACGCGTTTCCTACGAGCCTTGATTATCAGCTTCTTTTTTAACTGCGAAACATCAGTTATTGATTGATAAACAGGTTTTTTGGGAGCATACTCAAATTTGCTGATTAAAGATAAACTTTTAACGCCTTTTTTTTGCTTAGCAAATGAGTTATTGACTACTTTTGCACAGCAATGTGCAGTAAAATTTTTGAATTCCGTAATGGTTGATTTAATTTTCACCGGAGAATTGAGCACTTCTAAAGCTGGTGTGAAAGCTAAACTTGAATTATACTCTTTTATGGATGAGGGGGTGTATATTGTGTATTGCCCCGCACTTGACTTGTCAGGTTATGGGTATAGTATAGAAGAGGCAAAAGAATCATTTTCGGAGGTATTTAAACAGCATGTTACTTACTGTATCAACAAAAATACGCTGCATGAAGACTTGATGAAGCACGGGTGGAATGTCCGTGGGAAAAAGTCGCAAGACATTAAAGCCCCGAAACTTGAAGATTTGCTGAAACGAAATGAGGCATTTCGTGAAATCTTAAATAAAGACTACGCTAAATTCAATACAGAAATTGAATTTGCCTCGTAATGAGTACCCAAAAGCTTTCCAATGTTAAATTGGCAGACATGCGGGAGTTCCTCAAGAAATGTGGGTGCAAATGTATCGGTATGAGTGGAGGTCATGAAAAATGGACTCGTTCAGATCTACTTCGACCAATAATTATTCAGACACATATAGACCCTGTACCTGAATTTATTGTGTAGCAGATTCTGCGTGCTCTTGGCGTCTCAAAGCTCGCCTGAAACTGAGACCGGCCAAGACCAAATTGAAAGTCGAGTATAGCATAGTTATTGACGAATAGTCAGGACTCTCTCTCTCTGATCGGGGGTACCTGAGTAGTTACGATAATTTCCCATTTTATGACCATACAACTTCGATACCAAGATCCGGCTGCCAGTGATGCTCCTGCTGAAGAAGTCAAAAAAGAAATTACTCTATGAGGAAACAACCGGATACAACAAAAAAAGCCCCGGAAGATTCCGGGGCTTTTCTGTAAAGTAGGAGTTCAAATCGTTTTGCACAGACAGCGCACATGTCACTTTGTGTGCATTGCCAGACAAAGGGTGTTTCAAAATCCGTAAAAAACTGAAAACGAACGTTTCGGTTCATCTCGAGTGTTCCACAGGGCAGATACTTCAGAGTGCGGATACTTCAAAAAACGTCTGAAACAGTGTTTGAGGCTGTTAAAGCTGTCCTGAGAAGTCTTGATATCATTCGTTTCGATAACATAAAATCGTTTGATATTCATTTTCCGTACTGTGAAGCAGAATAAATAAACGCAAACACTTTATTAAGAAATGCATCAACCAGGTCTCCCCGATGCTGCATAGCGTACAAAAAATGCCCACGTAGAAAGTATTCAACCTTAGAAGTTCGTATCTTTCAAGCTTTTCCGTAAACGAAAAAAAACGATAAAACAGAAAATCCATTTTGAAACCGCTCATTGCTTGCTGTTCGCATGCAATAGATCATTCCTTCCTCCATCATCCTTTCCCGAAGGATCGGTTGTTTTTCAGAAAGAACATTCTGTTGCTGAGAGACAGCGGAGCTTTGCAAGCTCTTGCATCAACCTTCGAAAAAAAAATTACCCGCTAAGGTTCATTTTGTAACAGGGCCGGTGACAAGAACTTTTGCCAAGGTACATGATGCGTCCAGAATCACATTCAGCTTATCTGATGAAAGCGGTTCAGCTTTCCTCGTCAAAAACATTGAAACGACAAACGGTGTTTGTACATCTCGTGAATGAAATTCTTCCAATCGTATGCAAAATGTCAAAGAACTCCTATATCTTCTGTACGCTGAACGTACGGATATGTTTCATTGTCGTTGTCTGCAAATATAACGATAGTCCCGAAGAATATGCAAATATTTTAGGTGATAGTTATAAACAACTTATGAACGCATTATCAACAGGTTGTGAGCAATAGCCATAAGTTGCTTCCATAGCCGGAAAGGATTATAAATGCCGGAATCATCCCTTCAATGAGCCTATTCCTCCCAGCTGCGGTGAACAATGCTTCCTCTCTCTTCGTGGTTCTCGATGCGAAGATGCACCTCAATCTCCTGCTGCATCTCTTCAACATGAGAGATAACGCCCACGATACGGTTTTCGTGGCGAAGTGATTTCAACGTGTCGAACACAATATCGAGCGACTCTTTGTCCAACGAGCCAAACCCTTCATCGAGGAAGAAGAAGTTTTGGTTCGATTGGGTGACCTTCTGAATGTTATCCGCCAGTGCCAGTGCCAGCGAAAGGGAGGCCTGAAAGGTCTGCCCGCCCGATAATGTTTTCACACTCCTTATTTTTCCTCCGTTCATAAAATCGCGCACCTGAAAGGTGTTGTCGGGCGTGATCTCCAGGCTCAGCTTCTGCCGGGTGAGCTGAAAGAACCGATTGTTGGCGGCATTACAGAGATGCTGCAGATAAACCGAGGAGATGTAATCCACAAAACCGCTCGCCTTAAAGAGTGATTTCAGGGTTCTGATGTTCTCTGCCCGCACTTCCAGCCCTTCGAGCGCTTTACGAAGCGAAGTCTGACGCTCCAGATCTTTCTGTAACTTTGTAAGCTGTTCGGTTGTTTTTCCCTGCTCCTGGATTTTTTGGGTGATCTGTTCGCTGAGCGTTGAAATCTCATCCAGAAGTGAGTGGTGCGCCTCGGCATCATACACCCTGTTGCCGGCCTCAATCCGGAGTTGCTGAAGTGTGGAGCTGGAATGCAGCAGTTGTTCCTTAAACCGGGTAAGTCGCTGCTTTTCTTTTTCGGTGTCGATGGGGTCGGAGAGTATATCGGTTACTTCTTCCAACGATTGGAAGGAGGATTTCTCTAACTGTATGTCCAGCGCTTTTTGGAGCTGGTCGATGGCCGTCAGCTCCTTTTCCAGCTCCTTTCGGTTAGAGGTCAGACTACCCGTAAGCCTCTCTTTCCCTCTTTTCCGTTCCGTAAGCAGATTGCTGTTTTCGGTGTACTCCTTTTCTATGCGTACAGATTCCTGCAGTAACCTGTTTTTCTCTTCTTCAATGAGCTGAACCGCTGTGTGACGGTACTGCTCCGGCTGTATCCGCTGAAGCTGCTGTCCGATTGTTTTCAGCTCGGTCTGATGCACTGTGAGTGAGGTTTTTATCTTTTCCAGTTCTTCCCGGAACCGCTCCCGGAACCGCTCCTGCTTTTCCAGTTCCTGAGCTGCTTTCTGCAGATTTGCCTCCTGCTTTTTTAACGCCTCCTGTATCTGCTGCCCTCTGTGAAAAGCTTCATTCACTGTCTTTTCGTCGGGATACTCCTTCCAGACAAACTGCCCGAGATGGGATGCAATTTTTTCCTGTTGGGCTTTTTTCTTTTTATGCTGCTCCTCTATATTAGGAAGAATTTGCATCTGCCGGCTTTCCAGGAGGGTTAACTCCTTTTCCAATGCGGCAATCTGATTCAGCTGCTGTTCCAGCGATAGTTTTTGTGTGGCAAGCTGATGCAATGTTTCATGGTACGCTTCACTTTTAAGGCGTGCAGGATGATGCAACGAACCGCAGACAGGGCATGGTTTACCTTCTTCCAGTGCTTCGGCGTAGGTTTTTAGCTGATCCTTTACGCGGAGATGACTTTCCTCTTCGGCCAGCACCATCTGTTTTTCTTTTATCTTTCCGGCCACAGCACTCAGGTGCCGGCTGCATGCTTCATAACCGGCATCCCCGGGAAATCCCTCAAACAACGGGTCCGACAGCAATCCGAACTTTGCCTCCTGTATCTCTTTTTGCTGCTGATGATATTTATGCAGCTCATTTTCAATATCCTGCAGTTGACTGTCCAGATGATGCCTTTCGATATACCAGGCTTTGACAGTGGATAAAACCGACTGATCTGGCATGTTGTCACGCGCCACCTTTATCTCACCTTCAAGTTGTTCTTTTTTGGTTTTCAGGCTTTCTATCTCCCTCAGGGTGTTGTTCAAAGCCTCTGTGCTTTTGTTCACCCGCGATGCTTCACCGGCAATGGCCTCCTCCAGCGTTTTCATCTGCAACAGGCTGACCAGTTCTTCCGCCTTTCTCTTCAGTTCTTCCCGGTTTTCATAGGCCGGTTTGATCGCTTCAATCTGTTTTTCCAGTTTTTCAATTTCAATCTCTTCCGCTTTCAACTTTTCACTGTCGCTGCGGATCTCTGCTTCCCGAAGTTCCTTTTTCCTCCGGTACTCCTGTAACGAATCCAGCAGATGTTTAAACAGGATCACGCCCTGCTCGTACCGGCTGATCTTTTTTTCGAGCGCATGAAAGTGAGGTTCCTGCTCCTGCAATTGTTGTTGCGTTTTTTCCGCTTCGGCGATCTTTTGGGTTAACTCCTGCAGTTTGCGGAGTTGTTCTTCCGATCGTTGATTTTCGATCAGTTGCCTATTCTGCTCCTTGATATCCTTTTCGAGCAGCGTCAACTGCTCCCGGTACCTGTTCACCTGTTCCGGATCAATGGATCCCAGTTGTTGCAGCTGACCTTCAATAAGCTGTTTCTGTGCGTTGTTTTTCGATTCCAGGGAGACCGCCTTGTAATAGAATTCAAACTTTCCGAGGTTGAAAAGCTCCTTCATCATCCGGGTGCGGTCTTTGTTGCCAAGCTGCAGGAACTCCTGAAACTGTCCCTGCGGGATGATGATGGTACGCTTGAAATTGTCGTAACTCAGTCCGATGGCCTCTTCCATCGCTCCATTTTCAATGGGGATCCATTCATTACCGACTTTTTGATAGGCCGTGCGTTCCAGCGTTTTTACCTCATCGAATTTTTTGGCGTTGCGCTTCCCCTTCACCAGTGCCCGGTAGGCTGTCTGATCCTTCCCGGTTTCAAAGATAAAATCGATCAGCAGGTCGTTCGATTTCAGGTTCATCATGTTGTAGTACCGGTTATCACCCGATAAATTAAGCCGATCGGTACGCCCGTAGAGGGCGAAGGTGATCGCCTCCAGGATGGACGACTTTCCGCTGCCGACAGGCCCGAAGATACCGAACAGGCCGGCACCGGTCAGGTTGGTGAAATCGATGGTCTCTCTCTCCTGGTAGGAGTAGAGTCCCTGGATGGTCAGTTGAATGGGTATCATGTTTCTTCCTCCTCTGCCAAAATCTCGTTGAACAGTTGCATGATCTCTTCGTTGGGCTCCTGCCCCTTTTCGTGCATGAAATAATCGCGGAAGAGCGCTTCCATGCTCTGGTTAAGGTCGATCTGTTTCTGTGGATGTCCCGTCAGTTCAGTTGCATTGGCCACCTCCGGAATAAGGGATACAATTCCCGGGTGAACGGCATTCAACTTTCTCCTGTCCATGGCGGTCAGAAAGGTGTCGGTGACCAGTGTAAGCTCCACAAGGGCATCCCGGTTTTCGGTGAGCCATTGCAATGCTTCCTCCATGCCTTGCGCCTTTTTACGCAGGAGACGCTTCCCGCGGGTTAGCGGTATCTCACGAACGGATGCTGTCTCACCCGGTTCAGCCTCCACCAGCAAAAGATACTTCTGCTGATCGGCTTCGGCAAAGCTGTAGGAGAGGGGACTGCCACTGTAACAGGCCGGATTGGGCGCACTGGTAACACGATGCATCCGGTGCAGATGTCCCAGTGCCGTATATTGAATCCGGGAAGGAATATTTTCGGTGAAAATGGCCTGTGTACCTCCCACATGGAGGATGGGCTTCTCCTCTTCCGGCTCCTCCGGCAGCGGATCGCCCTTTTTGATCATAAACAGGTGGGTGACCAGCATATTGACGCCCCGGCTGTCGCAAAATCGGTCGGCCAGGCTTTGCCATCTCTCCTGAAGCACATTCCGCAACGCTTCCTCGCTCTCTTCCTGGCCGAGAAATGTTTTCAACCGGTATTCGTTGGCATAGGGGGTGAGCAGAACACGCAAGGGTACATCTGTTCCCGGAAGTAGCAACTCCAGGAAACCCTCGTCGCTCTGCAGCACTTTCAGGCCGGATTCGAGTGTGAATGGGGTTACAACCGAGTTGGGATAGCCGGCAAAGATGATCCCGCACGCGCGGGCGAGTGGGTCGGGTGCTTCAATACGGTCGGGCGAGTCGTGATTGCCGGCAATGGCGATCACCGGGCGGCGTCCGTTGGCGGTGAGCCTTTTCAGGGTTTTGTACAGCAGATCCACCGCTTCGGTGGGGGGATTGAAGGTATCGAACAGGTCGCCCGCCACCAGCACGGCATCGGCCTCTTCCCGCTCTGCAATCTCGCAGATCTCCTGCATCACCTCCCGTTGTTCGTCCAACCGCGAAAAATCTTCCAGCCGTTTGCCCAGATGCCAGTCGGCTGTATGTAGGATGCGCATACGCTCTTTTTTTCTGTCAAATATAATCAATATTTTTCACTCTACGGCGATAGAGACAGATCAACCTTATTCGCTGTTCTATTCAAAGCGGATCGAACGGGCCGGGGTGATGCGTGCCACCAGATAGGAGGGGCCGATCATCATCAGCAGGGAGACGAGGAGGGTGCCGATATTCAGCAGGATGATGTAGAGCAGGTTCAGATCCACCGGTACGGCAGAGAGGTAGTAGGTGGAGGGATCGAGTTTGAGTATCTGCCACCGGTCCTGGACAAAACAAAATAGCAATGCAACCACATTTCCCCACAACATTCCCTGTCCGATGAGGAAGGCTGAAAGGTAAAGGAAGACCTTGCGGATGCTGAAATCTCTTGCACCCATTGACTTCAGCATGCCGATCATGTTGGTGCGTTCCAGGATGATAATCAGCAGGCCGGAGATCATGGTAAAGCCTGACACCACCAGCATGAGGATGATGATGACCCATACGTTCATATCCAGCAGGTCCAGCCAGTTGAAGATCATGGGGTTGATATCCTTAATGGAACGGGTGTAGAGGTTGTTTCCTAAACGATCGGTATAGGATGCCAGGGTGAAAAAGAGATCCTGCGTGGTTTGGTCGAGGTTGTCATAATCCTTCACCAGCAGTTCGATGCCACTCACCATATCCTCCTCCCAGCCATTAAGGGAGGTCAGCACCTCTTTTTCGGTGATTGCATAAAGCTTGTCATACTCCTCGAAGTTGGTCTCGTAGATGCCGGCGATGGTGAAGCGGCGGGCGCGTACCGGTTCCTGCACGAAGTAACAGGTGAAACTGTCACCCAGCTTTAGCTGTAGCTTGTCGGCGATCTCGCGGGAGAGGATGGCCCGATTGCCTGTGGTTGTGTCACCACTCTGGATCACCTCACCCATCACCATGTTCTTGCGAAAGAACTCCCAGTCGTAGCTTTCAGAGACTCCCTTGAGAACCACTCCCATAAAGTCATCATCGGTCTTGATGATACCAGGTTTGGTGATGTACTCCTGAATGTGGCTAATGGCACTGTGGGTGGTGAGTAGCTCCGCCAGCGTGTCGGAGAAGGCGATGGGCGCCAGTTCGTAAGAGTTGTTGCTGTCGAAAGCGGTGACCTGGATATGGGAGCCGAAGCCCACCACCTTGGCGCGCACCTCCTTCTTGAAACCGACGATGATACAGACTGCGACAAGCATCACCGCCAGTCCCAGTGCGATGCCGGTGATGGCGATCCGGATGGCGGGTGAGGAGACGCGCTTGTTGTTCTGCTTGTCCCCTTGATAAATGCGTCTCGCTATGAACAGTTCCGTATTCATGCCTTTCAGTTTATCTTCTGCCGGGATAGGCTTCCAGCGCTCTCTCCAGCACCGTCACTGCCCGCTCCAGATCACCCTTGTTGAGTACATAGGCGATCCGTACCTCATTCCTTCCCAATCCCGGAGTCACATAAAAACCGGTGGCGGGAGCCATGAAGATGGTCTGACCCTCATAAGAGAAATCGGAGAGACACCAGGCACAAAAAGTGTCGGCATCATCGATGGGCAAACGTGCCAACGTATAGAATGCCCCTTGAGGCATGGGTGAGTAGACACCTGGTATGCGGTTGAGCCGTTCAATCAGGTAATCGCGGCGACTCTTGTATTCGTCGAAGTTGTGCTGCATGTAGTTGCCGTTCTCCTGGAGCGACGCGTTGGCAGCAATCTGGCCGATGAGGGGGGGACTGAGTCGTGCCTGGCAGAACTTCATCACGGTGTCGTGCACCTGCCGGTTCTTGGTGATCAGTGCACCTATTCGGATACCGCACTCACTGTATCGTTTCGATACCGAGTCGATTAACACCACATGCTCTTCCACTCCTTTCAGGTGGCAGGCGGAGATGTAGGGGGTGTCGTTGTAGATGAACTCCCGGTATACCTCGTCGGAGAAGAGGTAGAGGTTGTGCTTCAGTACCAGCTGACGGATCTGCTCCATTTCCCCCGGTGTGTAGACATAACCGGTGGGGTTGTTGGGGTTGCAGATCAGAATCCCTTTGGTCCGCTCGTTGATCAGCTGTTCAAAGTCACAGATAGGGGGCAGGGCAAAGCCCGATTCAATCGACGAAGGGAGGGTGCGGATCACCGCGCCCGCGGAGATGGCAAAAGCCATGTAGTTGGCATAGGCCGGCTCGGGCACGATGATCTCGTCACCCGGATTGAGGCAGGCCATGAAAGCGTAGAGCACCGCTTCTGAACCACCCGTCGTGACGATGATCTCTTCTGGTGTCAACTCAATGTTGTATTTCCTGTAGTACGCTGTCAGGTTCTCACGATAGAAGCGGTATCCATCGCTGGGGCTGTACTCCAGCGTTGTACGATCGATGCTGCGAATTGCATTGAGGGCAACCCTCGGTGAGGGCAGATCGGGCTGACCGATGTTGAGGTGATACACCTTGGTACCCCGTGCCTTGGCAGCGTCAGAGAGAGGGGCAAGCTTGCGTATGGGTGAAGCGGGCATCTCATGGCCCCGCTGAGAAACTTCCGGCATAATAAATCAGTTGTATATAACCTGCGTTGATCTTTTTCCCTTAAATATTGCAGAGAGCAAAGGTAATAAAAGTTTCTTTTCATCTCTGTTTTTTATCTCATTGTCGCTGTGAATTCGATATTTGTTTGCCCCGTATAAGATAAAAATGATAAGGTTGGCCCTTCGTTTAACACTTATTGTGCCAGATGGAATCACTGCTACCGCAAGATATTGTTACTTTTGCAGCAACAATTGGTAAGAAACAACAACAAACTACATGAAACGAGCATGAACATGTTTCTCACACAAGTACATGATAATTGCGAGTTCCATACGACCTTAATGTAAAAGAATAAAATATTACGTATGAAAAAAGTGACTACACTGCTGCTAACCGCAGCACTTTTTGCAGGTATGCTTTCCTGCACCGGTCAGAAAGAGGAGAGCGATGAGAAATTCCGTGCCGGCTGGGAGCTGGTTTGGGAAGATGATTTCGAGGAGGGTCTGAACATGAATGAATGGTCAAAGATTCCCAGGGGTAAGCTCCATATGAACCGTTATGCAAGCATGCACGATGCGTTGTATCTCTCACAGGAGGGCAACCTGGTGTTGCGGGCAGTCCCCAATTCGGTACCCAACGATACCCTGCCATTCCTTACTGGTGGCATCACCCGTGAGGGATTGAAAGCGGGAGAAGTGGCTCGCATCGAGGTGAAAGTACGTGTCAATCCGGCTGAGGGAGCTACCCACTACCTCTCATTGCTGCCGGCGGACCAATCAAAGAATATCTCGATCGATTTCATGGAACATTACGGGATGGATGAGTTCATTTACCAGTCGGTAACATCCGAATACACCACCACTCTGGGAATGGCAGAAAATCCGCCCTCCAGCTCACTGGTGGGGGTGAATCCCGTGCAGTACCGTATTTACGGCGTAGAGAAGTATCCCGATAGTCTGGTCTTCTTCGTCGATGACTTGCGCACGCGGAAGTATCCCCGCATCCTGACCGATATGCCGGGGCAGTTTCCATTTGATGAGAAGGATTTCAATCTGTTCCTTGGCATCCGCCTCAACAGTGATACCGACCCTGCACAACTACCGGCTGATCTGCTGATCGACTGGGTGAGGATCTATAAACCAATGGCTGAGGAAGAAGAGTAAGCTTTTTAGCTGTCAGCTATTTTTTGTTGAAAAACATATCCAGGGCAGCGGTATGAGAGGTAACGCTGCCCGGTTTCTGTTTCAGCAAGATCTGTTTATTTCAGGGGAAACGAGTGAGTGAAGAGCCGTTCTTCGGCCAGCTTTTCATATTTCGTGCCGGGACGACCGTGGTTGGCATAAGGGTAGATGCTGATGCCGCCGCGGGGTGTGAAGATACCGGTTACCTCAATGTATTTGGGGTTCATCAGCTGTATCAGATCTTTCATGATGATGTTCACACAATCCTCATGAAATGCACCGTGGTTGCGGAAGCTGAAGAGGTAGAGTTTCAGGCTCTTGCTTTCCACCATTTTCATGTCGGGAATATAGTCGATACGAATGGTGGCGAAGTCGGGCTGGCCGGTGATGGGGCAGAGGCTGGTGAATTCGGGACAGTCGAACGTGACCCAGTAATCATTGCCCGGGTGCTTGTTGGTAAAGGCCTCCAACACCTCCGGCGCATAATCCTGCCGGTAGTCTGTTTGATTGCCCAAAAGGCTGAGTTGATCTTTTTCCATCTTGAGTGGATGTTACGGAATTGATAAACAAGGTGTGTAATTGATAAACAAAAGGATGAACGGTTTCATCCTCTTTCGGAAAGATAGGCTTCCAATCCTTTGTTGCGCAGCAAGCAGGCAGGGCAGTGACCACATCCTTCGGCAAGGATGCCATTGTAGCAGGTGAGCGTCTCGTTGCGAATAATGTCAAAGACTCCCAGCTCGTCGGCCAGCTGCCACACCTCTTTCTTGTTGCGCCACATCAGCGGTGTATGGATCACAAACTGTTTGTCCATCGCCAGATTGAGTGTCGCGTTGGCTGAACGGATAAAGGTGTCTCTGCAGTCGGGATAACCGCTGTAATCTGCTTCCGAGACACCGGTGACCAGGTGACGGATGCCCTGAGCATAGGCCAGAGTGGCGGCGAAAGTGAGAAACAGCAGGTTTCTGCCGGGAACAAATGTGTTTGGGTAGGAGTCTTTGGGCTGTTTTTCATCCATCGTCATGGAGAGATCGGTCAGCGAGTTGGGTGCCAGCCGTGAAATGATTGAGGCGTCGAGCAGCAGGAACGGCGTGTCAGCCCTTGCCGCGAGACGGCGTGCATTTTCTACCTCCTGGGAGTGTCGCTGGCCATAGCTGAAGCAGAGAGCATGTACCTTCCGGAACTGCTGCCTGGCCCAGTAGAGACAAGTGGTGGAGTCTTGTCCACCGGAGAAAAGGACCAGTGCATCCTCCTGTTGATAATCTTTCATCTTTCTTTGTTTTTTATGTGGTTTCCTAAGCTACACAGGAGAGCTGTTGCCATCCGTTTGCAAAGATAACACATTTCCCGTTATCTGACTCATTCTCTGGCAGGGCTTTCAAAACCATCTTCACAAAAAAGTAACCATTTTGTAACGGGAATGTAACATCCATGTTGTACATTTGCAAAGAGATTGGCTCCATCATAACCGGGGCTCAAACCAATTACAACTATGACATGGAAGAGCGAATATTGGTTGTAGATGATGAGAAGGATATCTGCGATATCCTACAGTTCAACCTGGAGCAGGAGGGGTACATTGTGGATGTGGCTGCCTCAGCCGAAGAGGCACTGGCAGTACTGACCGATGTGCACCAGTTACTGATTCTGGATGTGATGATGGGAGGCATGTCCGGCTTTAAGATGGCAGAGACGCTGCGGAAAAATGGCAACGTGATTCCAATCATCTTTCTCACGGCCAAAAATAGTGAAAACGACATGCTCACCGGCTTCTCTCTCGGTGGCGATGACTACATTGCCAAGCCTTTTTCGGTTAAAGAGTTGCTGGCCCGCGTGCGTGCACTGTTGAAGCGTACCTCATTGGTTCATATGCCAGTGGAGACCAGCTGGAACTATCGGGGGCTAACCATCGATATCCCAGCCAACAGGGTGACCATTGATGGCGTGGAGGTGTCACTCACCAAGAAAGAGTTCGAAATTCTCTCGCTGCTGGCGCAGGTCTCACCCAACCTGCTCACCCGTGCCGAGATCCTTGGGAGCGTCTGGGGTGAGAATGAATATGTGCTTGACCGTACCGTCGATGTGCACATCACCCGTCTGCGAAAGAAACTGGGTGAGTATGCAGGCATCATCGTCAATCGTTCCGGTTTCGGCTATTACCTGAATCTGGACAACGGGAAGTAGTCATGAAGATCCATCTCTCCTTTAAAAGTCGCATCCTGCTCACCTTTTCCCTGATCATTGCTTTTTTTACCGCAGGCATCATCTACTTTGAACAACAGCAGGTGAGGAAAGAGCGTACCGAGAGCCTGGAACGCATGTTGGATAACGAGGCGCTTATGATCGCCAACTATATCCGTAAGAATAAGATCTTTCAGGAGATGGACACCGCAAAGCTCAGAGAGCTGTTGCAATATATGCTGCCGGAGCTGCGACTCACGCTCATCGACCAGCAAGGAGAAGTGTTGTACGACAACCTTCTGGAGGCGGGAGGAATGGAAAACCATCTGATGCGACCGGAGGTACAGGAGAGCATTGCCAAAGGCTATGGATCGGATATCCGTCGTTCAGCCAGTAACCAGTTGGAGTATCTCTACCATGCCCGTCTGGCCGACAGCCTCTTTGTTCGGGTGGCTCTTCCCTATGATGTGGAGTTGCGCTCTTTTATTCATTCCGGTAGCTCGTTTGCTTACTACATTCTGCTCTTTTTCATCGTTTCTGTTCTGATGATGATCTACTTCTCCAACCGTTTCTCCCGTTCGATACGGGAGCTGAGAGCGTTCTCGCAGAATGTGAAGAGCGGCACGGCGATCCCCCCCTCCTTTGTCTTTGCCGATGATGAGGTGGGCGAGGTGAGTGCAGCCATCGTGGAGAATTACAATCTTCTGGAGGAAAACCGTCGTCGACTGGCTGCCGAGCGGGAGAAACTGCTGCAGCATTTTCAGTTCTCGGAAGAGGGTATCGCCATCTTCTCGGAAGAGCGAAAAGAGGTCTATGCGAATTCCCATTTTCTGCAATATCTGAACCTGATTCTCGAATCGCCCGCGCTGATCACCGAAAACTTGTTTACTGATCCCTCATTCAGGGAGGTGGTAGCTTTCCTCGATCAGAATGCTGAAAGTCAGAATGTTTTCTCGCAGCGCATGGCGAAAAGTGGAAAGATATTTAACGTGCGGGTGATCATCTTTGAGGACCGCAGTTTCGAGCTATACATCAGTGACATCACCCGTGGGGAAAAGCGACGGCTGCTAAAGCAGGAGATGACCAATAACATCGCTCATGAGTTAAGGACACCTGTAACAAGTATACGCGGCTATCTGGAGACAATTCTTGGACTTGCAGACGAAGGTGTTGATGCACGGCTTCGTACTTTTCTCGACAGAGCTTACACGCAGACCATTCGACTTTCGGAACTGATTCAGGACATCAGTATGCTCACCAAGATTGAGGAGGCTTCCGACCGATTTGAGATGGAAACGGTGAATATTCGGGAGATCCTGCAGGAGATGGAGAATGATCTGTCGGAAAAACTTTCGGAGAAAGGTGACCGTTTTATCATAGAGGTGAGTGATGATGTGGTGCTTTACGGTAGCCGTACGCTGCTTTACTCCATTTTCCGCAACCTGACAGAGAATGCCATCGCTTATGCTGGGGAGGAGATCGTGATCGTGGTGAGGTCACACAACGAAAATGAGGATGCTTTCTTCTTCGAGTTTTATGATAACGGCCCCGGCCTGGAAGAGAAACACCTGGTGCGAATCTTCGAAAGGTTCTACCGGGTGAACGAAGGGCGTACCCGCAAGACGGGTGGCTCGGGACTGGGGCTCTCCATCGTAAAGAATGCCGTGCTCTTTCACAAAGGCAGCATTCTGGCCCGCAACCGGCCCGAGGGAGGACTCTCTTTTCTGATCACTTTTCCCAAAAAACGCAGTTAGCCCTTTCTATCAACGCAATTGCTTCCAGACACACTTTTCTCGGGAAATCGTTGTACATTTGTTCTTTTGGACAACGTGAGATTGTCTGTAACATTCGGAACGAACAGGTTAATTTTTTCAGTTCAAGTGGATGAACGTACGACCTTAATGTAAAAGAATAAAATATTATCGTATGAAATATGTAGGAGCGCATATCAGCGCATCAGGTGGTGTAGAGAACGCGCCACTGAACGCCCATGCCATCGGGGCAAAGGCTTTTGCTTTTTTTACCAAAAATCAGCGACAGTGGATCGCTTCACCCTATACCAGGCAGCAAATCGATCGGTTCAAATCGCGTTGCGAGGAGTTCGGGTTCTCACCCGATCACATTCTCCCGCACAGCAGTTACCTGATCAACCTGGGTAACCCGGGCGAGGAGGAGGTGCAGAAATCACGTCAGGCTTTCTTCGATGAGATGGGACGCTGTGAACAACTGGGGCTGAACCGGTTCAATTTTCACCCGGGCAGCCACCTCAACCTGATGTCCGTTGACGATTGCCTCGACCGCATTGCCGAGTCCATCAACATGGCGCTCGACAGAACCCACGGTGTAACTGCGGTCATTGAGAACACTGCAGGACAGGGCACCAACCTGGGATACACCTTCGAGCAGATAGCTCAGATCATCGACAAGGTGGAGGACAAGAACCGGGTGGGGGTCTGCCTCGATACGGCACACACCCTCGCTGCCGGCTATGAGATTAGAACTCGTGAAGGGTTCGAGGAGACCTTTCGCAAGTTTGACGAGATCATCGGCTTTCATTACCTCAGAGGGATGCACATCAACGACTCAAAAAAAGAGCTGGCCTCACGGGTAGATCGCCACGACAGCCTCGGTAAGGGGGTGATGAACATGGATCTCTTCCGCTTTATCATGAATGACCCCCGTTTCGACAACATGCCGCTGATCCTCGAGACACCCGATGAAGCACGCTGGGCAGAAGAGATTCAAATGCTCTACGCACTTATAAAATAAGCCGGTACTCTATGTTATTCATATAGCAGACCGGCTTTTCAGGTTTTTCATTAACCCATTCTGATTTCATCGACTTTTCTCATCAATCACATGGGTGGCATAATGGTAGCCCAGTTTGTTGTAGAGAGCCAGCAGATGCGGCAATCGCGTAAGAAACTCGTCGTAATTTTTCTTCCCGGGCTGCATCCATTGCACCTCGCTCATGGCGGCCAGTCGCGGCAGGGTCATATATTCCACGTGCTCAGGGTCACTGATATATTCTGTCCAGAGGTTGGCCTGTGCTCCCAGGATATGGTTTTTCTGTTCCGCAGTGAGCTGGTCGGGTGCCGGTTCGAAACTATAAACCTTCTCCACGGGAACATATCCGCCGATGGCCAGCGGCTCCCCTTCGGTGTCCTGCGTCTGATAATAGTCGAAGTAACAGTACCCGGTGGGTGTCATGATCACGTCGTGGCCCATTTGTGCAGCCTGTATACCGCCATCCATGCCGCGCCATGACATCACCGTGGCATTGGGTGCCAGCTCACCCTCCAGGATCTCATCCCAGCCGATGATGCTTCTCCCGTGGTCGTTCAGGAATTTTTCGATGCGAGCAGTTACATAGCTCTGCAGGTAGTGCTCCGCAGTATGTCCATTACGGTCTTTGAGACCCAGGTCTTTGATGCGTGCCTGGCAGTCGGGGCACTTCTCCCAGCGTGTCTTGGGTGCTTCGTCACCGCCAATGTGGATATAGCGGGAGGGAAAGATCTCCATCACCTCGGTCAGCACTCCCTCCAGGAAGGTGAAGGTCTCCTCCTTGCCGGGGCAGAGTACGTCCTCGAAGATACCCCACTTGCGTGCTACCTCGTAGGGGCCGCCGGTGCATCCCAGCTCCGGATAGGCCGCCAGCGCCGCCAGCATGTGCCCTGGCAGGTCTACTTCCGGGATGATGGTGATATAACGCTCGGCGGCATAGGCAACCACATCCTTGAGCTCCTCCTTGGTGTAGTAACCGCCATGCGGTGTGCCGTCATACTCATCCGTGTTACGGCCGATCACGGTCTCCCTTCGCATGGAGCTGATTTCCATTAGCTTCGGATAGCTATCGATGGTGATGCGCCAACCCTGGTCATCGGTGAGATGCCAGTGAAAGCGGTTGATGTTGTGCAGTGCCAACAGGTCGATATATTTTTTTACAAATTCCACCGGCTGAAAGTGGCGGGCTACGTCAAGCATCATGCCGCGATAGCCGAAGCGGGGTGCATCGGTGATGGTGGCTGGTGAAAATGTGACATGTCTGTAGTTCCCTACAGGAGCAGACTTGCGCACGGTCTGTATACCGTAGAAGACCGCTGCCTCGGAGGCACCCTCAATCCGGATGTTCTGCCCGTCGATTTGTATCCTGTAGGCTTCGGGGTTCTCATCCTGTAGTCCCAGGGAGAGGATTATCGCATCCTTCTTCGCTTCATCAGTCGTTGTTTCCGGCCTGATTCCGGTTGACAGCTCCAGGAAATCGGCCAGAAACGCAGCGTTGCGCTCCATCTTCTCGTTTCCTTCGGGGTATATGATCCGGGTGGAACCGCTGAGTGTGAATGCTTTTCCATCTGTCATCTCAATTTGATCAGGAAGTGGCACTACCTGGTAGTCAGCCTCGGCTGATCCATTGCCTCCCGCGCCGCACGATGCAAGCAATAAAGAAAATGCAGCCAATAGTTGTAATCCAATGATTGTCTTCATGTTTATTCGGTTTTTGTAAATTAATTATTTAGATATTTTTTCCAGTTCTTTGATGGTTTGCCGTACTTTGTCGGCGCTGGTCACTTGTTGAGTGTACTCATCGATCACAATCATGTTGCGCCCCATTTTCATGTTGGGGTTGCGATAGATCATGCCGCTCGTTATCGATTCACGAGCGGAGAGATGAAACTCTTTGGCGCCAGTCTCTTTTGTCAGCCTTACAATATTCTGTGCATTTACACCACTACCCGGCATGCGGCACAGAGTTCCACCCGGTAGGCACCTCCTTTTTGGGCCTCGAGACAGCTGGCTACCGAATTGGCACAAATTTCGATTTGATAGTCGCTTTTCATCCTGGATAAATGATTACCGGTATCCGGCAACCATTTAAATTCTTAAATAATTTAGGATACAAATATAATTAATTGAAAGAATAAATTAAAATATTTCATTGATCCAATTGCCAAGAAAGCCGTTATATTTGCGGCATGCATCTTTTTCGAGTGTTACACAGTTTTTATTACGTAACTATTTCTGAGTTCATGTATCGAAAAAATTTCAGTCAGTAAAGTTTCTATGGAAAAGACTTTGTTTAAGGTTCCCAAAATGGATTGTTCCGCGGAAGAAAACCTGATCCGGATGAAGCTGGAGAATCTTTCATCCGTGTACGATATGAATTTTGATCTTTCGAGGCGGGAAGTGACTGTGTTTCACGAGGGACAACTGGCACAAATTGAGCAATCGATACGCGATCTGAATCTGGGAGGGAAGATGCTTTCAACCGGGAAGACTGAGCAACCCGGACAGACCACGTTCGACGATAATAAGCATCAACGAAAAGTCCTTCTGGCAGTACTCTTTATCAACTTTGCGTTTTTTGTAATAGAAATGACCACCGGACTCATTTCAAGGTCCATGGGACTGGTGGCCGACAGTCTGGATATGCTTGCTGACAGCATGGTGTACGGGTTGAGTCTTTTTGCCGTGGGAGGCACATTGATGAGAAAAAAACGAATTGCCCGGCTTGCAGGATATTTTCAAATAACATTGGCAGTCATCGGTTTTCTGGAGGTGCTGAGGCGTTTTTTTGGCGCTGAAAATCTCCCCGATTTCTCCACAATGATTTTTGTATCGGTTTTGGCACTTATTGCAAACAGCATTTGCCTTTATTTGCTGCAGCAATCAAAAAGCAAGGAAGAGGCCCATATAAAAGCAAGCATGATTTTCACCTCGAATGATGTCATCATCAACCTGGGCGTGATTGCTGCAGGTTTTTTGGTCTCTTGGCTGGACTCGAACAAACCTGACCTGATTATCGGCGCCATCGTATTTGTTGTGGTCATTTATGGTGCAGTCCGGATACTCAGGCTGGGGAAATGAAGTTCTGTTTCTTTCAGTGGTTTCAGGCCATCATCAGCTGAAGGCCTTTGCCGGCGAAACAAGTTGAGAGATTCGATAAAAATCAAGAAATAAGACCAAACTCCTTCGCAAGCAGGGTGTATGCTTTCTTTCGGGCTTCCTCCTCAGTTTCGCCCGTAAAGACACTGATTGACAGCATGCTTTTTGATTCGCTTCTGAGCCCCTTATTCAGCGCGAACTGCACGCCGCCGCTGCTCGAGCCCAGCATGTAAATCGGTAACTTTGTCCTTTTTTGAGTTTAGGATGACGGAAAATTTTAAAGTTTCTTAAATAACAAATTCCCTGAATTTACCCTTAAACGATTGGCATACAATTTGATGGATTTCTTTTTGAAAAATGAAATGTTCATCAGATGATTCAAATGAAAATTTGACGGTTATGTAGCTTTAATTTTCAAACAGAAAGACAAAAAGGGAGGATTGAACGATGAAAAAGTCTTACGTAAGAAATCTTTTTGTTGTTTTAATTCTTTTGAATTTCTGGCCGTTAGATGTATCTTCTCAATATTTTGGCCGGAACAAGCCGCATTACAGAACTTTTAATTACGATGTGCTGCATACACCCAATTTCGAAATTTACCACTACCTTGAAAACGATACATTTATGACCCATTTTGCTGAATGGGCCGAAGAGTGGTACGTGATGCACCAGAAGTCTTTTAAAGATACCTTTCAAAATAAAAACCCGTTGATCTTATATGCCAATCACTCCGACTTTCAGCAGACCACAGCAGTCAGCGGCACCATTGGCACAACCACCGGAGGGGTTACTGAAGCTTTGAAAAACAGGGTAGTTATGCCGGTGGCTCCCACGTTGGCACAAACCGACCATGTTTTAGGGCACGAACTGGTTCATGCGTTTCAGTTCAACCTGCTGCTTCATTCCGATTCCATTAGCGGCTCTTCTTTGAACAATATTCCACTCTGGATGATTGAGGGGATGGCAGAATATTTCTCCACAGGCAGTATCGACCCCCACACAGCCATGTGGATGCGGGATGCCCTGGTGAATGACGATTTTCCCACATTGCAGCAACTCTCAACAGAACCAGCAAAATACTTCCCTTACCGCTACGGCCATGCGTTTTGGGCCATGATTGGCAAAACCTGGGGCGATTCGCTCATCGTTCCCCTTCTCACGAAAACCGCCCAATATGGACTGGATCATGCCCTCGATTCAATCCTGGGATTCAACTCCAAAACGCTATCAGGATTATGGAAAAGTGCCACGGAAACTTATTACAGTAAATACATTGAAGATTCGGCTACTTATGTGGCAGGCAAAAAAATCATTTCTGAAAAGAACGCCGGAAGAATGAATTTGTCTCCGTCACTCAGTCCCGACGGGAAATATCTGGCTTTTTTTTCGGAAAAAGATGTATTTACCTTCGACTTGTTTCTGGCCGATGCAGAAACAGGAAAAATCATCAAAAAACTATCGAGCATCACCCGCAACCACGAAATTGATGATTTTAGTTTCAATGAGTCGGCAGGCACATGGTCGCCCGACAGCAAAAAATTTGCTTTTGTCATCTTTAAAAACGGAAAAAATAAACTGGCAATTGTGGATGTGAAAAGTGCCAAAATTATCGATGAAATTGAATTTGACAATGTTCCTTCTTTCTGCAATCCGGAATGGTCGCCGGATGGCAGGCACATAGTTTTTTCAGGATTGGTGGAAGGTGTTGCCGATCTATATACCTACAACACCCAGACCGGAAATATCACGAAACTCACCGATGGTTTTTCATCCGAAATTCACCCGGCGTGGTCGCCCGATGGAAATTTTGTGGTCTTTGTAGATGAAGAAATGAATAAAGAACGAAAGGCCAAAAAGTTCACGCCATGTTTGAAAATTATTGACATTCGGACAAAAGAAATACAAAAACTGGATGTTTTCCCCGGCGCCGACAATCTGAATCCCCGTTTTTCGCATGATGGAAGGTTGATTTATTTTCTCTCCAATGCTGATGGTTTTAGAAATTTATTTGCATACGAGCTCGATACAGACAAAGTATACCGGTTAACCCGGCTCAAGACAGGCATCAGTGGCCTTACGCCCTATTCTCCCGCCATGAGCACAGCCATTGGGCGTGATTTGATTGCCTATACCTACTATAACAAAAACAGCTACGAAATATACACGGCGTCCTCCTCCGATTTTCGTTTTGAAGAAATGGATAAATCAACAGTAGATTTTGAACCGGGAACATTGCCACCCCTCAACCACCATTCCAGCAATATTGTGGATGCGACACTTTACCAACGGTGGAAAAATGACTTGACGCTTCATCCTGATTCGGTGAAGAAAGTTCCTTACAGGCCGAAATTAAAACTTGATTACATTTCAAATACTGCCGGGATTGGCATTTCCACGGGCTCACGCTACAATACCAACAGTATGACAGGCAGTGTTGCGATGATTTTCAGTGACATGGTAGGGCAACACCAGCTTTATTCCGTGCTTGCATTGAATGGCGAAATTTACGATTTTGGCGGGCAGGTTGCCTATGTGAATCAATCCCGTAAGTTTAACTGGGGAGTCACGGCTTCGCATATTCCTTACCGTGCCGGCAATATGTTTTTCATGCCTGATACGCTGACGTTCACTGACAAAAAAAGTAACGAGAAATATCAAATGCCGGTTACCGATTTAGTTCTTGATTATATCCGGATGTTTGAAGACAACATTTCGTTTTTTACCTACCGTGCTCTTTCACAAACTCGCAGAATTGAAGCCGGGCTGTCAACATCGTGGTACTACTACAGAATTGACAGGTACCACAATTATTATGACGATTTTGGGCTTCCTGTGGCATACGGCAAGGAAAAAATGCCTGCTCCCGACGGAAGCAACTACCAGAAAATTGATTTAGCTTATGTAACCGATAATTCCTATTTTGGGATGACTGCCCCAATGCGTGGCCAGCGCGCGCGTTATCAGGTAGAGAAGTATTTTGGTGCGGTAGATTTTTTTACCGGCCTTGTGGACTACCGCAAATACTGGTTCATCAATCCGATCACAATGGCATTCCGTTTTTACCATTACGGCAGGTATGGAAAAGGTTCGGAAACCAATTTAGTTTCTCCGCTATATCTGGGGTATCCATGGTTGATCAGAGGTTATGAAAATTTATCGTTTTACGGTAACTGGGACGATAATACGATGGGATTCAATTCGTTAAATTACTCTCACCTCAGCGGCAGCAGGATTGCGGTAGCCAATGCCGAACTTCGCTTGCCTTTATCCGGTCCAAAGTCCCTGGCGTTAATTGGCTCGAAATATTTTTTAACCGATTTGAATTTGTTTTTTGATGGTGGTCTGGCCTGGAGCAAAGGCGACAAACCGAAAATCACCTGGGAGAAAGCAGCTTTCGATCAGCGGGTTCCGGTATTCAGTGCAGGGGTTTCGCTTCGGGTCAATCTTTTGGGATATTTGATTCTGGAACCCTATCTTGCCGTTCCGTTTCAGAATGGTGGCTGGCAAAATAAGCAGTTCGGGTTGAATTTTGTTCCGGGATGGTAGTTTTTTCTGTTTTTGAATATAATTGTTTACATTTGCGATCAGGACCTTGTGATGTTTTTAGCTGTAAACAGATACTCAAATGAAATTATCACTTTCCGGCCAGCTGCCAACTTATCCTCATTTCGATGAATCGATCCGCCGTGCTCCCGACAGGGGATACCGGCTCACGAAAAAACAGACCCGAATCGCGCTGCAGAATGCACTGCGTTACATCCCCCCGGCCTTGCATGAGACGCTCGCTCCCGAGTTTCTGGAGGAACTGCGAACCCGTGGCCGCATCTACGGCTACCGCTATCGCCCCGAAGGCGATCTGCGGGCCAAACCGATTGACCAGTACCTTGGGAACTGTATGGAGGGAAAGGCTTTTCAGGTAATGATCGACAACAATCTCTCTTTCGATATTGCACTCTATCCCTATGAGCTGGTCACCTACGGTGAGACGGGACAGGTGTGTCAAAACTGGATGCAGTACCGGCTGATCAAAAAATACCTGGAGATAATGACTCAGGAGCAGACGCTGGTAGTGGAGAGCGGACACCCGCTGGGACTCTTCCGTTCGAAGCCGGAGGCACCGCGTGTGATGATCACCAACTCGATGATGGTGGGGATGTTCGACAACCAGGCCGACTGGGAGATCGCCGCACAGATGGGTGTGGCCAACTACGGGCAGATGACCGCCGGCGGATGGATGTATATCGGTCCCCAGGGCATCGTGCACGGTACTTTTAACACGCTGCTCAATGCCGGTCGCCTGAAACTGGGCATCCCGCACAACAAAGACCTCAGGGGGCATCTTTTTGTCTCCTCCGGATTGGGCGGCATGAGCGGCGCACAGCCCAAGGCGGCTGACATCGCGGGGGCGGTATCCGTCATTGCCGAGGTGGATGGCTCACGCATAGAAACCCGACGGCAGCAGGGATGGGTGCAGCGCGTTACCGGCGACAAGCAGCTGGCGTTCGACCTGGCCCTGGAGGCGATAAGTCGCAAGGAGCCGCTGTCAATCGCTTATCATGGAAATATTGTGGATCTGTTGGAATATGCAGAGAAAAAGAAGATACATATAGAATTGCTGAGCGACCAGACTTCGTGCCATGAACCCTACACGGGCGGCTACTGCCCTGCCGGTATCACTTTTGAGGAACGTACGCGCCTGCTGCATGAGGATCGGGATACTTTTCATACCCTGGTGGACGCGTCACTGCGGCGTCATTATGCCGTGATTAAGAAACTGGTAACCCGCGGCACTTACTTTTTTGATTACGGCAACTCGTTTATGAAAGCGATCTACGATGCAGGCGTGAAGGAGATATCCCGCAATGGAACCGATGAGAAGGATGGCTTCATCTGGCCATCCTATGTGGAGGATATCATGGGCCCCGAGCTGTTCGACTATGGCTACGGCCCCTTCCGGTGGGTATGCCTGAGCGGCAGTCACGCCGACCTGATTAAAACCGATCGGGCGGCGATGGCGTGCATTGATCCCGACCGGCGGGGGCAGGACCGCGACAACTGGGTCTGGATACGCGATGCGGAGAAACACAACCTGGTGGTGGGCACGCAGGCACGCATCCTCTACCAGGATGCGGAGGGGCGGCTGAAGATTGCACTGCGCTTCAATGAGATGGTGCGCAACGGTGAGATTGGACCTGTGATGCTGGGGCGCGATCACCACGATGTGAGCGGTACCGACTCTCCCTTCAGGGAGACGGCCAGCATCAGGGATGGCAGCAACGTGATGGCCGATATGGCGGTGCAGTGCTTCGCCGGCAATGCCGCACGCGGCATGAGCCTGGTGGCCCTCCACAACGGTGGCGGCGTAGGCATCGGCAAAGCGATCAACGGTGGCTTCGGGATGGTACTCGACGGCAGTGAAAGGGTGGATGAGACCCTCCGCTCCGCCATGATGTGGGACGTGATGGGCGGCGTGGCCCGCCGCGCCTGGGCACGCAATGAGAATGCCATGGCTACAACAAAGGAGTTCAATCAAACATATCCCGGCGATTATCATATAACGGAGCCCTATCTGGTTGATGATAAGATACTGGAAAACATGATGAACGACTTTTTCGTCTGACAAACCTCAGATAATTGGCTTACCCTCTGTGCCCTGTTTTACAGATGCACTTCGGGAGATAACCCCTGTAGCCGGCTTTTTTATTATCTCCTTAATTCCGGGCACACCTATAAATCGAAAAATGAAACGTTGGTTTCAGGTATTCTTTAAAAATTTAACGCTTTTGCAGAACAATTTGCCTGAACGGTATCAATCTTTATATTATATTTAAAATTATAACTTATGTTTTTACCGTTGTATATCGTCCATCACAAGTCTCAGGGATACTTATACAGTAATCAGTGATTCCAGTCCACCATCAATTGGAAGCCTTTGCCGGCTAAAAAATCAGGAACTCAATAAAATTCAGGGAGTTAAAGCGAAAAAATCAAGATGTTAACCCGAACTCCTTTGCAAGCAAAGTATATGCTTTCTTTCGGGCCTCCATTTCGACATAACCATTCACCAGAAAGATCTCATCCACTTCGGTTTTCTTTGCCCAATCATACAGTTGTTCAGCCACTTTTCCGGGGGTGCCGATCACAAATTTCGACAACTGCTGTTCCCGGATAGCCTTTTCCTGCAGGGTATACGAATAGTCATTTGCCTCTTTGCTGGTGGGAAAGACGTTGAATCGTTTCCCGGTAGCCAGCATCGTCCACATCAGCAGGGCTGGGGCCGCGAGATATTGGGCTTCCTCCTCGGTTTCGGCGGTAAAGACACTGATTGACAGCATGCTTTTGGGTTCGCTGTAATATTTGGAGGGTTGGAAATTTTTGCGGTAATGCTTCAACACAGGCACTGCCATCTCTGCATTGATCTGTCCGGCAAAGACAAATCCGAGCCCTTTATCCAGTGCGAACTGTACGCCGCCGTTGCTCGAGCCCAGCATGAAGATCCGGGGGGTGAGCGATGGATCGGGGTTGGCAATCACATTGGCAAAAGGATGCTTTTCGGGTAAGTCGTGACCGAAGTAACCAAGCAGGTCGTTCAGTTGTTCGGGGAAGGTATCCTCTTTGATTGCCTCCCACGAACGGCGTAGTGCAAAGGCTGTCCTGCCGTCTGTTCCCGGCGCACGGCCTATGCCCAGATCTATGCGTCCGGGATGAAGTGCTTCGAGCATCGAGAAACGTTCAGCCACACTCAATGCACTGTGGTTGGGAAGCATCACCCCGCCGCTGCCCACACGGATACGTTCTGTTTTTGAGGCCACATGCGCGATCATAATCTCGGGAAACATGCTCATCAGTGCCGGGCTGTTGTGGTGCTCCGCAAACCAATAGCGGTGATAACCCAGTTTCTCGGCCAGTTGTGCAATCCTGGTTGAGTTGTGCAACACATCGCCGGGTGAGGGATCATTTTCCGTGTAATAGGCCAGATCGAGTATGGAGAGCTTTAAATTATTTGTCATGTTTGGTTTTGTTTAACTCAATAAACCACTTTGTCTGGCGTTTTGTTCAAAAGCAGTCGTGCTTTGGCATACATTGAAAATGCCAGGGCTGCTATTGCCACATACACGCTGTTGGGGGCTGAGCTTTATTGTTTAAGTCGGTTTATTTCATTCCGAATTTCCTCTATAACATCAGGGTTCATTATAACCTTTTTCCCATTTGCTTTGGACGAAAAAATGTAAAATACTTTGCCCCCGAATTCGTTTTCAAATTTCTCGTGTGTCTTTTGTTGCAGCTCTTTTTCTTTAAAAATTTGGGATAGCTGAATTCCTTGATTTACTGGTTTAATTTGTAACCCAATATACTTTTCTTTGATTTTAATGAAAAAGTCAACATTATAAAGTCTATCCCATTTGTCCGGTGCTGGTTCAATTTTGTAACCAAGTTCTTGTTCGAGCTGACCATAAATCGTTTTTATTTCTGTCCAATAGCCATCAATTGGAAGCGATTCATCGCACTATTCAAAATCCATTCCTTAGCCATTTACGGTCAATTTTGAAAATTTGTCTTTATACTTAAAATTAATCGATGAGTCCACTTCCACTAAGCCTTCTTTGATTAAATGAGCATTTAAAAAAGTCTTGTTCTTCAAATAGAGATAGCATAGCAAATTATTATTTTGGTCATATTTGGTTTCGTCAAATTTCATAAAAACCTTTTGGCCCATTGTTTTATCTTGAAGGAATTGTATTGCAGAGCCATTCGCACTTTCTTTTTCTTTGACACCAATTAATCTTACGACTAAATCATTATTAAGCTTTACCAATTCTGGAGTTATGATTTCTTTTACTGTATAGTAATCTTCACGCTGTCCGCTGTTCTTATCTATTTTTGAACCAAATTGAAGCTTCTTTGGGTCAACCTTTTTATCAAGATTTTGAAAATCAACGAAACGATAAGGTAAGTTCTCAAATTCTTTTTCTGGGTCAATATTGATTTCATCTTGGAGGAATTCGTAGGTTGTTCCTGATATATCAGCTTGATTGACATTTAATTTCTCTTTTACGATTTCAATAAATTCAGGATTAATTTCATAACCAATTGAGTTTCGTTCTAAATTTCTTGCAGCCAAGGATGTTGTTCCGCTTCCTAAAAATGGGTCTAAAACTGTCTCTCCTTTAAAAGCAAACATTTTAATCAGTCTTTTCGGTAATTCCTCCGGGAACATTGCGATGTGTCCATCTTGTCTTGCCCCGCCAAAATTCCAATGACCTGAAAAATACTCTTTCCATTCTTCTGTGGTCAATTTGGACTGCTCATTTATTTCTTTACTTACCTTTGATTTAGAAGTACCTAATTTTTTAAAAATTAAAATAAACTCGTAGTCGATTGAAAGAATCCCATTTCTTGGTGTTGGAAAACTCCCCATTATAGAAGCTCCACCTGTTGTATTGGTAGTTGTTTGCTTTTGCCAAATTATAGCTCCCATATAATCAAATCCGATACTCTCACAAAATTTAATAATTTCAGTTCTGATAGGGATTACTTTGTAACGTCCATAATAAACAGCTCTTGCAAATTGGTCGCCTATGTTCACGCATAGCCTACAACCATTATCAAGAACTCGATAACACTCTTTCCAAACAAGATTGAGATTGTTGATATAGGTTTCATAGTCTTCGTGATAACCTATTTGATTTTCTGTTCCATAGTCTTTTAATTGCCAATAAGGTGGCGAAGTAATAACCAAGTGAACCGACTTGTCAGGAACAAGATTCATCTGTCGGCTGTCTCCTTTTATTATCTTATGTGTCGTCTTCACTTTTAATTTCTTTTCGTTTATTGTTTGCAAAAGTAGATGAAAATCGAAGTATTTCCAAGCGTATGAAAATAAAAATCTGGGTTTTTCTCGTTTCAACAATGCCAAGCCAAAGCCTGAGCTGAGCCGAAGAGTTCCCTGAGCATTGCCGAATGACAACACAAAATCACTGAAAGTAAATTTAAGCAAAATCCTTTGAAGTTTAAAAATAAAGTGTTAAACTTGCAACAGATAAATAATTCAAGCTTTCATAAGATGTAACACTACCTTGAAATCACTTCCTTATGATGGAAATGGGAGGAGGTATGGTATGATGAACAAAATCATGGAATGTGTCCCCAACTTTAGTGAGGGACGTGACAAAGAAAAAATTGAACAGATCGCAGACGCTTTTCGGGGAAAAGAGGGCGTGAAGCTACTGGACTACAGCAGCGATGCCGACCATAACCGCTCGGTGATCACCGTGGTGGGTGAGCCGGAGCCGCTGAAGCAAGCGGTCATCGATGCGATCGGTAGGGCGGTGGAGCTGATCGACCTGACGCACCACAAAGGGCAGCACCCCCGCATAGGGGCTGTGGATGTGGTGCCCTTCATTCCCATCCGGAATGTGACGATGGAGGAGACGATCGCGCTCTCGAAAGCTGTGGCACAAACCGCTGCGGAAAAATATCGCCTGCCGGTGTTTCTCTACGAGAAGTCGGCCTCGGCATCACACCGCGAGAACCTGGCATCGGTTCGTAAAGGAGAGTTTGAGGGATTGACAGAGAAGATGCAATTGCCGGAGTGGCAGGCCGATTTTGGTCCCTCAGAGCCGCACCCCACTGCCGGAGCTGTGGCGGTCGGTGCACGCATGCCGCTGGTGGCCTACAACGTAAACCTGGGAACCGGCGACCTGGAGATCGCCAATGCCATTGCCAGAAAGGTACGTCATGTGGGTGGCGGACTGCGTTTTTGCAAGGCGATGGGTGTGGCATTGCATGATCGGGGAATCACACAGGTCTCGATGAACCTGACCGACTATACCAAAACCGCCATCTACCGCGCCCATGAGCTGGTGCGGATCGAGGCACAGCGATATGGGGTACCGGTGGTGGGTGCCGAGGTGATCGGGCTGGTGCCGATGGCGGCACTGGTCGATTCGGCTGCCTATTACCTCGGTTTGGAAAACTTCTCGATCAACCAGGTGCTGGAGGCAAAACTCATGGAGTGAAATGGCAGAAGTAACACACACCTAAAGTCTGAACAATTTGAACTGGATTGAACCGACTGCCGCGCTGCTCGGCATCCTGAGCGTATGGTACGCCCGCAGGGAGAACATCCTGGTTTTTCCCTTCGGGATCGCCAGCGTGGCCATCTACATCTACATCTGCTTCGTGGCACGTCTCTATGCCAACGCCGGCATCAACGTGGTCTACCTGATATCGAACATCTATGGATGGTACATGTGGTCGCGCACCGGCGATGACAACCAGAAGCTGCAGATCAGCCGCAACACCCCCACGCAAAATATCCTTTCCTGGATAGCCGTGGTGGTAATCTACGTGTCAGTCTTCTTCCTGCTGCGCCGGGTGAACAGCAACGACAGTGCCTATCTGCATTCCTGGCTACCCTGGATCGATGCTTCCAACACCGCCTTTTTCCTGGTAGCTACCATCCTGATGGCGGTAAAAAAACTGGAGAACTGGCAGTTCTGGATCATTGGCAACATTGTTTCCATCCCAATCTATGCATCGCAGGAACTGTACTACACGGCCATACAATACACCGTCTTCCTGGTGCTGGCCATCCTGGGCCGGAGAGAGTGGAATGCAAAAACAAGAAAGAACCATGCATAACCTGATTATCAGGAACGCCGCACAGGTGGTCACCTGCAGCGGCTTCGAAGGAAAAAGGGGCAGGGAGATGAATGACCTTCAGGTGATCGGGAACGGCACGGTGATCGTCACCGGTGGATACATCTCGCATATTCTGCAACAGGGTGAACCCCTGCCGGTGAACCCTGACCACTACCGGGTGATCGATGCCACCGGCAAAGCGCTGCTGCCCGGCTTTGTGGATCCGCATACCCATTTTGTTTTTGGCGGATATCGGGAAGAGGAGTTTTCCTGGAGAATGCGGGGCGACAGCTATATGGCTATCATGAAGCGGGGAGGGGGCATCGTCAACACAACCCGGGCTACCCGCGAAGCGACGGAAGAAGAACTGTTCGAATCGGGGAGACAACGCCTCGATGCAATGATGCGGCTTGGCATCACCACCGTGGAGGGGAAGAGCGGATACGGACTGAACAGGGAGACCGAACGGAAGCAGCTGCGTGTGATGCGGCGACTGAATGAGAACCACCCGGTGGATATCGTCCCCACCTACATGGGCGCACATGCCACCCCCGCTGAGTGGAAGGGCAGGGAGGATGCTTTTATCGACTTTCAGATCAATGAGATGTTCCCGCTGGTAGCAAAAGAGGGACTGGCCGAAGCGGTCGATATCTTCTGCGAAAAAGGCGTCTTCTCCATTGAACAATCAAGACGATATCTGACAGCCGCCAGGGAACATGGTTTTAAACTGAAAATGCATGCCGATGAAATCGCACCCCTGGGCGGGGCCGAACTGGCGGCAGAACTGCGTTGCCTCTCGGCAGATCATCTGCTGCAAGCTTCGGATGAGGGGATTCGTACCATGGCTGAGAGGGGCGTGGTGGCAACACTACTGCCATTGACCGCTTTTTCGCTACGGGAGAAATATGCACGCGGCAGGGAGATGATCGATGCCGGTTGTATGGTGGCGCTGGCGACCGACTTCAATCCGGGAAGTTCGTTCTCGGCATCGGTGCCGCTGCTCTTTGCACTGGCCTGCATCTATATGCAGCTCACTCCCGGGGAGGCGGTGGCAGCTTTAACGATCAACAGTGCTGCGGCCATTGATCGTGCCGATCGCATCGGCAGCATCGACATCGGTAAGCAGGGCGACCTGGTACTGCTGCAGTTCCCTTCTTACAAGTTTCTGCCTTACCATGTGGGAATGAATTGCGTGGAGACGGTGATTAAACGAGGGGAAATCGTATGAGGAAACTACAAGACCTGACTGTCAAAGAATTTCTTGAGAAAACCGCTGCCAATGAGGCTGTCCCCGGTGGCGGAAGCAATGCTGCATTGAATGCAGCTATTGCCACGGCACTGACCGGGATGGTGGCCAACCTGACCATCGGCAGGAAAAAGTATGCCGGCGTGGAGGAGCGGATGAAACAGATTGCCGCAGAGATGTCGGAACAGCGGAGCCGCTTCATGGAGGATATCGATCGTGATGCGGAGGCATACCGCCTGGTCATGGAGGCATACCGGCTACCGAAAGAAACGGATGAAGAGATTACAACCCGTAATGAGAAAATTCAGGAAGCCACAAAAATTGCTGCCCTGGTACCGATGGAGGTGGCGGAAAGGGCTTTCGGGCTGCTCGGCACCATGCGGGAAACACTGGAAAAGGGCAACCCCAACGCTGCGACCGACGGACTGGTGGGACTCATGAACTGCCGCACCGCCATCCTGAGCGCGCTGCTCAACGTGCGCATCAACCTGGGCAGCATCACCGACCGGGCGTTTGTAGATAAGCTGACTGCAGCATGCGACCGGATGGAAAAGGAGACCATGGAACAGGAGATGGCTGCAATCAGCCGTTTAAAATCAAAACGATAAATGAAAAACATATACTATATCGGTCAGAGTGAACTGACTATTGATGACCTGGAATGGATCATCAGCGATAATATTAAGGTAGAACTGGCTCCCGAAGCCAAAGAACGTATTCAGAAATGCCGCGATTATCTGGACAGAAAGATGGAAACACAGCAGGAGCCGATCTATGGCATCACCACCGGCTTCGGCTCACTCTGCGAAAGAACCATCACCAATGAGGATCTGAGTACATTGCAGGAGAACCTGGTAAAGTCGCACGCCTGCAGCGTGGGTGAGGAGGTGATGCCGCTGATCGTTAAGCTGATGTTTCTGCTCAAGGCACATGCCCTCTCACTGGGCTACAGCGGCGTACAGGTGGATACCGTGCAGCGGATGCTCGACCTTTTTAACAACGACATCCTGCCTATCGTTTACGACAAGGGGTCGCTGGGTGCGTCGGGCGATCTGGCTCCGCTGGCCAACCTCTTCCTGCCGCTGATCGGGGTGGGGGACGTATTTTACAAAGGCCGCAAACGGGATATCGGCGACGTGCTCGATGAGTTCGGATGGAAGCCGATAAAACTGAAAAGCAAGGAGGGACTGGCGCTGCTCAACGGTACCCAGTTCATGTCGGCCCACGGGGTTTATGCCATCATGAAGGCACAACGTCTCTCCAGACGGGCCGATCTGATCGCGGCCATCTCACTCGATGCCTACGACGGTCATATCGAGCCGTTCGATGAGCGGCTGCACCTGATCCGTCCCCACCCGGGGCAGCTGGAGACCAGCCAAAATATACGCAAGTTTCTGGAGGGAAGCCAGCTCATCACCAGGGAGAAAAAACACCTGCAGGATCCCTATTCGTTCCGCTGTGTGCCGCAGGTACATGGTGCCACCAAGGATGCAATCGATTACGTGAAGCAGGTGGTGGTGACCGAGATCAACTCGGTAACCGACAACCCCACCATCTTCCCCGACGACGATGAGATCATCTCCGGCGGTAACTTTCACGGACAGCCGCTGGCCATCGCCTTCGACTTCCTGGCTATCGCCCTGGCAGAGCTGGGCAACATCTCCGAACGCCGCACGGCACAGCTGATTCTCGGCAAACGCGACCTGCCGGAGTTTCTGGTGGCCAATCCCGGTTTGAACTCGGGCTTTATGATTCCCCAGTATGTGGCCGCATCGGTGGTGAGTCAGAACAAGATGTACTGCTACCCTGCCAGTAGCGATTCCATCGTCTCCTCCAACGGACAGGAGGACCATGTGAGCATGGGTGCCACCTCGGCCATCAAACTGCTCAAGGTGATGGATAACCTCGATATCATCCTCTCCATTGAACTGATGAACGGCGCACAGGCACTGGAGTTCCGTCGTCCCCTCCGCTCATCGCCCCTGATTGAGAAGGTGATGAAGGCTTTTCGCAAGGAGGTCCCTTTTATCGATGAAGATATTGTGATGTATAAAGAGATCCGTAAGACAGTGGCATTCCTGAACAAACTTCAGGTGGATGAACTCTGAGAGCCAATTTATTTGTTGAAATCGAGGTGAAAAAAAAATCGCTTTATGTATCTTTGCAGCTTCACATGATCAATCTCACATAACAACAAACCTATAACAATTGACGAAATGGTAGAGAATTTGAGGAAATCGCTCAGGGATTCTGCAGCAGCACGATGGAGTGCACTGCTCATTGTCTCGTTTACAATGATGTGCGGATATTTTTTAACGGATATCATGGCTCCGTTGGCCGGATTACTGGAAGGTCAGCTCGGCTGGTCGCGTGCAGAATATGGTACCTTCACCAGCGCATACGGATGGTTTAACGTCTTCCTGTTGATGCTGATCTTAGGCGGGATCATCCTCGACAAGCTGGGCGTGCGTATTACGGGAGTGGGGGCAGCCGCGGTGATGGTAATAGGCTCTGCAATAAAGTATTGGGCCATATCCAGCGATGTATTGCGGGGGCAGACGCTTTTCGGGCTGGACGCGCAGGTCTTCTGGGCAAGCATTGGCTTTGCAGTTTTTGCCGTCGGCGTAGAAGTTGCCGGTATCACCGTCTCAAAGATTATCGTGAAATGGTTCAAGGGGAAGGAACTGGCCACCGCTATGGGCATGCAGGTGGCCATGGCCAGGATAGGTACCGCGCTGGCGCTGGGTTTCTCCATACCCATTGCCAAAGCTACGGGTGTGATCGATGTTTCCCGCCCGTTGCTGATCGCGCTGATCGGTCTTTGTATCGGTTTGATCGCTTTCTTTATGTATGTGGTGATGGACAGGAAGTTAGATACTTCAGAAGCTGCCGGAGCGGAGGAAGAGACAAATCCGGAGGATGAATTCAAGCTGTCGGATATCGGAAAGATATTGGGTAACAAGGGATGGTGGTACATTGCCATTCTGTGTGTACTGTTCTACTCGGCTGTATTCCCTTTCCTGAAGTATGCCACCGACCTGATGGTCAATAAGTTTGGTGTGGAAGAAGATCTCGCCGGTTTGATCCCCATGTTGCTGCCTTTCGGAAATATTCTGCTAACACCGCTCTTTGGGGGTATTTACGATAAAATAGGAAAAGGGGCGACCATCATGATCATCGGAGCCAGTCTGCTGATCATTGTACATGCCCTCTTCTCCATACCTGGATTGAACAGCTGGATCTTTGCCATGGTGCTGGTCGTATTCCTGGGTATCGCCTTTTCTTTGGTGCCTTCGGCCATGTGGCCCTCGGTGCCGAAGATTGTACCGGAAAAACGACTGGGGACCGCCTATTCGCTGATTTTCTGGGTACAGAACTGGGGACTGATGGGTGTGCCCCTTCTCATCGGCTGGGTGCTGGAGAAGTACTGCGTGACGGGACAAACGGTGCGCAACGGATTGACCGTGAACACCTATGATTATACCATCCCGATGCTGATCTTCACCAGCTTCGGTGTACTGGCTCTGGTCTTTGCCTTCCTGCTGAAAGCGGAGGATAAAAAGAAAGGGTACGGACTGGAATTACCCAATATGCAGAAATAGTCGCAAGATGGAAAAGTGATTGCGATCCGGACACTCCCTTTTTTATGTTTGACCCTCCTGTTTTGTCTGACACTGCACCCCATATAGCAAGCGCAATAATTGTAAAAGCATATAAAGAATATACCATATTGGATAAAGGGAGCAGGGTGCAATTGTTTATTTTATAACGGGATCAGGTATGCCGCGTAGAGATGGCTGGCCAGTCCCAATAGCACGAAGAGGTGAAAAACGGCGTGGACAAACTCCCGCCTGGCAGTAGCATAGATTACAGCTCCGGAAATATAGAAGAGACCGCCAACAAGCAGCCAGATCACCGTATCGATGGCATCGGCTGCCCGGGCAACTTCTATCAGCGGCTTAAAGGCGATCAGCACGATGAGGCCCATCAGCACATAGGAGGCGGTTTTGAGGTTACTGTTCCGCTTTAGCGGACGGAAGCTGATGAGGATGCCGGTGAAGGCGATCAGCCAGACCACCCCGAAGATGAGCCAGCTCAAGTAAGGTTCCTCGCGAAGTAGTATCAGTGTGAAAGGGGAGTAGCTGGCCGCGATCAGCAGGTAGATGGCCGCATGGTCGTAGTGACGCAGTTTCGCCTTTTGTACCGGCTCCTGCACATAGTGGTAGAGAGTGGAGGCACCCATACAGCCAATCATCCCCAGTCCGAAGAGCACATATGCCACTACCGCTCTTGGGTTGCCCGCCACGACGGCTCTTTCAATCAGCAGGATCGCGCCCGCAACTCCCATCAGTAGCCCCAGCACGTGTGTCAGGTAATTGGCTTTCTCTTCCCTTTCGGTATAAAATTTCTCTTTGGACATGCAACAGGTTTGATTGTAACGTAAAGGTACAACAAAATCCTGACAAAAAGTCACTCTTTTGCAAATGGCAAAGATTTTGACCATCATTAGTAAAAAACAAAAACAAAAGCATATGAATTTTAACAATTTCACCATAAAGGCGCAGGAGTCCGTGCAGAAGGCGATCGACCTGGCGCAGGCCAACAGCCAGCAGCTGATTGAACCATCACACCTGCTCAGAGGGGTGATGATGACGGCTGACAACATAACCGGCTTCCTTTTTCAGAAGTTGGGCGTGAACGGTACGCAGCTGGAGA
>DPAC01000157.1 GCA_003517675.1 Porphyromonadaceae bacterium | reverse complement strand
CCATTAATTGGTATTAACTCGTCATTGCCAAATGTCTTGCAATCTCTGCAACGAATATGATTTTCTATTCCTCCGATTAACTTGTAACAACGTCTGCAACGAAACCATTCCCTATCGAACTGCACATTACCACCCTCAATATTGATCATCTTTCCTTCCACCAGTGCCTGAGCAATGGTCTTACGAGCTTGTTCGTAGATGCGTGTCAGCGTAGGCCTCGATACATTCATCTGTTCCACTGCCTGTTCCTGATGCAATCCCTTGTAGTCCAATAAACGGATTGCCTCATATTCATCATATAACAGTGTATCCTTTTTCAGCATCTTTCGCGGAATGCCAAACGGTTTGAAACCCTGCATGAGGGGAGGATTGGATATTTTTCTATTTTGTTTGGGACGAGGCATAGCTTGAGTTTGTTTAAAGTTCAAAATTAAAAAAAATAGTTATAAACTTATGTTCATTAACTTGAATTTTTATTTGATAAGTAATTTTACGATTCTGATTGTTGAATTGCCCCATTTTTAATAGTAAGATGGTTTCTTATTACATTGTTTATGCTATAAAAAAAAAATCGCCAAAAATATATTGAAATATTTGTATATTGAACATATGTTCATTACATTTGCTGCGTATTTAAAGCGAGGTGCCTCTATAGGCAATCTCAAGAACCAACTAGAAAATATCATCCTATGAAAGTAGCCATCACATCATCCGGCAAGGAGTTGACATCTCTCCCGGACAAACGGTTCGGACGCTGTAACTATTTTGTCATTTATGACACCGAAAATGATTCGGTGGAGGTTGTAGATAACCCCAACAGGGATCACAACGAGGGAGCGGGACCAGCTGCAGTGCAGCTGATTGCATCAAAAGGTGCAGGGAAGATCATCACCGGACATCTGGGCGACAAGGCAGCAACGGTTGCGAAACGGCTCGGGATGGAGATGACTCCGCTGGATGACAATCAGAGGAGCGTGGAAGAGGTGATTCAGATGATCAGACAAAACAACTAAACAAAAGGAGGTTATTATGCCAGGAATGAACAGGAGAGGGCCCGAAGGTGAGGGCCCGATGAGTGGAAGAGGACAGGGACGTTGTAACCCGTCGCACAGAGTATCCAATAACATGAATACTCCTGCAGGAGAAGGGACGAATGCTCCTTCGCAGCAGGGTGCCAACAGAGGCATGGGCCAGGGCCAAGGTAGAGGAAAGGGCCAGGGCCAAGGTAGAGGCATGGCTCAGGGCCAGGGTCAAGGCGAGAAAATGAGAAGAAGGGACGGATCCGGTAATAGACGAATGAGATGAAGCAGGTTATCGCAATACCCCTGGAAGAGGGAAGACTCTGTCAGCACTTTGGCCATTGTCAGCAGTTTGCCATCATTGAAGCGGAAGATGGAGCCATTCGGAACGAGACATTGGTGACACCTCCTCCGCATGAACCCGGACTGCTGCCTGCATGGCTATCAGAGAAGGGAGTCACCGAAGTGATTGCGGCGGGTATCGGACAAAAAGCCATCCGTCTGTTTGAGCAGCAAAGTATCAGGGTGCATGTAGGTGCCGAGTACAAGACTCCGCGGGAGTTGGTAGACGACCACTATAAGCAGTCGCTTGTCACCGGCGTCAATGCCTGTGATCACTGAAAAGACTGAAAAGACTGAAAAGGTGGAAGCAGACTACAGATGTTATTTTTGTTTTGCACGTACTTTTGAGCGGTTGATTGAGAAGCTGTCTCTGTCCGCCATAGAGAAAAAAAAGCTTGCGGCGGAGATGTTTGCTCTCTTTCAAAGCGGAGATGATGGTTTCTCCGTCCCTGTGCTTTCGAGAGAGCTTTATAAGCTGTACAGTGAAAGAAGCGGAATAGCCGATCCCTATAAGAAAATAAAATTTGAGAGCAACAACCAGATCCTGAACAGATATGAGACCTTGAGAAGGAGGATAGACTGCTCGGATGATCCGTTTGAGACTGCATTGCGCCTTGCCATAGCAGGGAATATCATCGATTATGGTGTCTTCGACTCTTTTGATCTGGAGCAGACCATAGAAAAGGTGATGAACAGTGAGTTTGCCATTAATCATGTTGCACAGCTTAAACAGCGGTTATTCGAGGCAAAAACAGTCCTTTATATTGGGGATAATGCCGGAGAGATTGTCTTTGACAAGTTGTTTATCGAGACCTTTCGTCATCCCAACATATGGTATGCCGTGCGGGGTTCACCGGCAATCAACGATGTTACCAGGAGGGATGCCGCCCAGGTGAGGATGGAAGAGGTGGCACGGGTGATTGACAACGGTTACGATGCCCCCTCCACCATGCCGGAAAAGTGCTCTCCCGCCTTTCAGCAACTTTACAACGAAGCGGATCTGGTGATTTCGAAAGGTCAGGGTAACCTGGAGGGGTTGATCAATGTGTCCAGGGGTAACATCTTCTTTCTATTGATGGTGAAGTGCGATGTGATTGCCGACAGGCTTGGTGTGCCAAAGAGCAGTTTTGTTTGTGTTGGCAACAAACCAAAAAAAGAGCAGGAACGATGAAGATTGCCATAGCAAGTGGAAAGGGAGGTACCGGTAAGACATTTGTCTCAACCAACCTCTTCTGGGTAGCCTCATTGCGGGGTATAGATTGTGTGCTGGCCGACTGTGATGCAGAGGAGCCCAATGTCGCAGAGTTTATTACCGGTGAGGAGGAACAGGTTGAGGAGGTGTCCCAGCAAGTGCCGGTGATCAACCCGGAGAAGTGCACCTTCTGCGGGAAATGTTACGACTATTGCAGCTACAATGCCATCCTTTATCTGCCTGAGAGAAGGATGATTCAGGTGCTGCCCGATCTCTGCCACGACTGTGGTGCCTGCAGCTATGCCTGTCAGGCGGGAGCGATCACCGAACATCCCAAGCTGCTGGGAAAGGTGAAGCATGCTGCTTACGGAAGTGGTCAGCAGCTGGTTGAAGGACGTGCCGAGGTGGGGGTCTACTCGCCCGTGCCGGTCATCACCAGGGCCATTCGTGAGGCCGGTAACAGGGAGCTGGTTCTCTTGGACTCTCCCCCCGGCATCTCATGTCCCTTTATTGCGACGGTTGACAGGGCCGACTATGTGGTGCTGGTCAGTGAACCCACGCCCTTCGGCCTGCACGATCTGAAGCTCTCGGTAGCCACCGTGCGGCAGCTGGGGAAGCCGTTTGGCGTGGTTGTCAACAGAGCAGGACTGGGTGACGATGCAATATACCGGTGGATAGAGCAGGAGGGTATCCCACTGTTACTGGAGATCCCCTTCGACAGGGAGATAGCACGCATCTATGCCGGGGGAGGGCTGCCATCGGCGGTCGATGACTCCTACCGGGAGATGTTCAGCCGTCTGCTCACACAAATCATTCAACAGAGAGCCTCATGAAGCAGATTGTCATCATCAGTGGAAAGGGAGGAACAGGCAAGACAAGCCTGAGTGCGGCGCTGGCTACCATGGGCGAACCGCTGACGGTGGCCGACTGCGATGTGGATGCAGCCAACCTCCATCTGCTACTGCAGCCGTCGGATCAGTCCAGGCAGTCCTTTTCCACCGGAGCCAAGGCAGTGATTGATCAGCAGCTATGCACCCAATGCGGAGCCTGCATGGATGCCTGTCGCTTTGATGCGATTCGATACCAGGACGATCGCTATACGATCTCTGAAACATCCTGTGACGGATGCCGCCTCTGCATGCGCATCTGTCCGCCCGATGCAATCAGCATGGTTGAGCGTAATGGCAGCTACTGGGCGAGCGGCACCTTCCGCAACGGCTGGATGGTGCATGCGCGACTGGCACCCGGCGAGGAGAACTCCGGCAAGCTGGTAAATGTGGTGCGTGAACAGTCACGTCTGCTGTCGGAGGAGAGGGGAATGGAGACCATCCTGATTGACGGTCCCCCCGGCACCGGCTGTCCCGCGATCTCTGCCATGAGCGGTGTCGATCTGGCACTGCTGATAACCGAGCCGAGCCACTCCGGTTTTCATGACCTGAAGAGGGTGAAGCAGCTGACCGATGGGTTCGGTATCCCGTCTGTCGTGGTGATCAACAAATATGACCTGAATGAGCAGGTATCAAACGAGATCGGGGCGTGGTGCCGCAGCGAACATCTCCCCCTCATCGGCAGGATCCCTTTCGAACCGGCAGTGGTGGAAGCCATGCTGCAATGCCGGACGGTGGTCGAGTGGGCCCCCCGGTCGGTGGCAGCCCGTGAGATCGCTGCCATCCACCGGCAGATTTTCAAATCGTAGAGAGAGAGAACCCTTTAAAAAGAAGAAGCAATGATCAGTTTTGGACCCGTACCCTCCAGAAGACTGGGAAAGAGCCTGGGAATCAATAACATACCGGGGGATAAGATCTGTACCTATGCATGCATCTACTGTCAGGTGGGAGCCACCCGCCATTATACCCTCGATAGACAATCGTTTTATAGCCCGGAGCAGATTTTCGCAGCGGTGGAGAAGCACCTGGGAAAGTTGCAGCAGATGCCTGACTATCTCACCTTCGTACCCAACGGAGAACCAACACTCGATATCCACCTGGAAGAGTCGATCAGCCTGTTAAAGAAGATCGGCATTCCGATCGCCGTGATCACCAATGCTTCGCTGCTGGGTGATGCGCAGGTGCGCGATGCCCTGTCTCTGGCCGATTGGGTATCGGTGAAGGTGGATGCAAACGATGAGGCTGTATGGAAGAAGATCAACAGACCCCATCCCAAGCTCACCTTTGAAAGTTACAAGGAGGGGCTCCTGACTTTTGCCTCTGCCTACAGGGGGCTCCTGGCTACCGAGACCATGATGGTGGACGGGGTCAACGATGGTGCTGAACTGTTGCAACGGAATGCATCACTGATCGCGACGATCAACCCGGCCACGGCCTATATCTCCATTCCCACGCGGCCACCGGCAATGCGGAGCGTGAAGAAACCGGACGAGGCCGCCATCAACAGAGCCTATCAGATCTACACCGGAGCAGGCCTCCACAGCGAAATGCTGCTTGGCTTCGAAGGAAGTGATACCGGTTTCACCGGCGATGCGAGGGAGGATATCCTCAATATGAGTGCTGTGCATCCCATCCGGGAGGAGACCATGGGTGAGATTCTGCGCAAGAACGGGGCAGAGAGTGGTCTGCCGGATCAGCTGATCCGTGAGAATGTAATTCGTGAGGTGATCTATCAGGACAAGAAGTTTTGGATTCGTAATTTTTCCGGAAAATGATTGTGCCAATTGTGATTTACGGTGCTCCCGTATTGCGTCAAACCGCGTTTGACATCCATCAGGAGGATCTCCCGGAAGGGATATCCGGGAACCTGTTCGATACCCTCAAGAGAGCAGAGGGAATAGGGCTGGCAGCTCCGCAAATTGGTCTCTCCAAAAGAATATTTGTGATTGATACCACCCCGCTGGCAGAGGAGAATGCACAGTTTAAGCCGGTGGAAAAGGTTTACCTCAATCCCCGTATTCTTCATGCGGATGATGAACTCTCTACCTTTAATGAGGGGTGCCTCAGCATCCCGGGCATCTTTCATGAGTTGGAACGCCCGGAGAGGATCCACGTGACTTACCAGAACCTTGCCTTTGAGACAGTCGAAGAGGAGCTGAGTGGGCTGGAGGCCCGCATCTTCCAGCATGAGGTTGACCATCTCGACGGCATCCTTTTCATTGACCGGTTGTCCGGCCTGCAAAAAAGATTGATACAGGGAAAACTGAATAAAATAAAAAAAAGAAAATGATGAACGAACAAAGTAACACCGCCAAAAAGCAGTTTGAAAAGACGAAGCTGCCCAATATAAAAAATATACTCATCGTTGCCTCGGGTAAGGGGGGTGTAGGCAAGTCGACCGTTGCGGCCGGCCTGGCGCTCTCACTGGCCAGGGAGGGCTATGCAACCGGTTTGCTGGATGCTGATATCCATGGGCCCTCGGTCCCCACACTTTTCAACCTGAACAACCAACGCCCACTCTCCGTGGAGAAAGAGGGGAGGACATGGATTGAACCCTTTGACCGGTATGGCATCAAGGTGATCTCTATCGGCTTTTTTATTGACCCTTCACAGTCTCTTCTCTGGCGGGGTCCCATGGTGTCGAATGCGCTCAAGCAGCTGCTCAATGATACGGATTGGGGGGAGCTGGATTATCTGGTGATCGACACGCCTCCCGGAACAGGCGATGTGCACCTGACCCTGTTGCAGTCGTACGAGATCACAGGAGCCATTGTGGTGACCACTCCGCAGGCCATTGCGCTGGATGATGTGGCCAAGGCGATCGGCATGTTCAACAACAAAAATGTCTCTGCGCCGGTGTTGGGCATCGTGGAGAACATGGCCTGGTTCACACCATCGCTGCATCCCGATGAGAAATATTTCCTGTTTGGACAGGGGGGTGGTGAGAAGCTTTCGCAACAGTTTCATATCCCTCTTATCGCGCAGATCCCCATGAATGAGCAGATCCGCCAAAGCTGTGATGAGGGCTCCCTCGACAGGCTCTTTCAGGATGAGCAGATTGCACAATCATTCTTCGGCATCGTGGAGGCAGTGTTGGAGCACCGGGATGCAGATGCATAGGAAAAGACAGTTCCTCCTCCTTTATCGGTATATCACCCGAACATTTTTGAGAATACGATAAAGAGTGCCAGTACCACTCCCCCTAGGAAGGCAACACTGGAGTGTTTCTTCTCCTCACCCCTTGCCTCGGGAAGAAGGTGCGAAGCAGAGACATAGATCAGCACCCCCGCAACAAATCCCAGCATTAACCCCAGGTGGCTGTCGTTGAGACGGTTTACCAGCGGGTAGGCTACAAAGGCGCCCAACGGCGTGGTGAGTCCGGCTACCATGAAGGCATAAAACATCGAACGTTTCTCTTTTACCCCTCCTTTTAAAAATAGTGTGTAGGTGATGATCCCTTCGGCAAACTCATGAATTACCAGTCCTGTTGCAGCCAAAAAACCTGCGAGAATGCTGACGCTGAAGGTGACGGTGTAGATAATGCCATCGATGAAGGAGTGAATGGCTATCCCCTCGGCGGCTACGATCCCAAAGGCCAGCACTTCGGTTTTGGTGATCTTCTTGATCAGCCCGTTTGAAAAAAACATGAACAGGAAACCGAGCAGTGCGGTGAACCCGGCGTAGAAATTCTTCCCGATGGCCTGGGGGAGTGCCAGCATCAGTGGCGTGGCAATCAGCACTCCGGCAGCAAAACAGATGAAGTAGGGTTTTGATTTTATGGCCCAATTCCGGTACCTGTAAATGATGAATATTCCCAGCCCGTTGATGAGTGCTGCAAGCACGGCAAATAGGGCGATCCAGTAAAATGTATCGTTGTGTGGCATGTTCAATAAGATTCTCTCCTGTTATTCGTTATTCAACTCTTTCGCCAAACAAAGCGGTTCCGATCCGAATGATATTGGCTCCCTCGGCAATGGCTATCTGGTAGCTGTTGCTCATCCCCATGGAGAGATAACGCATCTCAACCCCAGGGGGAAGCGACTGCAAGATCTCGGTTACATTCCTCTGTATTACGTCTGAATGTGTCATAGTTCAATCTCCTTTCTCTTTATCTCGAACATGTTACCGCTTTTGTCCCAAATGAAATGGGTGATACGGTTGGGACCATTTTTGATCCATCTCCTGTAACCCAGTTGATGGGCATGATCTGACACCTCATCCGGGTTGTCATACTCCAAGCAGAGGTGGGTAAAACGACCTCTCTCTCCCTCGGGATCAATGAAAAGTTCCAGTTTCAGATGTTGGTGTTCCATCATGCAGACCTCTGTTTGCCTGTCGGTGTCAAAGATGGAATGCAGCACCTCCTCTGAATCGAGGTTGAATTGTTTCAACCGGCGGAAATGCAAAACGGCTTCGTAAAACTCCCGGATCTCTGCCGGCTCAATGATGGATAATCCCACGTGATGTAACATCGTTCTATTTTTTTTTAATTCTATTCTTTCATGATCGATCACTTACGGAATATGGGGTGTGTAATGATCGGGAGCGACCAGCTCCCTGTATTTGTAGACCACCTTCTTGAAATCCTCCCAGGTATCTCTTTTCAGCGCCGGGGTCCTCAGCAGTGCCGAAGGATGATAGACCGGCATCATCAGTCGATTGCCCTGCTTGATCCAGTTGCCCCTGACCCGTGTGATGCGGTAATCAGGACCGGCCATGTACCTAAGTGCCGTTGCTCCCAACAGGATCACGATCCTGGGATCGACCAGCTCTATCTGTTTGTAAAGCCAGGGAATACAGGTGGCTGCCTCCTGTGGTGTGGGCGGACGATTACCCGGTGGCCGGCATCGCACAATATTGCTGATAAAAACATGCTCCTCTCTGGTGAACCCACAGGCAGAGAGGATCTTGTCAAGCAGCATCCCCGATTTACCCACAAATGGTCTCCCTATACGATCTTCATCTCTTCCCGGTGCTTCTCCGATAATAAAAATATCGGCATGTGGATTCCCTTCTCCGAAAATGAGATGATTCCGTGACTTCCATAAATCGCATTTTTTGCAATGCGCGATCTCTTCCTTCAGCAGGTTCATTGTATCATCCATTGTTCCCTGTGTAATCTTGTTCAATATTCAATGCCTTCTCTCGCTTCAACCCTTTGCCGGTAATAATGCTTTATCTCTCTCATCTCAGTCACCAGGTCCGCGAGTTCAATCAATTCCTCCGGTGCATAACGGCCGGTAACAACCACCTCGCAATCAGGGGCTCTCCTTTTCAGCAAGTCGATCAACTCACCCACGGTGAAGAGATCATAATAGATGGCAATGGTTGCCTCATCCAGGATCACCAGATCATACTTCCCCGATGTGAGCACCTCTGACACTTCAGCCAATCCCTTTCGTGCTGCTGCCACATCCTTATCTGTAGGTTTCTCTACTATGAAGCAGCCCCTTCCGAACTGCCGGATGGTGATATCCGGCAGGTGCTGCCTCACCGCCGTGATCTCGGAGTAGTTTCTTCCTTTCACGAACTGTGCGATGTAAACGCTCATTCCCGCACCGGCTGCGCGCAGTGCCAGACCGAAGGCAGCAGTGCTCTTACCTTTGCCGTTCCCCGTATAGATGTGCAGATATCCTTTCATTTTACATTACATGCATTGGATATTTTCAGGATGAATACCGAAGGGTAGCGCACCATCAAAGGAGCGAGCGTATCGGTGATGGTTTGCATTACCAGATAATACTCGCCGAAGATGATGGTGCTCATATTCCCTGTTTCTACCCTGATCATTTTATATTGTGACAATCTCTCAAGAAAATCTTTCACCGGAGCGGCGTAATCGCCCGTAAGGGCGTAATAGCTTATTTCAATGGCGATCTGCATAGTTTTTTGATTTTTGTACGATGGTGGCAATAAAAGCCGGTTGAATACCACCCTTATCGGTTTTCTCATCCAACATTTCAAAGTTGCTGTCATAATAGGCACCGTAGCGCAATTGAGCGTGCCCAAAGAGCGAGAGATATTTTTTGATCTCTTCCGGCGTGTAAAGGGTGGCATGCTTGAAGGTGGGAGAGTTCTCCTTTTGTCTCCCGATCTCGGAGAGGGCATTCAGCCATCCGGCTATCAAAAATCCCTCCGGTTTCAGCAAACGGTCGATTTCTTTGAAGAGCACATCGATATCTTCTACAAACTCAAACAGGGTGATGGCCGTGATCAGCTTAAACCGCTGATTGGGAAAGGGGAGATGAGCTGCATCTGCCTTTACCCAGTGAACGTTTGGAATCTCTTTCTGCCGTGCCTGCTCCAGCATCGCCGTCGATTCATCCACAGCCGTGACGTGGAACCCGTTTTCACTGAAAAAAGCTGTCCAATGGCCGGTACCACACCCCAGCTCGAGCATCTCTCTGCTGTCGACCTGCATCAGCAGATCACTGATCAGCGATTTTTCTGCCTTGTCAACCGCCCGGCCTCTGCTTGTGCGGTAGAACTGATCATATTCCTCGGCAAACGACAACTCATTATAGATGTTCATCTTCTTCATTTTTTGAATGAGCGTATAGTCATGGAACATTGTTTATTTACGATCCCTGCTCAGTTGAATGATATTTTCAGAATCACATTCGCGACATTGACTGGCCGGTTTCATCGTGATCATTGTCTCATTGCAATTGTGACACTTATACCAAAAATGTTCCGTCACATAGGTCCCTCCCTTGATGAGGATACCCTTTCCTTCCACAAATGCCCTGGCCAGTTTCCTGCGTGCCTTATCCAGCAGTCTGGTGAAGGTGGGGCGGGAGATATTCATCATCTCAGCCGCTTCCTCCTGATGTAATCTTTCATAATCGACCAGCCGGATAGCCTCAAACTCTTCAAAGTACAGGGTCACCCACCCCGGTTCGCACTTGGCGATGCCAAAAGGTTTGTACCCATCCATCAGCGGCGGCATCATGATTCTTCTCTCTCTTATTCTGTTTGGCATAATCCTCTTTTTTGATCATCCTGTGAATAAACTCAAAACAACATGCAGCAGTGAACCGGTAATCACAACGGTAAGAAGCATGATCCCGGTCAGTTTCAGCAGATCTTTAACCCCCAGCTCTTTCAATAACACGGTAAACGTGGCAATGCAGGGGAAAAACATGGAGAGCATCACCGAAGCCACTACAAGCTGCTGAAACGAGAGATTAAGGGGTATCAACATCCCAACAGCCAGGTCTTTTCGTAAAAAGCCCATGATCAATGCTCCCGAAGCTTCTCCTGGTAAGCCGAAGAGTAGCGTAAACAGGGGAGAAACCTTGCTGCTGATCCACTGCATGACGCCCAGTGAATAGAGCAGATTGACAATGAGGACTCCCAACAATACAAAGGGAACAGCTTCCTGAAGGAACCACCTTACCCTCATCCATGTCTTTTTTATCAATCCCCCGAAATAGGGTCTCCGGTAGGGAGGAATCTCCAGGAACAGCTCCGGTGATCTGCCTGGCACTGTTCTCTTCAGGATCATGCCCAACAGCAGCCAAACGATGAACAGTGTGAGAAAGACAATTCCTACCCCTTTCACGCCATAGGCTCCCAATAAGCCGAACAACATTGCCTGCATGGCCATGCAGGGAACGGTAATAGCGATCAGGGTTGCCACAATAAATTTCTCTTTCCGGGTCTCAAGGATTCTGGTAGCCATTGTTCCGGGGACATTGCAGCCAAAACCCAACAACATGGGTATGATTGACAATCCATGTAATCCTACTTTATGCATCAGGTTATCAACCATTACAGCGACTCTTGGCAGATAGCCTGTGTCTTCCAGGATCGACAGGAGCGTGTAAAAAGCCACCACATAGGGTAATACAGCAGCAAAAGTGACATGCAACCCGGTAGTCAGCAACCCGAATGACTGACCGAAATCAATCTCACCATCCATCAAATCTCCTATCAGCAGATCATGCAGCAGCGAGTGACTGCTTAACATCTCCGAGAAGCTTGTCATCAACGGCTTCCAATAGTTATCAAAGAATGGATCAAAGAGGTACTGTATCAACCCTTCACCTATCACCCCGATGAGTGTGAATACCAGAAACAGGATCACCAGCAAGATAGGGATTCCGGTAACCGGTCTCACGGAAGCGTTCTGCAGTTTCTCCATATAGGAACGATGTTGCGGATGGATAACCTGAACCTGACCGATTATCTTCCCTATCTCGTTCCATCGTTGCGCATCTTCAAAACGATACTGCGATACCCGGGCTTCATTCATCCTTGTGACAAGTTCTTTGATTCCTTCTCCCGTCAAAGCACAGGTGGGAACAACTGGAAGGGACAGTATCTGTTCCAGCTTTGCAACATCAATGTTGATACCTTTCTGTTTTGTTTCATCAAACATATTGAGAACAATCAACATCGGTTTTCTCAGTTGGATCAGCTGCAGCGTGAGATTGAGATTGCGCTCCAGATTGGTCGCATTCACCACCTGAAGAATCAGATCCCCACTCCTGATCAGCTCCACCGCTATCTCTTCCGCTTTGTTTGTTGTAGACTCAAGTGAATAAAAACCCGGCACATCAATCAACTCATACCGTTTTCCCTCACGGTTGAGAAATCCTCTTGCAATATCGATTGTTGTTCCCGGGTAATTGGAAGAGATCACATCCATCCCCGTAAGACGGTTGAAAATTGCACTTTTCCCTACATTCGGATACCCTACGAGTATTATTTTGGTGCTCATTCAGGCCCTTTTTACCATGATTCTTTTTGCCATGTTGAACCCAATGGCTACCTCCGTGTGATCGAAACGGACAATCACAGGGCCTTTCATCCATTGCCTTGCTACAATTGTGATGGTTGTCCCGATACGAAGCCCCATTTCCTCCAGTTTTTTCTGGAAGAAAGAACCCCCTTCAAAAGATATGATCTCCCCCTTCTCACCCTCGGTAAGGGTGTTGATCGGTACTACTGATTCCATTGAGTGACAGTTAAATAATTGCTCTCTATTCGTTACGGTTCTCTAGGTTCCGTAATTTCTCTTCAAGCTCCTCATTTGAACGTTTAAGCCTTTTTGCCTCTGTTTTAAGATCTTCAATCTCATCCCGTTTTTGGAGAATTTCCTGCCAGGGAATACGTTGAATCAAGTCTGAAACCAGGAGGCCAAAATTGAAGAGCCGATCAGCGCTATAACCCTGACCGTTCCATGTTCCTCTGCCTATCCCGGCTCTTCTTCCGAAACCTGCCCCCCTGTCTATTCCTATTCTTCTTCCGGTTCCTGCAGTTTGGTTCCTGCCAACTCCCCAACCCCTGTTACGATTCAATCTGTCTTCATATCCGGGGGCGTCAAATCCGGAACAAAATCCTCGTGCTCTTCCGGTTCTGGGACCTTGTCCCATCGGTCCGGTACGATCTCCTGATGGCATAATGCTAATTTTTTAAGTTAAACATATAAGTTGACTATGGTAAATAAAGAAAATTAAATGAACATGCGTTCATATGGCTTTTAAAAAGTATACATATCACCCGTTTTCACTAACTGAATGTTTAAGTTCTCCGCAAAAGCCACGAGTGCAGGGAATGCGGTACAGTGAGAGGGGATGACATGTTCTATCCTGTTTTTTTTCAGGTAATCGATGGTCTCGATTGTTTGCCTGTCTCTCTTCTTTAGATGAAATCCGCCCATGATGCCGTAAATCCTCTGTTCACCGGTTGCTTTTCTTGCATGTTCCAGGGTGTTGACCACCCCGGCATGTCCGCAACCGGTGATGACAAATAGCCCTTTTTCTGTTTGAAGGGCCACCGCACTGTCATCTGCAACAAAATCGGCTGTTCCGTCCTCGAATGAGAAGGCGGTTTCTTGCGATTCAAAATCGGTGATGCGGGGAATCTTTCCCAGAAACAGAACGGAGTCACTGACACGGTAAGGCGCTTTGCTGGTGGTGAGATCAAATTTTTCAGTGATTTCATCCCGGCTGTTCTTCAGACCGATATAGGTGTGATCAATTGTTCTGTATCGCTTCACAAAACAGTCCGGATGGCAGAGCAATCTGCCACCTGATAGATGTGCCAGTCCGTTTCCGTGATCAAAGTGACCGTGACTCAGAATGATCAGATCCCTCTCCTCCAAATTGATTCCCATTATGGATGCATTCTGCAGGAAGAGATCACTCTGTCCCGTATCAAAAAGGATCTTTGTGCCCTCATGCTCTACGAAATAGGAGAGCCCATGCTCCGCACCTGTGTTGCCACCGGGATAGTTGTCGGTAAGAATCGATACTTTCATCCCTTTTTTTTTGCAAATATAGCAATTAAAATTTTATTATGAACAAATGTTCATTTAAAATTGCGCTCAGTATGAAACGAGCATTAAAATGATTTTTCACACAAGTACATGATAATTGCGAGTTCAGTAAACTTAGACTTTTGCAGCACTCGGCAAAGTAAATAAATTTACTCTGCTCTCGTTTAATGCAAAAGTTCCATACGACCTTGATGTAAAAGAATAAAACATTATCGTATGAAAAAAAAGGATAATGACCGATCAGCTTTCTTTTGCCAGTTTTGCCCACTTGAAGTAGCCGAACACCGAGATCACGGTGTAGATGGTGAAGAGCAGCGCGGTGGGCAGGCTGGACATCGCGATTGAATCGCAGCGGGCTGCCCTCCAGGCTATCAAGAATGCGGGGGAACCCCTGGATGATAATGTAACAATCAAGAAGAACTACAACTGGTTCAACATCGAGTACAAGGCCTCTGACCGTAGTATATGTCGAAAAAGAAGGCAGAGAAGAAACGTGGGAGACCCAAAAAACAGAACCCGATTAAACTGGAGAGTTAATTGTACAAAATAATGAAAAACTCACGTTTTCATCTGTTTCTCTGTTGTATATTTATCAATATGCTTGAAATTCATGCATGCTAAAAGCGTATATTGCTAATTTCACCCCCAAAAAATACCATTTTATTTAATCACTAAGGTCGTTTCATCCTTTGGGGCGGCACCGGAATAATTTAATTAAACACAATCAACACAAAGATAATTATTAATTCAAGTTTCGTATGGTACATATACAGCTAAATTCTCGACTGAACCATCTATTGGGACTGTACTGACTGAAGAGTTCAAAAGAAATCAGCTTCTCAACAGCGCATTTTCGATGGATTCTTTTGAAAGCTTTTTCGTGCAGAAAAACCAATCGTAACAGTGCATATCTTCTTCTTTTGTCTCCATACGCTCTTTAGCCGTACCACAAGAACCGGCTGTGGGTACAATTACATCATCTCCCGGACGCCAGTCGGCAGGGAGAACCACACCAAATTCATCGGCTGTCTGCAAACCGAGAAGAATGCGTTTCAGTTCATCGAAATTACGCCCCAGTGACAGTGGGTAGTAGATAATGGTACAGCGGGAAGGTAACTTCCACCTCTTTTTAGAACTGATTCCTGCCTTAT
>DPAC01000144.1 GCA_003517675.1 Porphyromonadaceae bacterium | reverse complement strand
GTACGGATCGATGCACGAACCGTCGACTTCAGCCTCCTGACAGAACAAAAAGGGGATCAGGATTTTCATAAATTCTCTTATCTTCCGCAGGTGCAGCGAGAGCTTACACAGCGCAGCTGCTGGATCGCTTACACCTCTGAAGAGGTGCACGCCGCCCTGCGTGAGGGACTCAAAGATTCACCACTTTATAATGGACAGATCCAGAGCATCGGACCCCGTTATTGTCCCAGCATTGAGACAAAAATCGTCACTTTCTCCGGAAAAACAAGCCATCAGCTCTTCCTGGAACCGGAAGGTGAAACAACTCATGAGTACTACCTCAACGGATTCTCCTCCTCACTCCCCCTGGAGACACAGCTGAAAGCACTTCAGACCATTCCAGCATTCCGCAACGCACATATCTTCCGTCCGGGCTACGCCATCGAATATGACTTTTTCGACCCCACACAGCTCCACCCCACCCTCGAAACAAAAGCGGTGAAAAACCTCTTTTTTGCGGGACAGATCAACGGAACTACGGGGTATGAGGAGGCTGCCGGCCAGGGGATCGTGGCCGGTATCAACGCTCACATCAACTGCCATGGCGGCATACCCTTTGTTTTGCATCGCGATGAAGCGTATATTGGCGTGCTGATCGACGACCTGATCACCAAAGGGGTAGATGAACCCTACCGTATGTTCACCTCCCGGGCTGAGTACCGTATCCTGTTGCGACAGGACAATGCTGACGAGAGGCTCACCCGTAAGGGATATGAGCTGGGATTGGCAACTACCGAACGAATGGAGCTGCTGAACAGAAAAGAAGCAAAGGTGGAGGAGATCATTCGTTTTGTAAACGACTTCCCGGTCAAGACAGAGCAGATCAACCCCTTTTTGGAAAGCATCGGCGCAACACCTCTCAAACAGGGTGTGAAACTGATCGATCTGCTGGTGCGTCCGCACATCGACCTGGAAGTGATGGCACGTGAGGTATCCCCTCTGCAACAACTGCTTGAAAGCATCGAAGAACGGCAGGAGGAGATCATCGAATCGGCAGACATCCGCATCAAATACAGTGGATACATCAAGCGGGAACGGGTGATGGCCGACAAGATCACCCGCCTGGAGGAGATACGCATCAAGGACAAATTCAACTACAACGGGATTCAGTCGCTCTCAACAGAAGCAAGGCAGAAACTGACCCGGATCAACCCGGAAACCATCGCACAGGCCAGCAGAATACCAGGTGTCTCGCCCAACGACATATCGGTGTTACTGGTGTTACTGGGCAGATAAAAAAACGAAATGTTTCACGTGGAACATTTTCTGAAGAAACAATTAAATCATCGCATTGAAATGAGCATCGAAAAATTGACCGCTTCCGTAAGAAACATCCCTGACTTCCCAATCCCGGGCATTCAGTTCAAGGATATCACCACCCTGTTCCAGTCGGCAGAACATCTGAAAGAACTCTCCGATATTCTCTACGAAAGTTATCGCGACAAGGGGATCACCAAGGTGGTAGGCATAGAATCCCGAGGATTTTTTATGGGACCTGCCGTAGCCATCAGACTGGGAGCAGGATTTGTGCCGATCCGAAAAACGGGTAAGCTACCCTACCGGGTAATCGAGGAGACCTATAGCAAGGAGTATGGCGAAGACGCCATACAGATCCATGAAGATGCATTGACGAAGGATGATGTGGTACTGATTCATGATGACCTCCTGGCTACCGGTGGCACCATGGTGGCAGCACACAACCTGGTGAAAAAACTGGGGGTACGGAAAATTTATATCAATTTCCTGATAGAGCTGGAAGAGCTGAAAGGACGGTTGCTCTTTCCGGATGATGTGGAGGTAAGCTCTATCCTGAAATTCTCCAAATAGGGAATCAATCACCATGAGCAAGCTCATTTTTATGAACCGGGAGACAAAACGGGATGCAAAAATGAGCGTTTTTTTTTGTACCTTTGTCTCATGTCAGTTTCTTCCGTGATATGAACGATGAGATCAAAAATAGCCTGGCGGTAATTCCACATCAGCCTGGATGTTACCAGTTTATCGATGAAAAGGGAACGGTGATCTACGTGGGTAAAGCCAAAGATCTGAAGAAAAGGGTTTCTTCCTATTTCAACAAGCAGCAGGAACACCCCAAGACCAGGATCCTGGTACGCAAGATCAGGAAAATTAAATACATTGTAGTGAACACGGAAGAAGATACGTTTCTTCTGGAAAATAACCTGATCAAGGAGTTCAGGCCGCGCTACAATGTGATGCTAAAAGATGACAAAAGCTACCCCTCCATAGTCATCAAAAATGAGTATTTCCCCCGGGTATATAAGACGCGCAACATTGTGAAAGATGGATCACGCTACTTTGGCCCCTATACCTCAGTACAATCTGTCAATGCGCTGCTCGGCATCTTTCGCAGCGTGTACAAGGTGCGTACCTGCCGATTGAACCTCACACCGGAAAATATTGCAGCAGGCAAATTCAAGGTATGTCTTCAGTATCATATCAAAAAATGTAAAGGCCCTTGCGAAGGATTGCAGTCACTAGAGGATTACAATCGGAACATTGCTGAGATCACTGAAATCCTGAAAGGCAATATTTCGATCATCGAGAAGCAGATGCGCGAAGAGATGCATGCACTGGCTGGTGAGTTGCGCTTTGAAGAGGCGCAGGAGCTGAAAGAAAAACTTATACTGATCCAGAATTTCAGGGAGAAATCGCAGGTTGTCAGCAACTTCGGATACAACCTCGATGTTTTTGCACTGGAACAGGATGAACAAGCAGCCTATATCAACTACCTCCACGTAGTAAATGGCGCAATCAATCAGGCCTATACATTCGAGTATAGAAAGAAGCTCAATGAGACAAAGGAAGAGCTCCTCGGTCTCGGCATCGTGGAGATGCGTCAGCGATTCGGAAGCAATTCAAAAGAGATCATTGTGCCTTTCCTGCCAGATCTGAAACTGGCTGATGCATCGTTCACCATCCCGCAACGGGGTGACAAGCGAACGCTCCTCCAGCTGTCGGAAAAAAATGTGAAACAGTATCAACTGGACAAACTGAAAAAAGCTGAGATGCTCAATCCGGATCAGCGGGCAACACGGATCCTGAAAGGGGTGCAAAAAGATCTCCGATTAAAGGAGATACCGTGGCACATCGAGTGCTTTGATAACTCCAATATCCAGGGCACCCACCCGGTTGCTGCCTGCGTGGTTTTCAAAAAAGCAAAACCGGCCAAAAAGGAGTACCGCCATTTCAATGTGAAAAGCGTGACAGGACCGGATGATTACGCATCGATGCGGGAGATAGTGGAAAGACGCTATTCTCGTCTGCTTAACGAGGGCGCTCCCCTACCCCAACTCATTGTAATTGACGGCGGTAAGGGGCAGCTGCATGCTGCCGTGGAATCGCTTCAGAAAATCGGGTTATATGGAAAGATTGCGGTGATCGGCATCGCAAAGCGATTGGAGGAGATCTACTACCCCGGCGATTCCGTTCCAATGTACATCGACAAAAATTCAGAAACATTGAAACTGATCCAGCAACTCCGCGACGAGGCCCATCGATTTGGAATCACTTTTCACCGTCAAAAAAGAAGCAAGTCACAAATAAGGTCAGAGCTCGACGATCTGAAAGGGATTGGGAAGGAAACAAAGAAAAAGTTGCTCACCCGTTTCAAGAGCATCAAACGGATCCGTGAAGCAACGGATGAGGAGCTAACCGATCTGATCGGAAAAAGCAAAGCAACGCTGATAAGAGAATGGATCAATGACAACAGAAATAAAACGGAAATATGAGGGTATTGGTTCAAAGGGTAAGCCGAGCAGCCGTATCAATTGGTGGCAAAACGAAAAGCAGCATTGGCATGGGTCTGCTACTTTTTCTGGGTATTGAAAAGGAGGATGATGAACGGGATATCGATTATCTTTGCAGAAAGATCCTCCAATTGAGAATATTTGATGATTCCAATGGCATCATGAACCGCTCGGTTTTAGATGTGGGAGGAGAACTGCTGGTGGTGTCGCAATTCACCCTCCATGCCAGTACAAGGAAAGGAAACCGCCCCTCTTACATCCGTGCAGCAAGGCCAGAAAAAGCCATTCCCCTCTATGAAAAATTCTGCCAGGAGTTGCAGCAGCAACTTAAAAGAGAGGTGGCTACAGGAGAATTTGGGAACAATATGCAGGTAGAAATTGTGAATGATGGTCCGGTCACCATCTGGATTGATTCAAAAAACAGGGAATAGATGAGACTACAGGAAGCACAACAATTGGTAGACGACTGGATTCGCACCTATGGTGTGCGATACTTCAGCGAACTGACCAACATGGCTATCCTCACCGAGGAGGTGGGTGAGCTGGCACGCATCATGGCCCGCACATATGGTGATCAGTCGTTCAAAGAGCGTGACAGCTCTGCAGACCTGGCAGACGAGATGGCCGATGTACTCTGGGTGTTGCTTTGCCTGGCCAATCAGACAGGCGTTGACATGGAAGAGGCGCTGAAAAAGAACATTGAAAAAAAAAGCAGGAGAGATGCCACCCGTCACAAGGAAAATCCAAAACTGCATAACAAAAGAGAAAAGAACCTTTAAAAATATGACCCTTTATGGAAAAAGAAAAGTATCACTCAACCCTTGAAGCCTATCCATTCAGTCTGACCGATGAACAGGTCACAGAGCAGGTCCATAAACTGCTGGCTGAGAAAACCAGGCAGAATAGGCTGAAAGAGGTTTACAGCAGCATATATGGCTGTATCGATCTGACCACCCTCAACAGCACCGACACCCGTGAGGAAGTTTGGCAGTTTACCGAGCAAGTGAACAGCTTCGACGGCAGCCGTCCCGACATCCCCAATGTGGCGGCAATCTGTGTCTATCCCAATTTTGCGCGCACAGTGAAAGATGCACTGACAGCCGATGTACGCATCGCCTGTGTCTCGGCAGGCTTTCCCTCCTCACAGACCTTTTCAGAAATAAAAGTAGCGGAAACAGCGCTGGCTGTAGCTGACGGGGCCGATGAGATCGACGTGGTAATCAACCTGGGGCTCTTCCTGGATGAAGCGTATGAAGAGATGTGTGAAGAGCTCACTGAGATTAAAGAGGCCTGCAGGCAGGCCACTCTCAAAGTGATTCTGGAGACCGGGGCACTGAAAAGTGCAGAGAGAATTTACCATGCATCTATTCTCGCGCTCTATTCGGGTGCTGATTTTCTGAAAACCTCAACAGGGAAGGGATACCCTGGTGCAACACCGGAAGCGGCCTATGTAATGTGCCGGGCCATCAGCGACTACCATCAGAAAACAGGATACAAGGCTGGGATTAAGGTTGCGGGAGGAGTGTCCACTCCTGAAGATGCGCTGAAATATTATACAATTGTGAAAGAGGTGTTGGGAGAAGAGTGGTGCAATGTAGCGCTTTTTCGTGTGGGTGCCAGCCGTCTGGCTGATGCCCTACTGGCGGTGATAGAGCAAGATTGATAAATGATGTCATTTTGTCATTTAATTGCATGGTGAACAGAGATGAATAGCCCTGAATTTGTCATTTTGTCATTTTTTTATCCGTTGTACCGTTCAGGACCAAACTGGCATACCATTTGCAATTCCCTTCATGCGAGAGATAAATAAAAAATGTTGAACAAATAAATAGAGAAAGGGTACGACTATGGCAATTATCAGACGTTCTAGCAATTGGCTGCCGAGTGTATTCAACGATTTCTTCGGCAATGAATGGATGGAAAGCAACCGGTCTGTACCGGCTGTCAACATCCAGCAAAACGATGACAGCTTCCTGGTAGAGGTTGCAGCTCCTGGCATGACCAAGGAGGATTGCAATGTACGGGTTGATGATGATAACAACCTGGTGATCTCATTCGAAAAGAAGAATGAAGCGGAAGAGAAAGACAAAAAGGGAACATACCTGCGTCGCGAATTCTCCTATACACAGTTCCAGCGCACCATGATATTGCCTGACAACGTGGATAAGGAGAATATCAAGGCAAAAGTTAAAAATGGAGTATTGTCGGTAACCATACCGATTGTCAAACAGGAAAAAACCCCCAATTCACGACTGATTGAGATTCAGTGACAAAAATCGATGTAAGTAAATGACCTGAATATACCACCCCACCCAGGGTGGTATTTTTTTAATATTTACGGTTTTTCAGATAGGAGAGAAAGAGCCGCATCAACGATTCCATCTCCTCGCTGAAATGAAAACCGGATACAATCTCTTCAGCTTCAGCTATCAAGGCCTCAATCTTCCCGTAAGCATAGTCTATGCCACCCTGCTCACGGGCAAAGGCTAAAAGACGCGTGATATTCTTATCGGTATAGTTGCGTGAGGTGATGAGCTGCATCATCTCGTCTGAAATGGCATCGGATGCATGCTGCAAGGCATAAATCATAGGCAGGGTGATCTTCCCTTGACGGATATCATTACCTGTGGGTTTCCCCACATCCCCCTTAAAGTAATCGAAGATGTCATCCCTGATCTGGAAACAGATACCCAGGATGCTGCCGAGCTTGGAAAAGCTACTGAGCATTGCACGGTCGGCACCGCCGGTCATAGCACCGATGGTAATGCTGGCACGAATCAGCGAAGCCGTTTTCTTGTCGACCACCTCAAAATAGGCTGCCTCATCTACAATGATCTTGTCTGCCAATGTGAACTGGTTCAGCTCACCTTCGGCAAGATTCTGACCCAACTCTGCGAAGATCTGGATGATGTCCAGGTCCTTGGTTTTCGCACTCTCCTTCAGTGCGGTTGAAAGCAAATAATCACCCAGCAGCACCGCCTGCGTGTTGTCGTATACCTCATGAAGGGAACGTTTGCCACGACGGAGGTCCGACTTGTCGATCACATCATCGTGCACCAGGGTAGCGGTATGAAGCAACTCCACTGACACTGCTCCATGATAGGTCTCCGGGATGATACCGCCACAAGCCTTTGCCGTCATCAGCACCAACAGGGGCCTCAATCTCTTTCCTGAGGTGTTGAAGAGATAGCCAACCATCTCACTGATCAGCGGATTATCGCTTCTCACCGACGCCTGCAAATACTCCTCAAAGCGGAACAGCTCTTGTCGAAGTAAATTCCTTATTTGCTGACCCTGATCCATCAAAACCTAAAATTAAGTGCTACAAAAGTAAAAATAATTCTCCGCTTCGCAACAAATAATCGTAACTTTACGTTTCCTTAATGTTATCACAAGAGATTATGAATAAAAACAAACTCTTCTTACTCGACGCATATGCCCTTATCTACCGATCCTATTATGCATTTATCCGCAATCCAAGGATCAATTCGAAAGGACAGAACACCTCTGCCGTTTTCGGTTTCGTGAACACGCTGGAGGAGGTGCTGCGCAAGGAAGATCCCTCCCATATTGCCGTGGCATTTGACCCGCCGGGACCCACTTTCCGGCATCTGGAGTTTGAAGCCTACAAGGCACAGCGCGAGGCGACACCGGAGGATATCAAATGGTCGGTACCAATAATCAAAGAGATTGTCAAAGCTTACAATATCCCGGTGCTGGAGGTGGAGGGCTACGAAGCGGATGATGTGATCGGCACCATTGCCAAAAGGGCTGACAAGAACCGTTTCAATGTCTATATGATGACGCCTGACAAGGATTACGGACAGCTGACAGAACCACATATCTTCATCTATAAGCCGCGTTACGGCAGCAATGACTTTGACCTGCTGGATGACCGCAGGATCATGGAGAAGTATGGTCTCTCCCACCCCACTCAGATGATCGATCTGCTGGGGTTGATGGGTGATTCGTCCGACAACATACCCGGTTGCCCGGGCGTAGGTGAAAAGACTGCCGTAACGCTGTTGCAAAAGTTTGGTTCAATTGATAAGTTGCTGGAACAGACCGATCAGTTGAAAGGAGCACTGAAGAAAAAAGTGGAAGAAAACAGTGAGCAGATTCTATTCTCCCGCATGTTGGCAACCATCAAAACCGATGTTCCAATCGCGGTGGAGGAGGATTCGCTCACCCGCGGTAAGAAAGATGAGGAGGCCATCAGGAAGATCTTCGAAGAGCTGGAGTTTCGCTCTTTGTTGGAGCGTGTATTGAGAGAGGATACTCCCCCACCCGCTTCTAAAAAGCCGCTGCAGGGTGATCTCTTCTCTCTGTTTGAAGCGGCGGAGTCGCATGAAACAGCGGATGCACCGCTTCCTTCCGGATTCACCGACATCAACAGCACTCCCCATGATTACCGGATGGTTGCAACTGCGAAAGAAAGAGAGGACCTGGCGGTGCTGCTCTCAACACAGAAAGAGGTATGCTTCGACACCGAGACGACAGGTGTGAATCCACTTGCGAGCGAACTGGTAGGCATCTCTTTTGCTTTCCATGAAGGTGAGGCATACTATGTGCCGGTATCAGCAGACCGTGAGCAGGCTACGAAAGAGAGTGCTGTTTTCAAACCTTTCTTCGAAAATGCTGCCATCACCAAAATCGGTCAGAACATCAAATATGATATTCTACAGCTGCGCCAATACGGGATCAATGTGAGCGGGAAGCTGTTCGACACCATGATTGCCCACTATCTGCTCAACCCGGAGCAGCGACATGGAATGGACTACCTGGCGGAGAGCTACCTGCAATACCGCACCATCCACATCGATGCGCTAATCGGTCCCCGAGGTAAGAATCAAAAGAACATGCGGGAGGTAAATCCGGAGGTAGTAAAAGATTATGCCGCAGAGGATGCCGATATCACCCTGAAGCTGAAAAATATACTGGAAAAGGAGATCCTTCGCAACCAAATGGAACAGCTCTTCTACGAGATAGAATCTCCCCTGATCTATGTACTGGCGGATATGGAGTGGACGGGGGTACGTCTCGACCTGAAGGCACTGCAGGAACTCTCGCAACAGTATAATGCTGAACTGGCATCCATTGAGCAGGAGATCGCCGCGATGGCCGGCATGCCTTTCAATGTCAACTCCCCGAAACAGATCGGTGAAGTGTTGTTCGACCGGCTTAAAATAGCAGAGAAACCGAAAAAGACCCGAACAGGACAATATAAAACCAGCGAGGAAGAACTAGAGAAGCTGCGCAACAAGCACCCGATCATCGAAAAAATTCTGGAACAACGGGGCCTCAAAAAGCTGCTGAGTACTTATGTGGATGCTTTCCCGCTACTGGTAAACGAACGAACCGGCAAAGTACATACCTCCTTCAATCAGACAGTGGTTGCAACCGGACGACTCAGCAGCGCCAACCCGAACCTGCAGAACATCCCCATCCGCGATGAGCGTGGCAGGGAGATGCGCAAGGTGTTTATCCCCGATGAGGGTTGCCTCTTTCTCTCATCCGACTATTCTCAGATAGAACTGCGCATCATGGCACATCTGAGCGGCGACAAGAACATGATCGAGGCATTTGTACAGGGCCAGGATATCCATGCCGCCACTGCAGCAAAGATCTTCAAAAAGCCACTGGTGGAGGTGACAAGCGATATGCGCCGGAAAGCAAAAACCGCCAACTTTGGCATCATATACGGCATCAGTCCTTTCGGATTGTCGGAACGACTCAACATCCCACGCGGTGAAGCCAAAAAGCTGATCGATGAATACTTTGCTACATTCCCGGGCGTGAAGCAATACATGGACAACGCTATTCTCCATGCGCGCGAGAAAGGGTACGTGGAGACCATCTTCGGTCGTAAGCGCTATTTGCCGGACATCAACTCCCGCAATGCCACGGTGCGTGGCTACGCAGAACGCAACGCCATCAACGCACCCATCCAGGGCAGCGCAGCCGACATCATCAAGGTGGCGATGATCCGCATCTTCACACGTTTTGAAGAGGAACAGCTACGATCGAAGATGATCCTGCAGGTGCACGACGAACTCAACTTCAACGTCTTCCCCGATGAGCTGGAGCGGGTAAGGCAAATTGTCACCAGCGAAATGGAAAACGCCTGCAGCCTGAGCGTACCGCTCACCATCGATCTGGGGGTGGGAGAAAACTGGCTGGTAGCACACTAAAAGTATATGCTCGAAGGACTGACGGAATATGGTTACTGGGGGCTGCTGCTTGCCTCTTTTCTGGCGGCTACGGTACTCCCTTTCAGCTCGGAGGTGGTCTTCGCGGCGCTGATTGCTGCGGGACTGGATAGCTGGCAATGCATCCTCTTTGCCACCCTGGGCAATGCGGCAGGTGGTGCCACTTGTTACTATCTGGGACGGCTTGGCAAAACGGAATGGCTTGAAAAATGGTTCCGCATCAAGCCAGAACAGATTGACAAGATACTCCGTTGGCTACACGGAAAGGGTGGGGTGATGGGCTTCTTCGGCTTTCTCCCTGCTGTGGGCGATGCGATCCTGGTAGCACTGGGATTCATGCGGGCCAATGTTCCGCTGGTGATGAGTACCATGACTTTGGGCAAGTTCCTCCGCTATCTGCTGATCGCCTTCGGTACGAAAGGGGTGTTAACGCTGTTCTAATCATTCAGCAATTAGCTACAAGCTCTTTGGTGCGTGGTTCGAAAGTTCATCGGTTGTTATGTTTGTATGTTAGTATGTTTAAATCAAAAAAAATGAGCGCTGACTGCTGTGCACAACAATAATTTTTTGACTCGATATGACCATTCTTTTTCATGAAATCGTGTATGGGCCGGTGCAAAGCCGGCGGCTCGGCAGCTCACTGGGGGTGAACCTGCTTCCCTACGATGGCAAGTTATGCTCGTTCGACTGTATCTACTGTGAATGTGGATTCAACAGGGATTTCCGTACCAAAACAAAACTGCCCGACAGGGAAAATGTGCGCGCGGCTATAGAGGATAAATTGCAACAGTTGCAAAAGGAGGGCGTGACACCCGATGTGATCACTTTTGCTGGCAACGGAGAACCAACCATGCATCCTGAATTTGCAGGCATCATCGACGATACACTAGAGCTACGTGATCGTTATTTTCCAAGCACAAAGATCAGTGTGCTCTCCAACGGGCTGCACCTCAACAAGAAAGAGGTGCTCGATGCCATGAAAAAGGTGGACAACCCCATCCTGAAACTCGATTCTGCCTTCGACGAGACGGCACGACGCATCGACCGTCCCAACGCCGCCAGCTACAGCGTAAGCCAGCAGGTGGAGCGTTACCGGCTGTTTCAGGGTGATTTCGTGTTACAATCGATGTTCCTCCGCGGACGATTCGAAGGAAAGGTGATAGACAACACCACAGAGGAGGAGATCTCAGCCTGGTTAGGGCTCGTCAGGACGCTCCGGCCGCGTGAGGTGATGATCTATACCATCGACAGGGAAACGCCCGCCAGAGAGCTTGAAAAAGCTCCGCTGGAACTCCTGCAAAAAATAGCCGAACGGGTAGGGGAGCTTGGGGTCAAAACCATTGTGGCGGGATAAGCTTCGGTCATCAGGCTTTCTCCTTCAATAGAAAGAGATGATAGATTGTATAAGGCAAACCACTGCATTGGAGATGATCAACGGCCATTTGAAACCCAGCAGCACCCCATAGACAATGAATAACGCGCAGGTAATCAGGTTAACCTACCAGATGGGCGTAAGTTGGGTAATTTTTGCCTCCGGAAGATCGATCCATCCCTCTTCAGTAAACAATTCCAGCGTGTCGAAATGTTCCGTAGGATACACAAGGTTGGTGATAACCACGTCACCGTCGGAAGCAAACCATTCTACCGATGACCAGTCGAGGATGATCTTCCAGGTCACCCTCTCTGATTCGATCAGATAGGGTGCATACTGCATCGATGAGAAGAGAGGCGAGAAATCTTCAGAGGTTGCATGCGTCCTGTCTGCATAGTAATATTTTACAATATTGTCATATCCTATCGTGTAATGTTCACCCAGTCGGTTGCTTAACCTGAGGCCAAACTTCCCGGGAAAATCCATCCGGGTCATCTCTGAAACATTAAAGGTGAGTTCAATCTCAACGGGAGAGCCTACAAACATCTTCTCTTCGAAAATACGACTTGATCCGTTGACCTTTAATTTTCTGATCTCATTTGACTTGCCGTATAATTTGCGAAGTTCAGCAACCGGTCTGGAAGTAAGCAGATAGTTGTCTCTTACCTTTCTGAGACCCAACTCGCGGGGTAGGGTAGCCGACCCACTCCAGTGCAGGGTGGGTTGTTCACCGGCATACTCCCAGTTATTCATCCATCCGATCAGCACACGCCTCTCATCAGGCATATTGTTCCAGGTAACTCCTGCATAGTTGTCTTTGCCGTAATCCAGCCAGATGGGTTCTCTCTGAATTGTGGTAAAATGGGTGCCGTCGAAATCGCCTACGAAATACTGTGTACCTGAACCACCAGCGGGATTGCCGGGATTGATATTGACAATCAGCACCCATTTGGTTTCGCCGCTATCATTCATTTTCAGGGGAAAAAGATCCGGACATTCCCATACACCCTCCTTGCTTCCATACCCTTCCCCGAACTCACTTTCAAAGGTCCAGTCCAGGAGATTGACAGAGCTGTAAAACCGAATGGTCTGCCAGGCAGCCACACACATGATCCACCTTTCCGAACCGGGGTGCCACACCACTTTCGGATCACGGAAATCGCGAATACCGGGATTCTTCACCACAGGGTTATTGTCATACTTGGTCCAGCTTCTCCCATTGTCGGTACTGTAGGCGATAGCCTGTTGCTGCACATCAAACTCACGCCCCTCATCCTGTGCTACAGGATCATGATAGGTAAAAAAGGCAATCAGCGGGGGATTGTCCGCTGTCCCCAGTCCCGAGCAGTTCTCACTGTCAGAGACAGCACTCCCGGAGAAGATGTAACCCATACTGTCGGGATAGAGAGCAATGGGGAGATGTTGCCAGTGAATCAGATCATTGCTCACAGCATGACCCCAATGCATCGGTCCCCACATGGAGGAGTAAGGATGATGCTGATAAAAGAGATGATATTCTCCATCGTGGTAAACCAATCCGTTGGGATCATTCATCCAACCTTTCTCAGGTGAAAAATGGATCTGTGGACGGTATTTTTCACTGTAACTACTTCCTGAATCATGCTCCGACTGCTTCTGATGACAGGAAAACATCAGAAAGACAAGTGCGATCAAAGAAAAGTGAATCGTCTTCTTCATTGCTGGTTTTGTAAAAATGGTTGCTTCAGGCTCAAAAAATGTGCCAGCGACTGGTAGCGTTCATAACGAGCCTTGTAGAGCAGACCAACCTCTTGTCGCGGAGTATACCTCTTCAGGCTGCCCTGTTCCATCCGGCCAGTGGCAGACTGCAACGAGTCGAATAGACCCGCTGCCACAGCCGCGCACATCGCCGCACCCAATGCACCTGCCTGTTGTGCGGCAGCCACTTTGATGGGCACCTCCATCACATCGGCCAGGGTCTGCATCACGTAAGGCGACTTCAGAGAAATACCCCCCACCGCAATGACCTCATTCACTTTCACACCCTCTTTTTTCAGATGTTCCATGATGGCACGTGAGCCGAATGCCGTGGCTTCGACCAGGCTCTTGAAGAGTTGTGCCGGCGTGGATCCCAGGGTGATCCCGATAATGCCTCCTTTCAGTGTCTGATCGGCAAAAGGGGAGCGGCGGCCATTCAGCCAGTCGTTGGCAATCGGGTCTGTTTCCGTGAGGGGTAATTTTTCTGCCTCGACAGTAAGCTGCTGCAAAAGGTTACCGGTCAATGCGACCCTCTCTTTCTCCGGAAGGGTATTTGCAGTCCAGGAAAGCAGATCCCTGAACCAGGCATAAATGTCGCCGAAAGCCGATTGTCCCGCTTCCAGTCCGATCAGCCCGGGGATCACGGAGCCATCCACCTGGCCGCTGATCCCCGGGATCAGCTTGTCACCGATATCCTGTTTCGAGGTGGCCACAATGTCGCAGGTGGAGGTACCAATGATCTTCACCATGCTGTTCGCGCGGATGCCGGCACCTACGGCCCCGGCATGTGCATCGAGAATGCCGGCGGAGACCACCACGCTTCGGGGCAATCCGAGCCGCTCAGACCACTCTTCGGTGAGAATCCCGACCGGAGTGTCGCCGGTATGGGTTTCGTCGCTTAAAAGCGCCCTGAATTCGCCCAGCCAAGGATCAAGCTTGGAGAGGAATACTGCCGAGGGGTAACCGCCCCATTCCTCCGCCCACATCCCTTTGTGCCCGGCGGCACAGCGGCTTCTCTTCACCTTCTCAGGCAAGAGGTTGCCGGTCAGCAGTGCCGGCATCCAGTCGCAATGTTCAATCAGGCCGCGGGCATCGCGGCGGATGCGTTCGTTCTGCCGCAGGATATGGAGTGCCTTGGCCCAGAACCATTCCGAGGAGTAGATTCCGCCGGAGCGTGCTGTATAGTCGGTCTCCCACCCATGGGCCAGTCTGTTGATCTCATCTGCCTCGTTGACGGCGGTATGGTCTTTCCATAACACGAACATGGCGTCAGGATCCTTTTCGTACCCGGGCAACAGCGCCAGGGGGATCCCATTCCGGTCGGTCAGACAGGGTGTACTCCCGGTGGTATCGATACCCAGTGCGACGATGTTGTCAATCTCAGTGGGTTTCATCTGCCTCAAAACACCATGAATTGCCTCTTCCAGTGAATCGATATAATCCTGTGGATGCTGGCGATAGCGGTTGGCAGAAGGATCACAATATAATCCTTTTTTCCAGCGGACATAAACGGAGATCGCTGTCGCCAGCTCTTTTCCGGATACGGCGTCAAACGCTACCGCACGACATGAATCGGTACCAAAATCAATACCCATGACTAACTTTTTCATATCCATCTATTTTCCGTTACCCAGCTTCTTGCTCCGGGCAACCGTTAAACTGTAAAAAGCAATGATTAAAAACGCGATAGCCGGCACCCAGTAAGCAAAATTAATACTTCCAGCCTGATCGGAGAGAATTCCCTGAATCTGGGTCAGCAGTGCCGCACCGGCGATCGCCATCACCATGCCTGATCCGGCAATCTTGGTATCTTCACCCAGCCCCCTCATTCCCAATCCGTAGATGGTCGGAAACATCAGCGACATACATCCCGATATTGCCATCAGTGCGTAAACCCCCAAAAAACCCTGTCCGTAAATGGCGATCAGCGACAAAACCACAGCCAAAAGAGAGAGTACAGATAAGAGATTGACCGGACGGATATATTTCATCAGCCAGGTACAAACAAAACGACCGGTAACGAACAATATTAACGACATGATGTAATAGGTGGCACCGGCCTGCTCAGCCGTACGTGGCAGCAGAACATCCAGGCCAATGGCTTCGGTGAATGCATAGAATCCCCCCGCAATGGGCTCCACACCGCGCAATGCCCCAATAATTGTTTCCTGTGAAGGGTTAGCACCCAGGCCTGCAATCACGCCATCGAAATTGAGCTGTTGCATGGCGTAACGAATGATGAACGACCAGACGGCAATCTGAGCACCTACATAGAAGAACTGTGCCACCACGCCCCACACGTAGTTCTTGTTCCGCTTCAACCTTCCCCAGGTTGCTTTCAGATCCAAACTTTTATCGTCGTCCTGTGCTTTGGGCATCCGGGTAAAGTAGATCAACAGAAAGAGCGCCAGCATCACCACGCCAAGGATCAAATAAGCCGTAGTCACGGCATTCAGCTCCCCATTCTGTATGGCAACAAGTTCCGGTCCGCTCAGGGCATCTCTTTCGGCTGCAGTCATGGTATTTAACTGCGACAGTACGAAGATCTGGCTCACCAGCACACCGGTGAGTGCGCCAAAAGGGTTGAACGACTGGGAGAAATTGAGTCTCCTGGTGGCAGTCACCGGATCGCCCAGTGCATAGACGTAGGAGTTGGCCGATGTCTCCAGTACCGATAAACCCGCAAACAGCACGAATATCGCAAACAGATACGTCGCAAAACTCAGCGGTGAACTGATGCTGTTGGCTAACATAGCCGGATAAAACAGGAGGGTACCCGTAATGCATAACCCTAAACCGAGCAAGACACCCGATTTATAGGTATGCTTTTTGATAAAGATGGCGCCGGGCAGTGCGAAGCAGCCGTAACCCAATAAGTAACAGACAACCTGTATCCAGGCAGTGCGCGTATCGGAAAGGCTCATGATGCGCTTGAATGCCGCCAGCATGGTGTCGGTCATGTTATTGGGTACCGCCCAGATGAAAAAGAGGGAGGTGAGAAGGATGAAGGGAAAAATAATCCCTTCAGGAACCAGGCGATGTTTTGCTGAATTTGTGTTCATTTTTTAAAGATGTCAATGTTCTGTATTCAGTTGTCAGCTTTTCTGTTAAAAATATTCTTTACTTTCTCCAGGCTCACACCCAGTAATTTTTCTGAAATAGGGGAGAGGGAAGCCTCATCACCCACGAAATGGTACACATTGTGCTGGTGAGAGAGTGATTCGCCCGGTTTTAAAAAAGCGGCCGGTGAGCAGCTCTCCAGCTCCAGGAATGGGCCCATGATGCTACCATCTTCCAGCGGGCCGTCGTTGTAGGCGTTGAGCGCGTCACCTTTCAGGGGATCTTTCTCCGGGTTCCACTCCTGGTTGAGGTAGGTGGCTTCAGGTTGTGTGGTGAAGGTCATCACGGTAAGCCGCCCCCCGATCGGGTCGTAGTTGGCCGCGATTCCTTTGGTCCTGCGCGCGTTCATCCCCAGCTTGCCCCTCGATTTTCCATCCGTTTTAAAAAAGAGAACCCCATTTTCGTCTACAAGCCGGTCGGCAGGGATTTCGCCGAAATAATCGGAGGTAACAACCCTGCCCAAATCTTTTTCACTCCCTGTTTGATAGGGAATTACCGTCACTGCCGAGTCGGACGGGATAAACATATCGAGCATCCAGATACAAACTGTGCCTGTCTCCGGAGTCCATTCAAAATCATTTTGGTTTGTAATCCTGTTTTCGGTACTGTAGGCCACCATCTTCATCTCTACAGGTAGGGTTAAACCCAGTTCCCTGCTACTTGCCTCCCTGGAGAGCAGATTGATTTGTCGTTCGGCTTTAATTTTTAACTCTGTACCCCGATAGTTTTTCACCTCCATCTCCTTGCTGAACGCAGCCTGTGTGGAAGTTGCATCAGTCAGCTCCCACGCCTCGATATCGATCGGCTTGGGAGTATGCCAGTTGTCATACACCTGTTCCGTTCCCGGTGCAAAGAAGACCGAGTATTGTCCCCCCTCAGGGCCGAGCCAGAAGCGGTTTTCACCACCGAAGCCGTTCATGTGCTCATCCACGATACCGGCATCGAAAAATTTGTAGTTGACAAAGCCGTGGCTGTTTCCCTCCAGGCCGTTAGCCGTAGAAGTGAAAACCTTTGCCTGGTACTTTGCCGAAAGAATCACCTGTGCCTTCTCATCTTCCGATTTCAGGAGGATCAGGCTGTCTTTTTCCGAGAGGTAGTTCAGGTCATACCCGAACGTACCTTTTTCATCATTCATTTCCATAGATTCCGATTTTTTTGCGTTTCCGGTGCAGGAGAGGCTGAAGAGTCCCCCGATCAGCACTGCGGCAACGACTCCTTTGAATTGATTTCGTTTCTTCATGTTGTTGAATATTGTTTCTTCATTCTGTTCATCTTATTATTTTCCCAATCTCTGGAAAATGATCCAGGATGCGGTTATATGCCTCCGCAGCAGCACCGTTCCCCCAGTCATAGATGGTAAATTCACCCATTCCTTCCCCTTCGGGACTGGTTCGTCCCCCGTGACCGTAGTTCTCCATCGTAAAGCCGTAGTCTGCTTCTCCAAAGAAGGGATAAACCTTCTCCCACTGACGGCGCGTGACCGGGTTCTCGGGAGCGTACATCATCACGAAGGAGGCTTTCAGAGCTGCAATACCCCGCTCCCGGTACTCTTCTCTCTCAAGCAGAGCACCATAGCGCAGGATCAGTCCGGCAAAGAGGCTCTGCCGCGAGTCGTTCCACTCACCGTCAGCATTCATTACTCCGAAACCGCCCAGTACGTTCACGTACATGTAGGGTGGTTGCCAGGATGCCTGGGTCATCAGCAACTCATCGAGCGTTCGCTCTCCCAGGGAAAGGTAATATTTGTCACTGGTAAGACGGTAGGCTTCAAACAGTGCTTCTGCCGTCCAGAAGATGGAGAAGTTGTTCTGTTTGTGCATGTTGTTACGGGTTACCTTCTTCCCTACAAGATGGTCTGAACCATAACGGGAGCAGGACCAGTAGGTCTCAAAATCCTCCCACCTGCCGACAGGGATCACCTCGCGGATCACGGCATCCAGTGCCTTCAGTGCCGCCGTGCGATAAGAAGATTCGCCTGTCAGCTCATAGAGCTTCAAGAGAAAGGTGACCGACAGGGATGTCTCGGGCGAGTCATTCAGGTGTTGCATCGGCTGGAGACTGTTCAGATCAAGCCAGCCAGGGAAAAAGCCATCCGTACGCTGTTTTTGCATCAGTGCTGCAGCATAGCGCTCCGCATACCGGAGCAGCCGTTGATCCTGTTCCAGTTCATC
>DPAC01000112.1 GCA_003517675.1 Porphyromonadaceae bacterium | reverse complement strand
TTGGTGCGGTAGGAGGAGGCATCGGAGGGAGAGTGTCCGCTGTAGCGGTAGGTGAGCACATCGAGCAATACCGGCCCCTTTTTCTCTTCTATTATTTTGCGTTTGCGTTTGTAGGCATCGATCACCGCAAGGGGGTTATAGCCGTCCACCCGCTCGGCATGCATCTGCTCGGCATTCACGCCCGCACCAATGCGGGCAGCAATGCCGTAGCCCATCGTCTCACCGCTAGTCTGGCCGCCCATGCCATACTGGTTGTTCATGATGTTGATGATCACGGGAAGACCTCCCTGCATCTCTCCTTCCCAAAGTTTGGTGAACTGATCCATCGCCGCAAAATTGATGCCTTCCCACACGGGACCGCAGGCCATGGCGGCATCGCCGATATTGGCCACCACCAGTCCCGGTTTGCGGTTTACTTTTTTGTACAATGCTGCCCCCACGGCAATATCGCCCGAACCGCCCACGATGGCGTTGTTGGGATAGACGCCGAACGGGGTGAAGAAGGCATGCATCGAGCCGCCCAGCCCCTTGTTGAATCCGGTCTTGCGGGCAAAGATCTCTGCCAGGGTTCCATACACCAGAAAACGTTTCGCCAGTTCTTTAACCGGTCCTTCAAAATCTTTCTTTACAATGTCATATATCGCTCCGTCGAAGAAGTTTTCCATGATTCGGGTAAGTTGCTCATCATCCAGCTTATGGATGGCTGACATCCCCTTGGCCAGAATCTCTCCGTGTGAACGGTGGCTTCCGAAGATAAAATCATCCACTGTCAGCGTCCAGGCCATGCCCACAGCGGCCGACTCCTGACCGATGGAAAGGTGTGCCGGACCGGGGTGGTTGTACGGCGTACCGTTATACTCGCCCTTGGTTTTGACCAGGTTCAACATGGTTTCAAACTCACGGATCAACACCATATCATGGTAGATGGCCTTGAACTCTTCGTGGGTGAAATGCTCTTTTTCTTCTGTGACGCTCTTTTGATACTGATTGACGGGAATGGGTTGAAACTCCACGAACCCCGGCTTACGGACTTGCGACGGATCAATGGTTAGAACTTTTGGCATAATATTTTGATTGATTTAATTTTTTATACAGCTATTAGAGCTATTAGCTTTAAGCCTTAAGCTTTTAGCTTACGACTTATAGCTTATCGCTTACAGCTTATTGCTGAATTAAAATGAAAAAACAACTTCCTTGAGAATCTCACTCACGGTGGGGTGCGGAAATACGACTTCTTGCATCTCCTTCAGCGTCATCTCCTGTTCAATGGCCATACAGGCTCCATAAATGATTTCACTGGAAGGATTTCCCAACAGATGCACACCGATTACCTCGCCATGTTTTTCACCCACCAAAATTTTGCAAAGCCCGTTCCCTCCCTCATTTTCAACCACAAAACGACCCGCATAGGTCATAGGCAGTTTGGATACCTTGTAAGCTATCCCTTTGGCTTTGGCTGTCTCTTCGGTCTCCCCCACGCCGGCCACTTCGGGATTGGTATATACAACACCCGGAATAGCGTTGTAACGCATGATGTCATTCCGTCCGGTGAGGTTGTTGACCACTACCTCTCCCTCGCGACTCGCCGTATGAGCCAGCAGTGAGAAACCGGTCACATCGCCCGCAGCAAAAACACCGGGAACATTGGTCCGCAGTTTCTCATCCACTTTGATGCCACCACGCAGCAGCTCCACACCCAGCTTCTCCAGACCGAAGCCCTGGGTGACAGGGCGACGGCCCACACTCAACAGAATTTTTTCACCTTCCACCGTGTGGGTCATCCCCTCTTTCTCGAAGACGACCTTGTTGCCATCCACCTGCACCACTTTCGCATTCAGGTGGAAGGCAATTCCTTTCTTCGTATAAATATCACGCAGCATAGCCGATATTTCGAAATCGAGTCCTCCCAAAATCTCCGGCAGCATCTCCACCACCGTCACCTTCGTTCCCAGGCTGTTGAAAAAACTGGCAAACTCCATCCCGATCACACCGCCACCAATTACAACCAGTGAGGCGGGTCGCTCGGTCATCTCCAGAATCTCCCGGTTGGTGAGGATCACCGCTCCGGCTTCCTGAAGACCGGGAATGGGGGGCACAGCGGCTTCTGATCCGGTACAGACAAGCAGGTTCCTGCCGGTATATTTCTCTTCGTTGCAAGTCACTTCAATCCCTTCCGCTGAGCGGCCATTGATGTAAGCATCCCCTTTCACCACGGTGACATGGTTCAGTTTCATCTTGCTCTCTACGCCTGAAACCAGTTTACGTACCACTTTCTTTTTGCGGGAGATCATTTTTTCGTAGTCGAAGCGGATGTTATCGCCAAAGACACCGTACTTATCCCCATGCAGGGCATTTTCGTACATTTTGGCACTGTACAGCAGTGTTTTTGTGGGGATACACCCTTCGTTCAGGCAGACACCGCCTATTTCTTTTTTCTCGAAAAGCACCACATTCAGTCCATTGTGTCCGGCTCTCTCTGCCGCTACATATCCGGCGGGACCGCCACCGATGATCAGTAAATCTATCATAATATTTCCTTTAGCGCCAAGAACCAGGAATCAGGAGCCAAGACTTTAAAGGCTATATTCAGACTGGTTATCGGCATCATTTATTATTTTAAAACATTGCTAAAAGCATTTACCCTATATAACAATTTAAAGTCAAACAGTTCCATTGAAATTCTGATTACTTTAAATTATACATCACATTGTATCTTTTGTCTTGACTCTTGGCTCTTGGCTCTTGACTCTTATATTCCCAATTCCAGATTCTCAATTTCGATGGCGATCTGTTTCAGAAAACGGGTGGCTTCACCGCCGTCCAGTGACCGGTGATCGTAGGTCAGGCTTAATCCGATATAGGGGACAAAAGCATAGACCCCGTCGCCCAGATCCTTGGGACGCGGCACGATGGTATTGACACCAAGGATGGCCGATTGTGGCAGGTTGATTACCGGGGTAAACATCTCCACCCCGTAATTACCGAGATTCGATACGGTAAATGTGCCGGCCTCGGCAGCCAGTATATCGGGATTCACGCTGCCGGCACGGCAGGCTGTGGCAATCTCTTTGAGCTGTCCGGAGAGCCCGGTAATGGACAGGTCATCGGCATTGCGCAATACGGGAACCATCAGCCCGCGTTCGGTATCCACAGCCAGGCCAAGATGTACTTTGCGAAAATACCGCTTGCTGTCGCCCAAAAAATGGGTATTCACTTCGGGGAATTTTTTCAGCGCTTTGATGACGGCGAAGCAGACCAGGTCGTTCAACGTGATGTTCACGGCAAGGTTTCCCGATTCAAAGGCAGCTTTGGCTTTCTTACGCAGATCGAGGATGCGTCTGGCATCGGCACCCAGATGATGGGTGAGCTGCGCAGAGTTTTGCAGGGAGGCATACATCGATTTTGCAATCAGCCGGCGCATGTTCGATATCTTCCTATCCTCATAATCAACGCCGTATATGGTATTTACCGGAGCGGACAGATCGGAAGCACGGGCCGTACCTGCAAGTCCCGTTCCGGACGTCTGCGGCACAATATCCTGTTCAGCAGCCAGTTTCTTGGCCAGCGGTGTCATTCTGGGACGATTGGCCAAATAGGCTTCAACATCCTTCTCGATGATCCGTCCCCCCGGACCGGTGCCGGTAAGTTGGGTGACCGGTACTGCATTTTTCTCTGCCAATATCTTTGCCCGGGGAGAGATGAACCGGTTTTCTGTGCTTCCTTCCTGAACCGGAGCTTCCAGAGGTGTCTTGTCGTTATGGGTAAAGGCGGCGGTCGCTGTCGATGTTTCGTCGGCCGGTTCTCCTGATTGTATATCGGGAGGGGTAACGCTGTTGCCCGTCACATCGGGGAGACTTCCCGATGAAGCTTCCTGGCTCACGGCCAGCAGTGGGGTGATATCTTCCCCCGGCTCCCCGATGATCATCATGTTTTGCAGGACAGGTACCTCATCACCCTCACCGTAAAAACAGGCCAATATGGTCCCGTCTGCAGGCGATTCCTCCTCAAAGGAAGCCTTATCCGTTTCGTAAGAGAACAAAACATCCCCTTTTTTCACGGTATCCCCCTCTTTTTTATGTAATGTTGTAATGATACAACTCTCAACCGATTGCCCCTGCCTGGGCATGATTACTGCAACTGCCATCTATTATATATGATTTAAGCCATTTAAAATAAAACACTGTGCTGAACTATGCTGAGGCAAAGATACCTTTATTTCATAATAATTCAAAAAAAAGCAATATATTTGTCCCATGCCACAACTTCTTACAAAAGTTTTTTTTAATCAACTTCCACCACGTGAAGTAGGTGGGTTATACTTCGCCTAAAGCCAACTAAATTATAAGCGTATAAAGTCGACCAAGTTATAAAGCGGCTAAAGCCGGCGGTTTATCCCGCAACGTCCGGAAATCAATGAGCCCACTTTAAAAAGACCAAAATACGAGCACCCCACTTTGTAAGAAACGGAGCGACAAGTTGACTGTTTGCCTGTTTTCAGCAAAAGGGCTTATTTAGGGTAAACCCATCATTTCCATACGACGTGCAAATGTATTTATTTTATACCGCAACCCATTTACATAAATGATATTTCAGCTGTGTTTTTTGATATCGAATATTGGTTCCGAAAGAATATACCGGATTTCATCACGGATATGCAGGAGGTATTGAATCGGTTCTTTAGAGTAATTTACACGCTGATTTTTATCTGTCGAGCAACAGGGCATCCTGCCTTCTATTATGAACAATTCCTATAATAATAACTTGCTTTTTACTTTCATCGATAAAGTAATGAATATTATATGGAAACACTTTCGTATGGGCAATACGTACATTTCTGTATCTTACGGCATAAGCCGAAGGCATTTTAAGAATATCAAACAGCGTGTTTTTCACGGATGAAACAAAACGCTCACCCAGACCTTCCTGCTGTTCGTCATACCATTGTTTTGCACTTAAAATATCATTCCGAACCTCGTCGAGATAAAAAGCAGTATATATTCGCCTTCTCATAATTTCCGAAAAAGATCCTTCACGGGATGCAGGCGCCCGGGGTGATCGTTAACTACTTTTAAACGCTCATCAATAAAGTCTTTTTCCCATTGAGGTATATCGGTGTCGAGATTGTCTATGTCCGGATAACGCTGTTTTATCAGTTCCCAATCATTCATTGGGATAAAAACTCCCATGGGATTTCCTCGTTCATCTTTGACTATCTGTGTTTGTAACATAACTTTCAGTTTTTAATCACTTTACTTTACAAAGGTAGTAAATAATATACATTTTCCCATCAACAGCAATATCAAAAAACACAGTCATAAAATCATTTATCTTATTGCATCTTTTCAATTTATCCTGTAAGTTTGCAGACAATCTTAAAAAACCGAATTTAACCTCATTATGAGTGAAGGCAATTTAATCTCTTTTTTGGCGATCGATCTGGGAGCAAGCAACGGCAGGGCTATGCTGGGAACCGTTCAAAATGACCGCCTGGCATTACAGGAAATCCATCGTTTTTCCAATCCCCTGGTGGAAGTAAACGGTCGTCTGTACTGGGATCTGTTTTATTTGTACGAGCAAATCGTGCATTCGTTACGCAAGACCAGGCTCCGGAATTACCCCATCCTCTCGATAGGAATCGATACATGGGGCGTAGATTTTGTCTGTTTTGGGGCCGACGGCGAACCGCTGCGAATGCCGTACAGCTATCGTGACTTACATACACAGGGTGCACCGGAACGCTTTTTCGCCAAAATGCCAAAAGAAGAGGTATATGAGAAAACAGGCATTCAGATCATGAACTTCAATTCTCTGTTTCAACTGAATACGATGCTGGCGGAAAACTGCTCCATCTATCCCCTCATCGATAAAATCCTGTTTATGCCCGATGCCCTTTCCTATCTGCTGACCGGAAAGATGATCACGGAATATACCATCGCCTCCACCTCGCAGATGATCAACCCCTACACAAAAGAGTTTGAGCCCGCCTTGCTCGATGCCATCCGGCTGTCGAAAGAGCAGTTTGCTCCTAAGGTGCTCTCCGGGACAACGATCGGGAAGATATCACCCTCGGTGCAACACCTGACCGATCTGGAGGATATTTCAGTGATCGCGGTGGCCGGGCACGATACCGCTTCTGCCGTGCTGGCGGTGCCGGCTGAAAGTACCCATTTTGCCTATTTAAGTTCCGGCACCTGGTCGTTGATGGGGATTGAGTCCGATAAACCGGTCATCAACAAGGATACTTTTACGCTCAACTTCACCAACGAGGGGGGAGCTGACGGTTCCATCCGTCTCCTGAAGAATATCTGTGGCATGTGGCTCATTGAACAATGCAAGAAAGAATGGGAGAAGAACAGTCCGGTAACCTACGAGGAGATTGTGACAGCCGCTCAACGTGCCGCATCTTTTCAATGTTTCATCAATCCGGACGCCTCCTGCTTTGCCAATCCCTCTTCCATGATTGCATCCATTCAACACTATTGCCGGCAGACAAACCAGTTTGTACCGAAGACCACCGGAGAGATAGCGCGCTGCATTTACGAGAGCCTGGCCTTCCGGTATAAGCAGGTATTACAGGATTTGCAGAAACTGGCCAACTATCCCATCGAAAAGCTGCACATTATTGGCGGAGGATCCAGAAACAACATGCTCAACACCTTTACGGCAAATGCCATCGGCCTGCCTGTTGTGGCAGGACCGTCAGAAGCTACCGCCATCGGGAACCTGTTGATGCAGGCCAGGGCAGCCGGGCTGGTAAAGAACAAAGAGGAAATACGCCGTATTGTCCGTAATTCCACAGAATTAGAACTATTTGAGCCTTCCGATACAGCATTATGGAATGATCACTACCAACGATATCTTGAAGTGTACCGGGAACTCAAATAATCCCTATTACAGACCATTATCAAAACATATAAACATATGAACGAAGAACAGATCAAAAGTGCATTTGAGGATGCAAAGGAGCAGTATGCGTCACTGGGCGTAGATGCAGCACAGGCAATTGAGCAATTGAACAAATTGTCTATTTCGATCCATTGCTGGCAGGCTGATGACGTGTCGGGATTTGAAAATCCGGAGGGGGAGCTTACCGGCGGCATTCAGGCAACCGGCAATTATCCCGGCAAAGCCAGGAACATGGAGGAGTTGCGGAGTGATTTCGAGAAAGTGCTCTCGCTGGTACCCGGCATCCACAGAATCAGCTTGCATGCCATCTATGGCGATTTCGGCGGTGAATTTGTGGATCGCGATCAGATTGAGCCGAAGCATTTTCAGAGTTGGATCGATTGGGCGAAGAAAGTAGGCGTGAAACTCGACTTCAACTCCACCTTCTTCTCGCACGATAAGGCCAACAGCGGCTATACGCTTTCCGATTTCGATCCGGAGATCCGGAGATTCTGGAAAGAACACCTTCGCCGTTGCCGCAGAATAGCGGCAGAGATTGGTCGCCAGCAGGGCGATCCCTGCATCCACAACATCTGGATACCCGATGGGGAAAAAGACAAAACGGTATCCCGTTATGCACACAGAAAGCTGCTGCAGGAATCATTGGATGAAGTACTGTCGGAAAAGATCAGCACCGAATATCTGAAGGACTGCGTGGAATGTAAACTTTTCGGCATCGGCAGCGAAAGCTATGTGACAGGCTCACACGAGTTTTATATGGGATATGCCGTAAAGAACAACATGATGCTGACGTTGGACGCCGGCCACTTCCACCCGACCGAAGTGATATCGGACAAGCTCTCCTCGCTGTTGCTTTTTGTGCCGGAGATCAACCTGCATGTGAGTCGCCCGGAACGCTGGGACAGCGATCACGTGGTGATCCTTACCGACGAACTGCTCGCTATCGCTCAGGAGATTGTCCGCTCGGGACAAATGGAGCGGGTACACGTGGGGCTGGATTATTTCGATGCCTCCATCAACCGCCTCGGCGCGTACGTGGTGGGCATCCGTTCCGCACAGAAAGCCCTGTTGCAGGCATTGCTGGAGCCGACCGGCAAGCTGAGGGATTTTGAGAAACAGAACCAGAACTTCGAGCGGATGGCTTACCTGGAAGAGCTGAAAGCGATGCCATGGAATGCGCTGTACAGTTATTACTGCCAACAGCAGGGTGTTCCCGTGGGGGATGCCTATATCAAAGAGATTGAGGAGTATGAAGCGCAGGTAACCTCCAAAAGAGTGTAAACAATGAATACCATTTTCGGTTTATTGATTATTGCTGTGGGAAGTATGGGCCAATCGAGCTCATACGTCCCCATCAATAAGATCAAGGAGTGGTCGTGGGAAAATTTCTGGCTCACTCAGGGAATTTTCGCATGGCTTATCTTCCCGTTGCTGGGGGCACTCATCTCCAATACTCCGGCAGAACTGATTGAAATCTATACCCTTCATCCTTCAGCAGCTTGGCAGACCATTGGTTACGGCGTACTGTGGGGCGTGGGGGGACTCACTTTCGGACTCAGCATGCGCTTTCTGGGAATTGCCCTGGGACAGTCGGTGGCATTGGGTACCTGTGCCGCATTCGGAACCCTTATACCGGCCATGCTGACCGGTACCGACCTGTTCTCACCCAAGGGTTTGACCTTGCTGTTGGCCGTAGCTGTCGCCCTGGCTGGAATCGCCATTGTCGGGTATGCCGGAAGCCTCCGTTCCAAAAATATGACGGAGGAAGAGCGACGGAAAGCCATCAAAGATTTTGCACTGAAAAAAGGGCTGCTCATTGCCTTGCTGTCCGGCGTAATGAGCGCCTGCTTCAGCCTGGGACTGACTGCGGGAATACCACTGAAGGAAGCCGCCATTGCGACCGGAGCCATGGAGCTGTTCGCACAGAATCCGGTCACCCTGTTGGTCACCGTAGGCGGATTTATCACCAACCTGGTCTATTGCCTTTACATGAACCGGAAAAACAAAACCGGCGGCGAAATTCGCCGTTCCTCCAAAGCTGTACTGACAAACAACCTTTTATTCTGTGCGCTGGCAGGGCTGCTGTGGTATTCACAGTTCTTCGGCTTGGGAATGGGACAGAGCTTCTTTGAGCCTGACAGTGTCATGATGGCCTTCTCGTGGAGCATCCTCATGTCGCTCAACGTGATTTTCAGCAATGTGTGGGGCATCATCCTGAAGGAGTGGAAAGGAGCAGGGACAAAGGCAGTCACTTTCCTGGCCCTGGGCATGGCGGTCTTGATTATATCATTGATTATTCCCAATCTGTTTTAAACTGTAATTCAGGTAAAACCAGTACGAAGAAATTGTATTTTCAGATATGATAAACATGTACGAAAAACTTATTTTCAGATGTGGTAGCAAAAGACTGCTGGCTTTAGTCGCGGATACTTTACCCGATTTTAGCAAGGTATAATCAACCTTCTTCAGGGGGGGGGGGAGGATGTTTCCGAATTTACAGCTTTCTTCAGGCCAAAGTATAACAAACCCGATTCCTTTCTCATAATCAAATTTTATTGATTAATAATTTCGAAGTATAGAAAAAATCGGCTACTTTTGCAATAGTCACCAGCGAAGGTGGATTTCGTTCATCAAACGGTTTAATGTATTGGGGCATTGATTGTTAAACGAAATATTTCGTATATTTGGAAAACGTATAACGTAGGATGTCGGGGTTGGCGGCTAATTCCCCAACACCCCAAACCACGGGAACGTTTAGAGACAATACGCAAACAGAAATGACAATATGATGATTTCACGGTGATTATTAATTTGATATCTTTGTAGCAGATGGAAACAAATCGTGAGATATTAGAACTTATTAAAGCAACTGCAAGCAAGTATCTACCTGATGCAGAAGTTTTATTATTCGGTTCTCGAGCAAGAAGAGAAGCTGCCTCTGACAGTGACTTTGATGTTCTTGTAGTTACTTCCTTAAACCTGTCCCCGAAACAAAAACTGCCGCTCAAAACAATTATCAGAAAAGACCTGCTTAAAGAAGGTATCCGATCAGATATCCTAATCCAAAGCAAGAAAGAAGTCAAGATAAAAAGAAAGTTACCGGGTCATATTATTAAAAATATTCTTAATGATGCTATTCTGCTATGACCAGGGACAAAGCTGAATATATTAAGAATTGGCTTTTCAGGGCAAATGAGGATATTGCCGTAATAAAAAGCCTTGTGAATGCGGGTGCTGCATATTACACTAGCAGTATTTGCTTTCATGCTCAACAAGCATCAGAGAAGTTCCTTAAAGCATTCCTGGCTTTTCATGATGTTGACTTTCCAAGAACACATGATCTAGACTTCCTCCTCCTTGAATGTCAAAAAATAAATAATGAAGCTTTTCAGATAGATTTTAAAAGCTTGACAGACTTTGGAGTAAGTGTGAGGTATCCTGACGACTTTTACATCCCAGATGAAAAAGAAACTCTGGAGTACTGTGACATTGCTTTCTTGGTAAAAGATATCGTTGAGAGGTTAATCAAATAAACAGCACTGCCTCTAATAAATAGGCCTCTGTCGGTGCGCTGCACCCATTCCCGACTTAAGCGGAATTGAACTACTTAAAAATACAGGATAGCCATCAAACCCTCTGTTTCAGGTAGTTTTGTCCGTTTTTAAAAAACCTGACTCCTTTTACGCTAATCTAATAAAGAGGGGCAATTTTATACAAGCAGGAGATGATGATTTGTTTAAAAATTCACTACATTTACACGTTTAAACAATAAATTATGCAAACCTAACCTACATGAGATACAATGATTTTGGCATCGATTTCAAATACCTGATAGTCAGTGAAAGAGACAAAAAATTCGGCCTCACTGTCAATACGGTCGGTTTTCAACCGATAGCGCCCCTTACACAGTATCCGCCTACTGAACATCCTAAAAGCTACTATTTCAGGCCTGACAACGGACGTGTCTTATCCGAATATCAAATTGTTTACATCAGCAAAGGCAAGGGAACCTTTACTTCGGCCACAACAAAGAAGGCAAACATTTCCAAAGGGCAGGTGATGCTTCTCTTTCCGGGGCAGTGGCATACTTACTGTCCGCTGAAAGAAACCGGGTGGAATGAATATTACATCGGTTTTGAAGGAAAAATCATCGATGCCATTGTAGCCAACGGATTCATTTCTCCCGACAATCAGGTGCTCAATGTGGGGGTGAATGAAGATCTGGTGAACCTGTTCGCTACAGCCATTAGAGTAGCAAAAGAAGATAAAACGGGCGTACAGCAAACGCTGGCAGGCATTGCTTTTAATATTTTAGGAACCATTTTATCATTGGCGCAACACAAAAACTTCGAATCAAAGGATTCGGCCCAGAAGATAGAACGGGCCAAGGTGATCATGTATGAGAACATTCACAAAAACATTGATGCACAAGAGATCGCTGCTAACCTGGGAATCAGCTACTCTTCATTCAGAAAAGCATTTAAAGAATACACCGGATATGCACCGGCGCAATATTTCCAGGAATTAAAACTCCGCAAAGCAAAAGAACTATTGGCAGAAACAAACCATTCTGTCAAGGAGATTGCCTATGAACTCAATTTCAGCTCCTATGAGTACTTTCTCTCATTTTTTAAAAAGAGAGTTGGGATTACTCCTTTGGAATACAGGGATTTAGGAAGAATTAAATAAGGGATTCATGGAAAAAATCCTAGCAAGTTTTGCATGTCGAAAACGTTCCTCAAATGTATAATACTTTACTTACCACCACATCTGAAAATAAATAGAAGTGTATGAAGAAATTACTGTTTATTTTAGTTATTTACTTCTGCTTTGTTTCGGGTTATGCCCAGCAAACCATTACACCCGAAACGGCACTGAGTGCCTATATCCACAATGATGATCGTACATGGGGATGGGAAGTGAGAAAGACGTATGAAATGGATGAGGCAAAGGCCTATTCCTTACTGTTTATCTCCCAGAAATGGCAGGGAATTTTATGGAAGCATGAACTGATTATCTTTGTCCCGGAATCGGTAGAACAGGATGGCACCCTGTTATTTATAGATGGAGGTTCACTAAACGAGGGTATTCCGAAATTTGCAAAAGAAGATGATGATTTGTTTTTGTTCCTGTCCGCCATGGCAAACAGGAACAAAGCACTTGTCTGTATCTTAAAACAAGTGCCCAATCAGCCTCTGTTTGGTTTGAAAGAAGATGCTTTGATCTCCTATACCCTTAATGAGTTCATAAAAGACAAAGATTACTCCTGGCCATTGCTCTTTCCCATGACAAAAACGGCTTATAAGGCGATGAATGTGGTGCAGGAATTTGCCATCCATCAACTGAATCAGAAAATAAATCGTTTCCTTGTTTCAGGAGCATCGAAGAGAGGATGGACAACCTGGCTTACGGGAGCGCTTCAGGATCCACGCGTGGAGGCAATCGCTCCTATGGTGATCGATATGCTGAACATGCCTGTCACTTTCGATTATCAGAAACAGCTATACGGAGCATACAGCGAAGAGATCCGGGATTATGTGAATCTGGAGCTTCCGCAGACGATTCACAGCGAACTTGGAAAAGCTGTCGTCCAGATGATTGACCCTTACTCCTACCGGGAAAAACTGACGATGCCCAAGCTGATTATTATGGGAACGAACGATCCCTATTGGACAGTGGATGCGGTGAAACATTATATCAATGAGATTCCCGGACATAACCTGCTGCATTATGTTCCCAATGCCGGCCATGGTTTGGGGGATAAAGTACAGGCTTTAGGTGCGTTAGATGCTTTTTTCTCGCTCATGCTCAACAAAGCAGATTATCCTGTCTGCGAGTGGGAACTGGTCGAGAAAGGGAAAAATATCGATTTGCAGGTAAAAACCTCTCCCGATAAACTGATAGGCGCCAGATTATGGAAATCTGTTTCTGACAGCAGGGATTTCCGTAAGGCAGTATGGACAAAGAGCGACATCAGAATTGATGCGAAGAACCGATCTGTGCTCAATGTAAGGGTAAAATACCCGAAGACCGGATTTCAGGCTTTTTATGTTGACCTGATTTACAAAGATCCTCACGGCGAAGAATTCTCGGTCAGCACACGGACGTTTGTCTCGGATAATAAACAGGTATTTGTACAATAATAGTTGCTTCCCTGAGATGAAAAATAGTTTTAATTTATAAACCAAACAAGATGAGAGGAATTCTGATAATGAGTTTATTATTATTTGCAGGAACCCTTTCCGCACAGACGTTAGCCGAACGTTTAGGATATAAAAAGACGGACAGGTTGTTGATCATCAACAATGACGATGCAGGGATGTGCCATGCTGCCAATGCTGCTACTATTGAAGGGATGGAGAAAGGAGTGATCAGTTCGGCTACCATCATGATGCCCTGTCCCTGGTCGAATGAGATCGTAAAATATGCAAAAGAGAATCCGGACAAAGGATTTGGCGTCCATCTCACACTGACATCGGAATGGGAAAACTACCGGTGGGGGACGGTAGCATCGCGCAATGAGGTACCGGGACTCTATGATGAAGAGGGTTATATGTGGAAGGATGTAAGGGATGTGTATAAAGCCTCCAATACCGAAGAAGCATTGATTGAAGGCAGGGCGCAGATCCGTAAAGCATTGAAGGCGGGAGTACCGGTGAACCATATCGATTCGCATATGGGAACATACCAGTATTCACCCGATTATATGCAAGTCTATCTGCAACTTGCTGAAGAATTCGATCTTCCGGTAAGGATGCCGTCTCAATCTACTTTGGATAACTTTGGAGCCCCTCCTTTCAGGGATATCTGTAAAGAGAAAGGGATTATTCATCCGGATTATTTTATTCATGAAGAATTTCAGGAGTACAAAACAGAAAATCTGGAGGGGTTCTGGACCAATTTCATCAAAAACCTGAAACCGGGCGTGACGGAAATTTATATCCATGCTGCGACGGAGGGAGAAGAGATACGGGCAATCACCGGTTCTGCCCCTACACGTATAAAGGAGTTAGAGTTTTTTACCGGTGACAGGTTGATGCAATTGCTCAAAGAAGAAGGAATTATCGTGATCAGTTATCAGCCGTTGTTTGAATTGCAGCAGCATTAAAAAAAGACCACTTTTGCCAATAATTCAGTAAAAACATTATGTCATGAAAAAAATCACAAAACGAGTATTTCTCATTTTATTCCTGTTTTCCGTCCTCTTCTCATTGAACGCGGAAATCAGGATGCCTGCCATTTTTGGCGACAACATGGTATTGCAGCAACAATCGGAGGCTGCGATCTGGGGTTGGGCAAAAGCAAACAGCTCCGTACGGGTAACTACTTCGTGGGACAAGAGAAGCTATTCGGCGAGAAGTGACGGACAAGGGTATTGGAAGTTGAAGGTGAAGACACCTGCAGCAGGCTATACACCCTATACCATTACCATAAGCGACGGTAAAGCAATTACATTGAATAACATCCTGATCGGAGAGGTGTGGGTTTGTTCGGGACAATCCAACATGGAGATGCCAATGAAAGGGTTTAGCAACCAGCCGATCGAGGGAGGACCCGAAGCGATTGCCACTTCCCGGAATCCCGGCATCCGTTGCTTCACCATGAAAAAAGCTTCCAAATCAGTGCCCCAGGCCGACTGTGAGGGCACGTGGGAAGTAGCGGGACCGGAGACAACACCGGATTTCACGGCTACAGGCTATTTCTTTGGCCGTTTGCTGAATCAAGTGTTGGACGTTCCTGTCGGTCTGATCCATACCAGCTGGGGCGGTTCGCGCATCGAAGCCTGGATGACGCCTTCTTCCATTAAAAGCGTTATCCCCGATGTTCAGATACCCGTCACCGATGCCGATATAAAATCACAAAACGGAACACCCACCGTATTATATAATGGTATGCTGCATCCCATCGTAGGGTACGGTATCCGCGGCGCTATCTGGTATCAGGGCGAATCCAACCGGGATGAGCCGGACAGATACGTGGAACTATTTGACAAGATGGTACGCGAATGGCGTACGATCTGGGAAGTGGGAGAATTCCCGTTTTATTACTGCCAGATTGCTCCCTATAACTACGGGGGCGGACTTAATTCCGCCTTTATTCGCGAAGCACAGTCCAAAGGGATGAAAACGACACCCAACACGGGAATGGCTGTTTTGATGGATTCGGACAGCCCCGACTGCATCCATCCACCCAAAAAGAAATATGCCGGAGAGCGACTGGCTCTTTGGGCGTTGGCTAAAACATACGGCATGGATAAAATTCATTACCGCAGTCCGGAAGTTCAATCCGTAATCATGGAAGGGCGCGTAGCCGTTCTCACGATGGATATCCCTTCCAGCCCGGGACTCACCACGCATGGAAAAGAGGTTTTGCAATTTCAGGTTGCCGGAGATGACAAAAGATTCTATCCTGCCAAGGCGGCTGTTGATGGAAACCGGATTTTTGTATTCTCGCCGAACGTAGAAAAACCGGCAGCTGTCCGTTACTGCTTTAACGATACCGAAGCAACGGAAATCTTTACGGTAGAAGGTAACCTTCCCCTTTCTTCTTTCCGTACCGACAACTGGTAAAAAACTAACTTTGAAAATATGCATATCAGCGTAAAAATATTTTGTTTGACGGCAAT
>DPAC01000159.1 GCA_003517675.1 Porphyromonadaceae bacterium | reverse complement strand
TCGATTGACAGATGTTCTCCAAAAACCCATCTTGATGTTGCCTTTAGCTTCATCTAATGCTTCCTTCGCTCTTATTAGCCTAAGGGCTACAAGAGCTTCTCTATCCTCAAATTTCAGTGTCATATGATTTCAATCCCTTCATTTTCAATATTATATCGAAAGATCGACGGTTTTTGTTTTTCCCATTCCATTTTAGTGTAAAGTTTTACACTGATATATGTACCATATTTCCAACCCATCAAAACGAAAGGAAAAGCATATTTATCATCATCTTCAGGGCTTAGATTTTCTTTATTCAGTAGTATCATTAAATCCCAATCCGAGTTCTCACGTTCATCTCCGCGAGCCTGGGAGCCAAATAAAACAACCTTTTCATCAGGTAATAATTTATGTTTCAGTTGTTTTATTTCTTCGAAAATCTGTTGATCCATACGGTTTTTATTTAAACTTATTTCTACTCATTTATCCTTTCCTGACTTATATCTTTAAATAGGAAATTCCATATTTTTCAAAGTCTATTTTATTAGACTCTCCTTTTTCTGCGTTTTTAATTTTAGCTACAAATTCAGGATTATGCTCGTCCTTCTCTATTGTTTGTTATGCCTGATATCCTTGCCATATTCATAACATGTTTATTATTAGCGTAACAAATATAATGCAAAATATTTATAAGCGAAAATCATTTTTGCACGAATGATTTGTCCATCCGTCTTTTTTTTCAGCAGTTTTGATTTTATATTTCCTCATCCATAACCGCTCGATCTCAAGTAAAAATCTCTGATACCCACTGTCCATGGAAAATAATTTGGTTGAAAGACTTGCACAAGTTACCAAATTTTGGTAACATTGCCGTAAAAATAAAAGTTATGAGACGAAATACATCAGTTTCACTTGGAAAATATTTTGAAGATTTTGTTGAACATCGAATTGCTGAGGGCCGGTATCGCAATGCGAGTGAGATTATTAGAGCCGGGCTTCGACTTCTTGAAGAAGAGGAGAATAAAGTCCAGGCTTTGAAAAACGCTATTCAGGAAGGTATCGACAGCGGAATAGCTGAAAATTTTGACGCAAAAAGACACTTAAAAACGTTGAAAGCCGATAAGAAAAAGAATGGCTAGCTATATTCTCACTAATAAAGCTGTTGAAGACCTTTCAAAAATCTGGAATTATACTTATGAACGTGAGTTTTGCATTATTTTGTACAATTAACTCTCCAGCTTAATTGGGTGCTGTTTTTTGGGTCGCCCCGGTTTCTTCTTCGCCTTCTTTTTCGACATATACGTGGGAGCACAGCCCTGCGGCACATCGAAGCCAAAAGCCTTGCAAATTTCCAGCTGGGAGCCCACGAAAGGGGTGATGAACTTAGCCTTGCCCTTGTGCTCGATGCAGCGTATCGAACGCATCTCGTCCAGCATCTCATGGGTGGAGCTGAAGGTATCTTTCAGGTTGGTTGTCTTCCAGATATGCCTGACGTAAGAGCTGATGATCAATGCCGTGAAGAGCACGAAAAGTCGACCGGTCTTGCCTTCTTCCGACCAACAGCGCTGCTTGTCAAATCCCATCTGTCCTTTCATCTGCTGGAAGTATTTCTCCTGCTCATCGCGCAGTCCATACGCATCAAGAGCCTGCATCGGGTCCATGTCAACTCCGAGGGTCATGTTGGCGAAGAATCCTGAGGCACGCCTGGCATTATCCACCTTTTTCTCGTTGACCGTGAAGGCGACAAGGGTACGGTCAGAGGCCTTGTACTCGATGTTGAACCAGTTGTAGTTTTTCTTGATTGTCACATCATCATCCAGGGGTTCCCCCGCATCCTTGATAGCCTGGAGGGCAGCCCGCTGCGATTCTATCGCGATGTCCAGGCTGGTAAGCTCTTCCCCTCGACGCACGGCATCGAAGTAAAGGTTGAGCTTGAGGCGGTCAGCCTTGATGATGGCTCCGCCCTTACCTGCTACATCATACTCCATATCATATTGCTTGTGGTAGATCCTCGTTTCTGCATCGATCTTCATCCCATCAGGCCTGCCCGCGAAGGGACCCAATTCAAGGATCTTCTCCATGACCAGCCTCTGGTGCACCTTGACGGACATGATCATCGGCTGCTTACGCAGGATGTAGCGCTCCAGGTTGGCGAGCGACTCATACCCCCTGTCTGTGACCAGGATCACCTTCGGAAACCCGGCGTGGTTCAGGTCGGTGAGTATCGTCTCCACGCTCCTGGAGTCGGGGATGTTGCCGGGGAATGTCCTGTAATAGATTGGCATATGACTCTCCAGGGAGTACACGACTACTTCGAGGGTCTGTTCCAGAGGTAACCTATCCTTGTTCCTGCCCCACTTGATATCAGCCAAGGAGTCTCCATAGGCCGAGCGGCTCGTGGAGTCCACGGCACAAAGCTCACCCTTTTCCAACCTCCCGGCCCGTAAACGGAACAGTTCCATTCGCTCTGATTCAGTGATGGATTGCGTCAGGCGGGTGATCATGGTTGGTGTCAGTTCCTCCCGGGAAGGTGTCCTGGCTATCCGCTGCCAGCGTGCAAGCCGGTTATAGGTGTAACCGGTAAGGTAGGGGAAGAAAGCCAGGGTAAGGATGTCGTTCACCATCTCCGCGTTACCTTCGAAAACGGTCAACAGATCTTGCCGGATGCCCGTCTTAAGGGCCACTTGCTCCAAAAGCCACACATCGCCATAGAACCGATTGACATCGTCCCCCTGATACGCGGGTCGACCCTGGCTGCGCTTACCGGACAACTTGTCGGCCAGGCTCATATCCCAGCCTTCAGGGAATATCAGTTTTGAGCGTTCCTCGTGACTTGCATAGATGTAACGTGAACCTGGAATGAACTTCAGGTTCTTGTCAACGGTACCCCAGTGAAGGATCGAATACTTTCTCTTGCCCCCGGGTGTCACAGTGTAAGGATGGGTGGATGCGTACATGTAGCCTCCGTTCTTGTGGATTGATATCCTGTAGATACTCTCTTCCCTTGTTGGTCTTGCCATGATGATGCCATATTAATCATACAAATATATAATTAATATTTCGAAAAAACAAGGCTTTCGAGATATTTATTTTATTAATTATCTGCCTCTTGAAGCAATCTTGACTAATTAATTGTACAATTTGTTGAAAAACTCACGTTATGAAGCCTGGTCGGAAAACCAAGCAGATAAGTATTACAACCTGATCATTGATGCATGTCGGAGAATTGCTGGAAGCCCGGCGCTCGGGAAAAAATACCGGGAGATATCAAATGACATTTCAGGATTCAGGGTTGGTAAACATATCATTTTTTACAGAGAGCTAAAAAATGATGAAATTGAAGTTATTAGAATCCTTCACGAAAGAATGGATTTAAGGAACAGACTTCTTTCCTATCCAGAACCGCTCGATCTCTTCGAGTGATTTCCCTGCAGTCTCAGGCATCATCTTCCAGACGATCAGCATATAAGGAACGCACATGAAAGCGAACAGGAAGAAAGTGCCGGCGGGTGTGGCGTTCTCGAGCAGCCAGGGTGTGAGCTGCCCGATCAGGAAGGTGCCGATCCAGAGCGAGAGCCCGGCGATGGACATGGCCAGTCCGCGGATCCTGGTGGGGTACATCTCGGAGAGGAAGACGAAGATGACGGCGCTGATGGAGCCGGCGGTGAAAAAGATGTAGGCCAGGAAGCACCCCAGCAGGAAGAGGCTGGTCATTCCCCATGCTTCACCTTTGAGGAAATAGAGGCCGATCAATATCAGTGAGAGGATCATGCCTGTCACGCCGGTATATACCATTTTTTTACGTCCGACCTTGTCGATGATGAGCAGCGCCAGTACGGTCGTCCCCATGTTCACCAGGCCGATGAGGGACTGATAAAAGAGCGAATCACCGCTGGAGAGACCACTCGTTTCAAAAATAGTGGGTCCGTAGTAGAGAACGGCGTTCACCCCCATGAATTGTCCCAGGATCGCTATGGCGGAGCCGATCAGCACGGCACGGAAGATGCCCGGTGTAAAAAGCAGTTTTATGTCTGATTTTCCTTCCGAATCGAGCATGGCTCGTGTGTCGCTGATCTGGCTATTCACCACGGTGTTGTCCCCGTAAATCCTGCTGAAAATGAGGGCTGCATGCTCTTCGCGTCTTTTCACGATGAGCCAGCGGGGACTTTCAGGAATGAAGAAGATCACGGAAAAAAAGAGCAGTGCCGGCAGGGTCTCGGCACCCAGCATGCCTCTCCAGATCTCCGTCCCAAAGATCTTCGTCAGCAGCGGGCTGGAGGAGCTGAAGCCTGTCGACTGTTCCAGGAGGAAGTAGTTCATCAGGTAGGCGCCCAGGAAGCCGACAGTGACCGCCAGCTGGTAGAGGGAGACCATCCGTCCCCGGTGGGAGGCAGGCGATACTTCCGAGATGTAGAGCGGGCAGACAATGGAAACGATGCCGATGCCCATGCCGCCGATGATGCGATAAATGATTAACTGGTCCAGGTTGGCCGAGATGGCACAGCCCACGGCGGATACGGAGAAGAGGAAGGCAGAGAGAATCATGGTCCTTTTCCGGCCAAAGCGGTCGCTCAGCGCCCCGGCGAAGATCACCCCCGTAATGGAGCCCACCAGTGCACATCCCACGTACCACCCGCTTTGCAGGGTGGTGAGCCGGAACTGTGCCGACACCTGTGAGACGGTGCCGGAGATGACGGCCGTGTCATAACCGAAGAGGAAGCCTCCCAGTGCTGCAACTACCGAAAGAAAGATGACGTAACCACTGATCGTTTTCTCTTTTTGCATATTGATAAAATGTATGCCCAACTTTTGCCTGACATTTTCAGGGTGTGTCAACAAAACTACAAACTGATCGGTTTCGTTGACTTTTTACCTGCAGAGCGTGAGTTAAATGTTAAAATATTCTTTGTAGCGATTGTACAAGTGTCCTGCCTGTAAATAAGCCGACTGCGGACTCATGAAATGAGAGAATTCGAAGGTGATGGCTTTGTCGTACCCGCATCTTTTGGCTGCTTCCAGCTTCATCCGGAGTTTATCGAATTTAATAGGCAGAAATTTGATCGGCATGTCGCGGTCGAACGATTCGGCATTTGTCCAGCACTGCATCCCATATTTATCGGCCAGCTTCTTGTTTACCGTGAAAAAAGCATCCAGCTCATCATAATCGATGTGGCCATCCTGAAAGGCCACCGCATCAACCACCTCGTGAATGCCGGCGAATATCTCGTCCCACTCTTTCTCGTGTTGTTGTACCGATACCGCTTCCTCCTTAGTGAGAGCAGCGCCAGACGCTGCCACCGCCTTTTTCCCGTCGATCCATGGTGAGATAAAAGTGGGTAATCCGCCGGAAACATCCTTGCACTGCTTTCCCATGGCGTGGAAGGCGCCGATTGCCCCTTTGGTAGCGCGGCTTATCTCCCCGCTGAGATACCATCCGCCAAAGCTTTTGTACTTCTCTCCGTAGTTTTTCCACACCTCATCGATGACGTATTTGTTGTCTTCAATCTCGTAGGTCATGTCGCCCGTAGCCCAATAATGACCTGAATCATACAGCACGACGTAAAATTTCATATCATACTTCCCTGCGAGGCGAAGGAAGAGGTC
>DPAC01000036.1 GCA_003517675.1 Porphyromonadaceae bacterium | reverse complement strand
TCCTATTCCCAAATGGGAAACAGGCTCATTTCTCCACTTATTTTCATATCTTTGATCGAAAATGCGTTCAAGCATGGTGTCAGCGGTGACAAACCATCGTTTATTGACATCTCGCTCAGGGAACATCCCGATGGCAAGGTTGAGTTTGTCTGCAGGAACAGCTATTTCCCCAAATCGGATGATGATAAAAGTGGCAGCGGCATCGGACTGGAGCTGGTGAAAAAAAGGCTGGAGCTTCTTTATCCGGACAGCTACCTGTTGCACACGACCATTGAGGACGATGTTTACTCCACCGTGCTTGTGATTGATACAAAAAAACAACAGGATGATACTGAACTGCTGGATCGTGGACGATGAGCCGCTGGCTCTCTCTCTTTTGGAGTCGTACGTGCAGAAAACATCTTTTCTCAGGCTTACCGGCAAATACAGCAATGCACTTTCGGCAATGCGGCACATAGGTGAGAACAAGGTCGATCTGCTTTTTCTGGATATACAGATGCCCGAAATCAATGGAATGGAATTGGCTCGTACCCTCAGTCGCCATACGCGGGTCATCTTCACCACTGCTTTCAGCGAATATGCCCTGGAAGGGTATAAGGTGAGCGCTATCGACTATCTATTGAAGCCTTTTTCGTTTGATGAGTTCCTCACAGCCGCCCGCAAAGCTTTAGACTGGTTCGAAATGATTGAGGTTAAACCGAAAGGCGAAAAAACAGAGGAGAATGTGGGTTTCTTCGTGAGATCGGAATATAAACTCGTTCACATTTTGTATGATGACGTCTTGTATATAGAGGGATTGAAGGATTATGTAAAAATATACACGGAGCATGATCCCAAGCCCATCTTATCACTGATGAGTCTGAAACAGCTCGAAGAAGAGCTGCCCGCCGATCGCTTTATGCGTGTGCATCGTTCTTTCATTATACACAAACAGAAAATCGTAAGCATCAACAAGAACCGTATCGTGATCGGCAAGAAGCAGATACCGGTAGGGGAGACCTATCGCCAGCAGTTCAAGTCAATCATTGAGGGAAAGTAAAAAAACCCTGAAAGTTTCGGTTGTACTTTCAGGGTTAAACGTATCAATGCTAGACTCTAGCTGTGTCGCATACATCTCTTTGTTATGAGAGGAAGGCTGTAAGCATCCAGACATTTTTCTCCTGGCCTGAAATAAAATCGCTCAACAAGGCTACAGTACCTTCGTCATCACCCTCAGAAGCCGTTTCGAGTACTTTACGCTCCAGGCCGATCAACTCTTTCAACGAATCGAGCAGGTTTTTTGCAATCTCTTTGGCATTACTTACAACCCCGGTCTCCTTGATGGATGAAATTTTCAAATATTCGCTGTAATTATGGGTAGGCACGCCACCCAACATCAGGATGCGCTCTGCCACTTCGTCCACTTTTTCGGCCGTATCATCATAAAACTCCTCTAATTTGGCATGTAAGTCATAAAACTCTATTCCTTTTACGTTCCAGTGAAAACCACGCAGATTCGTATAATAAACCTGCAGATTGGCCAGTAACTCCTGGAGTCCGGCCACCGTTTTTTCTGTTTTTTTCAAATCCAACTGTAAATAATCCAATGTTTTCATACGACTTCTACTTTAATTGTTTTTGTTTATATCTAATGCAAATATATGAATAAAAATGATAGCATCAACCTGTTTTCCCGTCAATATGAAATAGATTTTTTCTATCTTTCTTTATGCAGGTCTAAACCCTCTTTTCCCATGCTTCTGTTCCAGTGGTTTATACACTTGTTCCCAGTATCTTGTTTATTTCATCTTTGTAACTCCGTCAAACAGCTGATTGCTTACCGTTCATTTCAAGTGTGTTCCCGAAGTTTGGGTATATTTTCAGGATAAGAGACGTGTTTTTCCCAGATCGAGATAATTCCGGATAAAATACTGTTCTTTTACCACCGGCACCATTTTTTGCTCGGTCTCATAAATCAGGTACCGCATCGTGTTCGAGAGCTCCAGTACCATTTGCGCAACCGGGCAACTTGTACCAGGTGCTGCAGGAACAAGCTACGCGATACCCCGCCTGTGGATCCCTGCCGTTGTCCTGGCTGATGGCTCTTTACCGGTGTTGTCGTCAGGTAATCTATCCAGTATCATCTTTTTATTTTCTATCAAGTTGATTCTCCCAACCAGGGGAAAAAACTTGTTTATTCATTGTAGAATTCGGTGAACCATTGGTAAAAGCTGTTGATCCCCGTTTTTATTGATGTAGAGGGTTGGTAATTGAAATCCTTTTTCAGGCGTGAGGTATCGGCATAGGTGGAAACTACATCGCCCGGTTGCATCTCCGTCATTTTCACGATTGCTTTCTTTCCTGTTACATTTTCAATCACCGTGAGGAAGTCGGTTAATTTTACAGGATTGGCACAACCCATATTGTATATGGCATGGGGTGTTTCCGCGACCGGAGGTGAAGGTAAAATTTTCAGCACACCTTTTACGATATCGTCAATATAGGTGAAATCACGTTCCATGTTTCCCTGGTTAAAGAGCCGGATGGGTTCACCCTTCAGGATGGCCGACATGAACAGGGCGGGAGCCATGTCGGGGCGTCCCCAGGGCCCATAAACCGTGAAAAAGCGAATGCCGGTAGCCGGGATATGATAGAGTGCGGCATAGGCGTAAGCCATCAGTTCATTCGCTTTTTTGGTGGCTGCATAGAGGCTGACCGGGGTATCGGTCACATCGGACTCATTAAAGGGTGTATGTGTATTGGTCCCATAAACACTGCTGGAACTGGCATAGACAAGATGGTTTACCGGATGATGCCGGCAGGCTTCCAATAAATTGATAAACCCTGAGATATTCGCATCGATATAGGCAAACGGGTTTTGGATCGAATACCTGACTCCCGCCTGTGCCGCAAGATGAACGACATGGGAAAAGTTTTCCGTTTCAAAGAGAGCATACAGACGTTCTCTATCGTTCAAATCCATTCTGATAAATTGATACGAATCAAAGAGATTGCTTTGCACACATACCCCCGGTTTGATTTCATTTTCATCGATGCCTGTCTCCTGCAGGCGGGCATATTTCAGTCGTACGTCGTAATAGGGGTTGATATTATCGATGCCGATAACCCTGTGTCCCTGGCGCAGCAGGGCCTGCACAACGTGAAATCCAATAAACCCGGCTGCACCCGTAACCAGTATTTTCATCATCTTTGTTTTAAAAAATTACTATCATATATTTTCCAATCTGATATTGCTCCTTGGTTGCTATGGCATTGTATAGCTCCGGATCGTTTTTTATGTCTTTCACCCGCAACATAAGTAACCTGTTTTCAAGAGGCTGTTTCACGAAATCATCTTTATCCACTTTGATGATATCTTTTCCCAGATAAACATCCATATTCTCAGCGCGTGAGATATGATATACCCAATAGTCATCAATCGAGTGTTTTTCAGCCAATTCCATTGCTTTTTGGCAAAGATTACCCAAGCCAAGCTGACTGTTTAACTGAGGCATAGACCAGCCGATGACAAAGACTGCCAATAAAAAACCCAGTGACAAGGTATGGATTGACCGGTATGTATCTTTCTTTTTATATAAATGATAGAGGATAAGCAATCCGGTGATGGTGAGTATTCCGGCTCCTGCATACACGAGCGGCGTTGACAGATAGCGCATCTCATCTGTTCTCCCAAGATAGATAATGGTTGGCAGGGTAAAAATGAATATACTTGCCGGGATGGCCAGGGCTATTTTGATCCATCGGTTTTGCCTATCGAATTTATTGAAAAGCAGCACCGTAAGATAGATGAAGAAAGGTATAAGAGGCAGTGAGTAAATTTCTATTTTGGAACTGATCAACGAGAGTAAAACAAAGGTTGAGAGTATTATTGTGGCAAAAAATTGTTCCAGCGTACTGTTTATTCTTTTCTTGTACAAGCCGGCAATAAGGAGGCCAATTGCCAACAGTGACCAAGGTGCCAGTGAATACCAGATGGATACGGCATAATAATAAAAAGGTTCTTTGTGGTGAAAGGAGTTGATGCCCCTGTCTACCGTCTGGTGGACAAGCAGATTGTTCAGGTATTCATTTCCACCTTCAATGTAAACACCTGCAAACCAAACAATGCAGCCTGTCAGAATAATCAGAAAGGTCTTCCATCCCCAGTAATGTGTAAAATCGGACAGTTTCTTTTTGTAGATCAAAAAGGTGACGGTTGAGACAAAAGGGATCAATAAGCCCAACGGCCCTTTTGAGAAGAGCGCCAGAAACAGATAGACCGGAAATAGCCAACCGTCTCGTTTCCGGCCTTCTTCCCGGTACATTTTATAAAAGGTGTACAGGGATAAAACGATAAACATGTTCATCAACATGTCCATGCGAACAATCATGGCAGCACCGGTAAACAGTCCGGTAGTCATCAGCATCAGCGGAGCTGTGGTTTCGCTTTCCCCGTTTTCCCGACGGATCCATTTCGTCATCGTGGTAACGATAACAAGTGCCGGAACAAATGACAACAAAGAATAATACCAAATCCGGTGTTCTCCCAGTATCAGTTTCCCGATCATCATCAACCAGAAATGGAGTGGGGGTTTATCCGCGTAAATTTCTCCCTGGTTGGTAAAGGTGAAGATATTTCCGTTGCGAAGCGCTTCGTCAACAATGCTCAGATAGCGCAACTCGTTCACTGGCGTGTAGTCACGCAAAATCATAGCAGGTAACAGGGCAACAAACCAAAAAAGATAAATTCGTTTATTGTTCATATATACTGATTTTTTTTGTTTTTAAAGCCGATCATGATATTCCGGGTGTAGGCGATAAACCCGAACGACTGTCCCAGAATCAGCACCGGATCGAGCCGGAAAATAGCATAAGCAATGATCATAGAAGAACCCAGCAGACTAATGATCCAGAACCCGATGGGGAGCACTGATTGGTGATGGGCAGCCGAATAGATAAACTGATAAATGAATCGCAATGCAAATGTTACCTGACCTGCCAAACCGAATAGCAGCAGCCACAGGGGCACCGCTTTATTATGCAAAAAGGTGTTGGCGAACCCTGAAAGATCCCGAAGCATAAATCCTGTAGCCACTAAGGGAGTCAGGATCAGAACTACTTTGATGATACCTGCTATTCTTTTCCACTGGCCTTGCATGTTCAGATTCCACATATAGATATAATAAGCCATAAACTGGCCGAGTATAATGGCAAAATCATTCCGCAGCACGCCATAGATAAATAACAGGTACGAACCGGCAATGCTTAATATCCAAAAGACAGGCGGAGATAGCACTTTTCCGGCTTTTTCGGACGCAATCCACTGATAAAGGATGCGGGCAGAGAAAAAGAGCTGGGCCAGAAAACCGATCGCAAAAATCCAGATATTATTCTCCTGCATCTTTAGTCAAGGTTATTTTCATGAACATGATAGTTGATATATCTTTTTTTCATCCAGCGATAGGCGAAACAATCGATAAACGGCCCGTATAAACGATTCCTCAGATGATATTTTGATGTGCCGGCTAACCGCGGATAGTGGCGTACTAGCGTCTGTTTCACCTTCCCGTTTTGCAGCAGTATCAATGCAGGCAGGAACCGGTGCATGCCATTGAAGAAAGGAATACGCTTGGCTGCATTGGTGTGCATCACCTTCAGCGGACATCCGGTATCCGAAACCCTGTCATGCGTCATCATACGCCGGTAGCCGTTTGCAATTTTCGATTGCAGATTTTTAAAAAACGAATCTTTGCGGTTGGCCCTTATACCGGTTACAATTTCATACCCTTCAATATCCCGGAGCAACAGATTAAAATCCTCTGGGTCGGTCTGCAGGTCTGCATCCATATATCCCACATAATCGGAAAAAGTATGGTCGATACCGGCTTTCAGGGCGGCGCTTAACCCTCCGTTTTTTTCGAGTCGGAGATAAAAGAACGATGGGTTACGGGCACATATTTCCTGGATTCTGCGCAGACTGTCATCTTTTGATCCGTCGTCTACAAACAAAACGCATGCCTGAAAAAAGGAATGTGTCAAAAATTGTCGTAGTTTTTCTTCCAATGTGTAGAGGTTCTCTTCTTCGTTATATACAGGAATAATAATGGTAAACCTGTAATCTCCGGTACTATTTTCCTTTTCACTCATTTCTATATATTAATGAGTCTGATATAGCATTGCACCCGATCTAAATCATTTCCGGTATTCCCTCTTTGACTCTAATTTGTTTTTGAAAAGCCAATGTATTCATTTTAACTGCTTATCTTCATTAAGCAAGTCATTTTGAATAAAGCATTAAGAATCAAGAAGTTATAAATAATAGTAACATTTGCTTATATGCCTGTTACTCAAATGATTAAGAATACTCACTTGGGTAAAGGAGATAAGCAATTCATTCCGGAAATCCTCCCTTTGATTCTCTCCATAAGGTGCAAATAACCACACACTTCGGAAAAAGTGGGAGCGTGTTGTATCAGATACCCTGATTGAACCGGCAAATATAGCTAATTATTCCGAATTGGATAAAAACAGGCTCAAAAAGTCTGAAAGAAATAGCCCTGAATATAGTTTTTTTTACCCACAAGTTTAGTTTGGTGAAGGCGCTTGTCTCCACAATTCATCCGCAACCGGTTTCCAGTTTTTTGCTGCATTCACAGTCTTTGCACAAAGATCGTCCACATCTTCCGGATGTTCCAGATCGGTTGATATCGCTTCTGTTTTATCAACCATTTCGGCCAGTTTATGTTCGTGATCCAGCAAAGGACAGGGGCGCAGCATATTTTCACTGAACGGTTGATTCTGTTTATATTGCATAAAAAGAGGAGATTGATATGCTTCCAATAAGGTAGTTTCGTGAATATTTGAATCGGAATAATGAATAAATGCACACGGTTCTATATCGCCATTCGCATTGATGTGCAGATAGTTGCGCCCGCCGGCGATACAACCGTTCACATATTCGCCGTCATTCCAGAAGTCCATGGTAAAAAGAGGTTTGCTTCTTCTGAATTTGCGAATCTGCTGATACATGAATTTTCTCTGTTCCGGTGTTGCCAGCAACTCGGGAACAGCATTCACGCCAACCGGCATGTAGGTAAAGAACCAGGCAAACATGGCCCCTTTGTCGATCATAAAATCAAAATATTTCTCACTGCCGATCACTTCCGTATTGGCACGGGTATACGTACATGAGACACCGAATAACAATTTCTTGCTGTGAAGGATATCCATCGCTTTTTCAACCGCTTTAAATGTCCCTTCTCCACGGCGGGAGTCAGTTTCCTTTTCAAAACCCTCCAGGCTGATGGCCGGTATAAAGTTTTTAACACGCAGCATTTCATTGGCAAAAGCTTCGTCAATGAGCGTTGCGTTGGTAAAAGCAAGAAACATGCAATCGTTGTGTTTTTCGCACAGCCGGATAATATCTTTTTTCCTGATCAGGGGTTCACCCCCCGAAAAGATATAAAAATAGGTACCCAGTTCTTTTCCCTGCCGGATGATATCGTCGAGCGTCTCGTAACTCATATTCATCTTGTTCCCGTAATCGGCGGCCCAGCAACCGGTGCATCTCAAATTACAGGCTGATGTAGGGTCCATCAAAATTGCCCAGGGCACATTACACTGATACCTGGCACGCGATTCGTCCAGTTTGTTCCTTGCACGAAAAACACCGTTCACGAAAAAATTCTCAAATGTTTTTTTCCGAATCCCTGGATCAAGTTCCCAGAATTTGTTGACAAAGATATTCCAATTGTTATCCGGATCAGAAAGTGATTTCTTTACACCCCTAATTTCTCTGGAATAATTTCCTTTCCAGTCGAATTTCTCTGCCCATTTGATCAGTTGGGGCATATTTTTCTGGGGATTGCTTTCCAAATAGGAAAAAGCCTGTTTCAACCCAAAACTTGCCAGACTGCTACCTAAATTTTGTTTCATCGTGAGTTTTATTTAAAGTAACTAATTTGTCAGCCGGTTGCATTTTCTACTCCCGTTTTGGTTCAATAAAAGTAGCTGATATGAATATGTAAAAAAAGGCATATAATCCATGAATATTGGAATAAATGGCTTATTTTTGTTCCATTATCGACCTTTTTGCCTAA
>DPAC01000043.1 GCA_003517675.1 Porphyromonadaceae bacterium | reverse complement strand
GGGTAGTTATTCGGGTGCTTACATCTTTTTCAAGTCTATTGACTTGATCTTGGTAATAGGATGAATTCATTGGTGTGTCATTTTTAAGCTTGCCATTAACGTTTGACAATATGAAACGGTTGGGTTTTCGGGCTGCGTTCCTATCCACCGTTGGAAAAAGTTGGAGCGAGAACCAAACCATCGCAAACCACTGAACCCCAACTGTTTTATATTGTGTGTTGTGCCCAGTATTTTATTCATTTTCAGTCAGTTCATATTCTTCCAACTCACCGTATATACCTTTTATTTCTACATTTAACTGTTTAAGATATTCCACACAAATATTGTTAAACAAATCTTGTGTTTCATCTTCAAGCTTATATTCAAACAAACCCTTTTTTAATTCCTTCAAAATCGAATTAAATGCAGATTTTACATTGTTCGGATTATCGTCAGTTAAAGTTATTTGAACTTGCTTTTCGCCAACTTCAAGAACCAGATGGGTATTTGGTTCCCCTCTATTAATTGTAGCTTTTTTAGTTTCCATAAATTTTTCCTCTTTCTCCGAAAGCTTCTTTGCCGCCTTCTAATGTTTTCATACTAATTTCTTTCCAATCAAGTTCGGGTCTTAAATCGTAAATGCACTTTAAAGTATTTGAAAATGGATTCCCGACAAGTGTGAAATACTGACCTTGGTCATGTAATCGATAAATTGAATTATATGGTAAAGTTCTAACTGCAATATTTGCATCATGCGTTGCGATTATTACTTTCTTACCAAGTAATGCTTTTTCTTTAAGCAATGGTACAATTACATCATTGATATAGTCATTACCAAGACTTTTTTCTGGTTCATCAATCAAATAAATTGCCTTGTCTTCAGTTAGCTCTTTATGAAGTAAAATCATAGACGATTCCCCATTTGATGGTCCATACGGATTATCATTAAGAGTAAAATGCTTGTGCTTTAATAATAAATCACTTATTGAATTAATTGTTTCAATATTCTCAATATCATTCAAGTCTGAAATTTTTGAAAATAGTTCATTTGAATGGATGTATTTTGAGATTGTATCTATTGAATTAACAAATTTTGTCTGTGGTCTCTTATTTACATTTTTTACTGGGGAGTAATCAGAATTAGAAAACTTGCCATTTTGAAATACCAAATTTGTTCGACATTTCAGTTCTCCTTTAATCCCTAAACTACCGGCGTATTCTTCTTTTGGACTTATCGATTGATTAACCAATCCTATAATTTTTTTTGAAGCTTTTTCAATTTTTATACGGTTTCTTGAATATTCTGAAAATCCTGTTTTTGTAGGTTTAGGAGGTTGATTTGTCTTTTTTGAGATTTCGGTATTAAAGCAAATGATAATACCATTCAATAGTTTTATACTCTTATTTTCCAAAAAGCTATTCTCTGTTCCTATTTTTAACTGGTGTAATATTTTCTTTAAAACAATTATAAGCTCTTGAATTAAATCATTGTCAACGTATTCACAAATTTCTTCATTTTCACCAATGTAGTCTTGGAAAGATTTGAATTCTTGAAGTATCCCGCTTATTTCTTCTAGAGTCCTTTCTGATTGAGTATCATCTTCTTCATTGATGGTTTTAATTTGGAGTTTTTGAGAAATTTTATTTGTCTCTTGGAATGAATAATGAAGTAGATATTTACTTAAGCTTGTCACGTCCTCTTCTGTTACCTCTTTTAAAAATTTAATTTCAGCAACACATTCATCTATCCCAAAATCTGATGCATTGCAATTGAAGGAGCTTCCTTTAATGTCAAATTCATCATTTAGATGATTGTCATTTGATTTATAAACAGATGTTTTATGACCTTTAGAGTTAAAGTACTTAGATAAAGCTTCCAAAATTTCTGTTTTACCCGTCCCTTTGGAACCAAATAAAATATTGATGTCACTATAAATATTCAAACGAATAATCTCAGCAGCAGTAAAAGGAGCAATTTCAATACTCTCTTTCATTTTTTTGTCTAAAATTGTGTTTATTGTCGCTTCATCTTTTTCAAGCAGTAAACAGAATTGCTCGAAACTTTCAACTGGAAGTCTTAATTCAGGTAATGTTTGAGATATTTCATTATAATTATCCCAATTTTGCACATCTGACCCATAAATTGAATTATGTCCATGGCTAATATAAATTCCTGTTGAAATGGAATTTGTTGCCTCCTTCAATAATCGTTTAGGGTTAGAAAGTGAGTTGTGTAAAATTGAAATTTCCTCATCTCCCAAATTCGGCTTTTTGACAAAATAGTGTGCAATAAAAAGACTGTCTAAAGGGTCGAATTTATCTACAATATCTTTAAGGGAAATTGTAAAGGTGTCAGGGTGATTGTCTTTAACAATTTCATTAACAACCACGCTAAATTTTTTATAGTTCTTTGGATTGCAAATTACAATCAAGTGTGACTTTTTACCATTTTCTAAAACATCCAGTTCAATTCCTGGCCATATCTGACAATGATCTGAAACCCCATCTCTAAATTCCTCAAATTGTTTTAAATCAAAATGGTTATGGTTGGTAATAGCCAAGATTTTGACATTCGTATTTTTTATTATGTCCACAAATCTTTCCATTTCAATGTTCCGTGTAGGAGCATCTCCTGTTTTTATTTTTCTTGTATGAACGTGAATGTCAATTTTCATATGCAGGATGTTTTTCTAATATTGGGCAACCGGTTGCGTGTATGAAACGTTGGGGGTTGCGGGCTTCGTTCCTATCCGCCGACACAAACGCCGATGCGGGGCAGAACGCTTGATTTAACCACCTAAACCCCAATGTTTTATACACGATGTTAGGCAAAGTATTTCTTTCTATCTCAATATGTATCAATGTCATAGCCAAAGAATTTTAGTCCACAGTTTGAATTGCGATTCATTATTGGATATTTGTCAGGATAATACCAAGATACTAATTCTCTTATTGAGGATTTTCCGAAGAATTTTAAATTCTCATTACATTTTTCCATTCTTTCTTCAATCGGACTGCTGTCATGCAATAAGATATTAAATGAGTCCTTAATTGTTTCTAATTTATTGTTTTGTGGATTCAAAAATCTAAATCTATTCAACGCATGACTATTCATTGTATGTAAAGTGTCAACGACTTCGATTAGTGATTTATCGTTGAGTTGTGCAATTTTTTTATTGTCCAGTCTATTTTGAACCGATAGAATTCTGTCTTTTCTGTAATCTTCAAATGTTGGTCTTGATTTTAACCATTTTTTAAACTTTGCTTTATATTTCTTGACTTCTAAAAGTCTTTGATTGTCAGTTAATTTACGGAATTGCTTTTCAAGGTATTCATGAGATGGTTTGTCTTCATCTTCATGAAAAAGATAATTGAGAAATGCGTCTAATTCGTGATATTTTGTCAATTTTGAAAGAAGTCTATCGGTGTCCGTATTATAAATTTTCAAAAAGTGATTATATAATACAATATTGTCTTGGTAGTCTTTGAAATTACGGACTGCTATTGTACTTTCAGGTAAATTCCAGAGTTTTTTCAACCCCGCTATATTTCCAGCATCATTGTCTGATTGTTTCGTATTCTTGTTTTTAGTTGGTTGCCAGTCACTATCAACATTTTTTGATTCATTCCACCATTCATTAAAAACGTTTAGAATATCATGTTTATCTGTGATTATGAAATATTCACAAATTTCATATCTTTTTGAAAATGCTGTTCCTGTCAGGTTTGCAGAAGTTATAAAAACAGAATTAGCAATTATGTAAATTTTTGCATGTAATCCTGTAAGCGTTTTAACTTCTCCTTTGTGTAAAAATTGTTTAATGGTCTCAGGATTAATAAAATCATCATTCCTAATGTCTGTGAGTATTTTCAGATTTAGATTATTATTGCTAATCCATTTAGTACCCATAATTTTCTTTACAGCAGTCCATTCTCCAATAAAAGGAACAGCAATCCAAATCCGATTTGTTGCATTATCAAATTCTGTCCGTATTTTCTTTATCAAATTTGTTCCGTATAGTATCATGGTTTCTGTCTCTTAATATTTTGCCTAACGGATGGGTATATGAAACGTTTGGCATTTCAAAGCGATTCCCTATCAAACCGTTGCACAGTTTATTAAATGTACTGCCCTTAAAATTAGCACTTTCCGCCAAATGTTTTATATACCGTGTTAGCGGTTCGGCTTTCTTTTCTGTCGTTACTTGTCATAGTGAAATGCAATTACTTCCAAGAATACTATTTTGTCTTTGTCCTGTGGTAAATGAAAGTGAAAACTAAAAGATGTCTCACCCCTTGTCCCTGCTGATTTCAAATAGTAAGGGTGGTTTGCTGTCTCCCTTTTAATCGTGTCAATAACGTTTGTAAAATCTTTATTTGTAACAAACAACATCAATGCAGCTTTAGAGTCACGCCAAGTTAAGTACCTGTCAAAAAGTTGTGAGATTGCTTTGTGATATTCAGAAGCACCGTGCCAAAATTTGCATTCAGCAACAAACAAGTTGCTTCCGTCCTTCGCATACTTGAGAATAATGTCGGTTTTACCACCTCTATTAAATGTTTCACCAGTTGCAGTTGTGCTATCATAACGAGTTTCTAAAACTAATAGAAATTGGTCTCTAATTCCTTCTTCGTCTTTGTCCTTGTATGTTGATGGCTTTTTCTCCATACTTTTTCCTAGATCGTAGATGACTTTAAGAATATCGTCATACATTTCCTTTGCCATCATAGGCTCAGAGGAAAATTCTTTGTGTTTAGAAACTGTTGGTTGCGGAATTACTTTCTTTTTAATAGTCGGTGCAGTAAAAACAGAAGTCGTGTCTTTGTTAACTTTTACATTGATAGCTGCAAAGAAATCATTCTCTTGCAAGTATTTATTTTTTTGTTGTTGAAATAATGAGTTCACTGTCCCAGGTAAGGATTGCATCCAGCTTGTCGCAACCTGATTTGTATTCCCCAAGTTTGTAAATGCTCTTCTTTGATAGTCACTCTTAGTTCTCTTAAATTCTTCGGGGTCTTTTTTGTATAGTTTAAAGCTAAATGAAACAGTGTTGTTTTGTTCGTTGACATAGATATCAGCGGAAGTCATTGTCCAAGTGCTTGGCTGAACTCTAAATAGCACACTTGAACCAGTGAATTTGTATCTGATAGTGAAACTAAAAACTTCGGTTTGGTATTTTTCTCTGTAAAATCTGTCCTCTACCCATTCCTTTGAAACTGTCGGTTCATCAACTGTTTCGCTGTTGTAGTCAATGGCAAGTGGTTCTAAAGAGTATTGGTCAATTAAGTATGCTTTAAATTCTTCTTCGTCAACGCCCAGAATGTATTCTTTTCCCTTGCCCTCAATTTCACTTTTGATTTTGTCACTAAGTTGTCTTGTGAAATCAAAGCTGCTGATTTCACTGAAGGATTTAATTGTATTTCCGTATCCGTAACCTCTCATTTAGTTTTTTGTTTGTTAACTGTGTAGTGTCGTCCTAAGCTGACCGCTAACGGTTGAGTGTATGTGCCGTAAGGGATTGCGGAGCAGTTACCTGTCCAACGACACGAAAGTTTGAGCGGACTACAATGCTTGAATACCCACTTAAACCCTTATGGCATATACACTTTGTTAGCGGTTCGTTGTTTTTCATAAATTTGGCTGCATTATGTTTTGTTTATAGTCCTTCAAAATTATATTTGCAATACATTCGATTGAAGTTAAAAAATTATCCTATCATTGAGATACCCAGTTCTATTGATAATGCTATTAATAGTCCAGTTACTCCAACACTTATCGCACTATAAATCCATAGTTTGGTGCGATTATACTTTAAAGCTTTTGCTATCACTCCTATTGTCCAAACACCTGCTAAAGGGGTGAGGAAAAGAATAAACCACACACCGTGATTTTCAATGCGTTTTTTCCATTTTTCGTTTTGACTTTTATCAAGGATTTTTCTCATAAAATTAAACTTATGTAACCATTGATAAAAAAAATCAATAAAAGGAATAACCATCCAGTTACCCAATGAAGCCCAAAAAAAAGCATCAAACCAATTTAAACCTGCAGCAAAACCAGCAGGAACAGCAATGTAAATCTCAAAGTAAGGGAAAAAGCCCACAAACCAAGTTGATAGAGCCGCACCAATATATTTTATCAATTCAATATTATCCATTATTTTATTGTATTATTATGTTTTCTTTTTTTTTTGATTGATAAAAGGGATTGTCAATCACTTCATTATCAATAATTCCTTGTTTTTGTATTGGATACAATGTCCGCCAACGGTTATTGCAGGTTGGCTTAGATAAGTATTCAATAATCATAATGGCTGTTCTTAAAAGTACTTAGTCATTATAAGTGCATAATTAATCTCCTGTCGGTTGTATAGAATTTGTTTCTATCATAAGCATAACAGTCTTTTTAGGTGCTCTTGGTCGATGCATTACTCCTTTTGAAATAGTCACGCACTGATTTGGGTTTAATTCAATGGTTTGGTCTTCCAAGTCAATCAGGAGTTGTCCTTGGATAACATAGAAGAATTCATCGTCATTGTCGTGTTTATGCCAATGATATTCACCTTCGACAATTCCAAGTCTCACGACACTTTCATTAACTTGGGTTAGTGACTGGTTAAACCACTTGTCCTTGCATTCATTAACCATTTGGTAGATGTCCATCCTTTCCAAATGGTTAAACTTGATGTCAAGCTTAGTTACATAATTATATTTTTTTGCCATAATTCACTTGTTCTATCTTTTGATTATTTATTTATCAGTCTTATCTTTTGTCGTCTTGTTACAATGACCGCTAACGTGTCATTTACGCAATAAATATACAACTTTCGTAAATATCAGATTTATAACATTCGTGTATGGATATCGATTTAATAAAATTAATTTTTATAGGATTTTGTTTTCTTGTTTGTTACGTTCAATTTGATATATTTTATATATTTGCATATACGAATGTTTCATAAAATCTGAAACAATGAGAACAGACGATTTGATAGCCGAATTTGAGCGGAAGATGATTGTACAACGATATAGTCCCAACTCAATTCAAAACTACAAGAGTGCGGTGAGGGGTTTCCTGGAGCTGGCTGAAAAAAAATACAGCCACCCGCTGGAGGTAACGGAAACGAATATCGAGAAATATATCTATTGGAAAATTGAAAAACATCATATCGGAGCGTCTTATCAGCGTTTGATAGTGGCTTCGATAGACAAGTTTTATCTATCCATGTTCCATAGACAACTCAATATCAAACATCTTTATCCGCGTGTGAAGAATAAAAGTTTGCCTGTGTACCTGACAGCCAGGGAGATTGTCCGATTAATGGACAATGTGACCAACCTGAAACACAAATGTATTGTCCAGCTGTTATACGGATGCGGATTGCGGTTAAATGAACTGCTTCACCTGAAGCTGACGGATATTGATTCGAAAAACAAAATCATCCTGATCAGAAATGCCAAAGGGGGCAAGGACCGTGTGGTGATGCTCTCCCCCCTGTTACTGGAATCTCTGAGACATTATTACCAAGTGTATCACCCTGCGGAGTACCTGTTTGAGGGGCAGGGTGGGGGGCTTTACTCCGAAAAGAGTGTACAGACCATCGTGAAAAATGCGGCATCAAAGGCGGGGATCACCAAAAAGGTGACCCCTCATACACTGCGTCACAGCTTTGCCACGCATCTGCTGGAGAATGGTACGGATATCAGGTATATTCAGGAACTACTCGGGCACAAATCGGTGAATACGACTGAAATTTATACGCATGTTACAGATATTGTGCAATCAAAAATCAAAAGCCCGCTCGATTTACTGTGAAGCCGGCCGGCAGACTTCGCTTCTACTTCACCAGATATGACAAATAAAAAAAACAATTACTTTGCCTGCAGGGTCTGTATTTCGTAGCCAATGAAGGAGACCCTTAGAAGATTTTTTTGTATGTTTACCATCTGAAAATTCACTTTATTGTGACAATCACCAAAATAAGTGATTTTTTCTATAAAACCTGCCAGGGAAATAATTATGAGCCTTGTGAAACTGGATAGTGACTTTATCACTTCGAAAAACAATAGTCATTATAAAGAACTGCAGGACAATATAAACCAGGCGGTGGATCTGCTGGATTATTACCGTGAGTTGCTGTATGATGAGTTGAACATTTATCATTCCTCCATGAGCACTCGGTTGAACGATATCATGGCACTTCTGACAGTCTTTTCGGTGATTTTCATCCCGCTTACTTTTATTGTAGGCGTTTACGGAATGAATTTCGACAATATGCCTGAGTTACACCTGCGTCACGGATATTTTATCGTCTGGGGAGTAATGCTGCTGATTGCAGCCGGCATGCTCTGGTATTTTAAAAAGAAAAAGTGGTTCTGATACATAAACAGACAGGGCTTAAATCCGGCAGTCGTTTACACTGCGGTTGAAAGCCCTGTTTGATTCCCTTAATTGGAGGCTTTTTACAGCTTCCCGCCGCCGTGTGCACTTATATGCTCAAACACCGGCTGGATATTGAAATAGACCCGCTCCACACCGAAGCGATTCTTTCCCAACGAAAGGTAATTGACCTTGTGCCCTTTCAGTATCTTGTCTTCGCCGCCAAAGGTGAAGCCCAGGAAAGGAAGAATGTCATACTCATGCGCCACCTTGATCACGTAAAAGGCTGTCTTTTCCGACATGCCGTCACCAGTGCCTACGATGGCATCCTGTATGATCCGCCGCTTACGGGCCGCCGCCTTGTATGCCTCACTGTTGTCTTGCTGCGCATAGACCAGCATCTGGGCATTGAGTGCCCGCAGATTGAAGGGATCCTCTTTGAGAAGGGCATCGCTGTACTGGAGAATCTGTGAGTAATCGTCAGGCGAGATGGACTGACTGCTCAGCACATCGGCCAGCAGCTTGTTGTAGCGAGATGTATCAGTGGGAATGTAGTTTGGCTGAAAGACATAGCCGAAGTAGAGGTGCCTTCCCTCCTCGGGGGTCATGGCCTCTTCGCTGTTCAGATACTTATCCATAAGCTTCGGATAGTAGTAGGAGGAAGCAGGTTCCTTCACGTTGCGCTCAATCTGCCGGTAATCGGGAGCCTTGAAAAACTCTTCATCCTGGGCATAACCCTGCATGATGGTAACCAGAAACAAGGTGATGAGTAGGGTAATTTTTTGCATATCAGTCTATTTTAATTGTTTCAGGCAAATGTATCGCCTTAATTTGTTCCCACCAGCAATTGAAAACCAAGAAAACTTAATTCTCCATTCCTGACGGAATTCTATCTCTATTGTTTGCCGGAGACGGCAACTGCCTTGTTGATCTTGTTGATCAATCCCTGAAGCACATTGCCCGGCCCCAGCTCCACAAACTCGGTGGCGCCGTCGGCAATCATTTGCTGTACCGACTGTGTCCATTTCACGGGAGAGGTGAGCTGCGCTATAAGATTTTTCTTGATGGTTGCCGGATCGGTTTCTCCCACAGTGGAGACATTTTGGTATACAGGACAAACAGGTACCGATATCGCAGTTGCTTCAATCGCTTCCATCAGTTCAACCCTTGCCGGCTCCATGAGCGGAGAGTGAAAGGCGCCTCCCACCTTAAGCGGAAGAGCACGCTTGGCTCCGGCTTCTTTCATCCGTTCACATGCTTTGTTGATGCCGCTCATTGATCCGGAGATCACAATCTGCCCGGGGCAGTTGTAGTTGGCTGCCACCACCACCTCGTCGATGGAAGCGCAGATCTCTTCCACTTTCTCGTCGTGGAGCCCCAGAATGGCAGCCATGGTCGACGGATTCGCTTCACAGGCTTTCTGCATGGCCATTGCACGGGCAAAGACCAGCTTTAACCCGTCTTCAAACGACAATGCTCCGGCTGCAACCAGGGCGGAGAACTCACCCAGCGAATGCCCGGCAGTCATATCGGGCCTGAATTCTTCTCCCAGGGTCTTTGCCAGGATCACCGAGTGCAGGAAGATGGCCGGCTGTGTTACCTTTGTCTGACGAAGATCTTCATCGGTTCCTGCAAACATCAGGTCTGTAATCCGGAAACCCAGTATCCTGTTTGCTTGCTCGAAAAGCTCCTTTGCCAAGGGTAAGGTATCATATAACTCTTTTCCCATACCCACAAACTGGGCTCCCTGACCGGGGAATACGTACGCTCGTTTCATATTATTGAAAAACTTTATGGTAGTTCCGATAACTTATATAAAGAGATAAACAAGTAAATCATGTTTCTGTTCAATTTCAGCAATCCGCATTGAGCACTCAGCTTTCAGCAATCAGTATTATTGTAATCACTTCTTGCTACTGATTATTTTTTTCCCTGAGCTCTACCCTGCGTATTTTGCCACTGATGGTCTTCGGCAGTTCATCTACGAACTCAATTACCCGCGGGTATTTATAGGGAGCGGTCACTTTTTTCACATGTTCCTGAATTTCGGTGGCCAGCTCATCGCCTGCTCTCGTTTTATACTTTTCTGCCAGCACGATGGTGGCTTTGATCACCTGCCCGCGGATTTCGTCGGGGACACCGGTGATGGCACACTCTACCACCGCGGGATGCGTCATCACGGCACTTTCCACTTCGAAAGGACCGATGCGGTAGCCGGAGCTCTTGATCACATCATCGGTGCGCCCTACGAACCAGTAGTAACCCTCTTCATCGCGCCAGGCCATATCGCCCGTATGATACACATGGTTGGCCCATACCTGTTCCGTGAGCTTCTCATCGCGGTAGTATCCCATGAATAAAGACAAGGGCCGTTTTTCACCGGTATTGATGACAATCTCTCCCTGTTCCCCCTCTTCGGCAGATCGCCCGTCGTGAGTGAGCAGATCCATCTTGTATAACGGATTGGGAACGCCCATGGAGCCCGGCTTAGGTTCCATCCAGGGAAAGGTGATAATGGAAGGTATCGTTTCGGTCTGGCCGAATGCTTCCATTATCTTAATGCCGGTCAGTTTGTAGAATGTTTCAAATACCGATGGGTTGAGCGCTTCCCCGGCCGTGGTACAATATTCCAGTGACGACAGATCGTACTTGCTCAGATCCTCACGGATAAGAAAGCGATAGATGGTGGGAGGAGCACAGAACGAAGTAACTTTGTAAGTCGAAATCATGCGGAGCATGTCATCGGGAATAAAGCGCCCATCGAAATCATATACGAACACACAAGCACCTGCGATCCATTGCCCGTACAACTTTCCCCACACTGCTTTTGCCCATCCGGTGTCAGCCACAGTGAGATGTTTGCTGTTTTCGTGCAGGTTATGCCAGTATTTGGCCGTAATGATGTGCCCGAGGGGGTACGTGAAATCGTGGATGACCATCTTGGGCTGTCCGGTAGTGCCCGAAGTGAAATAGAGGAGCATGATCTCCTCATTGGAATTCACCTTTTCCGGTTTTACAAATGACGGTGCTTCCTCCACCCCCCGGTGGAAATCGATCCATCCTTCCGGAGCAGTCTCTCCGACCAGGATGCGATGCTTTACCGTGGGTGATTGTGACATGGCAAGATCCACGTGCGCGATCAGCTGCTCATCCTCCGTAGCGACAATGGTTTTTATAGCTGCTGCATTGTTGCGGTAAATGATGTCCTTGTCGGTCAGCAGGTGAGTTGCCGGTATTGCCACGGCGCCAATCTTGTGCAGCGCCAGGATACTCTGCCAAAACTCGAGGTTTCTTTTGAGGATGAGCATGACCATGTCTCCTTTTCCGATGCCCAGCGATTGAAAGAAGGAAGCTGTTTTGTCGGAAAGGATTTTCAGTTCTCCGAAAGTGAGGTTGCGGTGTGCCCCTTTGTCGTTTGTCCAGCAAAGGGCCTGTTTATCGGGATGGGTCCTGGCCCATTCATCCACCACATCATAGGCAAAATTAAAATGATCCGGCACGATAATGTCAAAATTATCGATGAAATCCTGATGGGATGCGAATGATGTTTTCTTTACAAATTTTTCTATCATGATAACCAATTATCAAACAATCATTATGCTTATGGGTATAAAATCACGGCGAGAAATTTTACCGGCTTCTCGTTGAGCGCTTTCATGCCGTGCGGAAGGGATGAATCAAAATAGATGCTGTCGCCTTCGTTAAGGATCAGATTTTTACCGTTTATGTTCAACATCATGCTTCCTTCCAGTACCATGTTGAATTCCTGTCCGGCATGGATGTTTTGGAAGAAATCGGTTTCCTTCGGCTTGGGTTCAACGGTCACCACGAATACTTCGGCCACATTGTTGGTAAATCCCGCTGTGAGCGACTGGTATTTGTAGGCCGAAACTCTCTCCACGCTTACCCCCTTGTCTTTCCGGGTAATAAAGTAGGAGTTCATCTTAGGCTCGGTACCGAACATCAGGGTAGCCAGGTCTACATTGAACTCTCTTTCAATACGCTGCAAAAAGGAGATAGAGATATCTCTTTCACCTGCTTCATATTGCAGATACACATCTTCATCCACCTCCAGCCTGTGTGCCATCTCGCCGGGGGAAAAACCGAGCGCTTCGCGTAATCCCTTGATGCGTTCGCCTATTTGTTTTAAATCTGTTTCCATTATCGTACGTGTTGATTAATTTTTCATGGGGTCTACCCTCTATTTGCACAATGAAAAGCAAAGATACTTTTTTTTGTTTAATTATATGAACAGAAAGAGGCTCATTGCCATTACTGCCATTCCTGCTACCAAATCGATAATGGACACGTGCCGTTTCCAGCGTCGGCAGCAAAGCAATGAGGAGGTTCTGATTGGCCATTACGTACCCTGAATAATTGATTCCATGATCTGCTGGTGAATGGCACCGTTGGAGGCCACCAGCTCTTTTCCGAAAATGTAATGGTCACCCCCTGTGAAATCGGTACATTTTCCTCCGGCACACTCCAGGATAAATGCACCCGCAGCCACATCCCAGGGCGATAACCCTGAGTGGAAGTAGGTGTCACTGATGCCTGCCGCTACATAACAAATCTCCAGTGCAGCCGATCCTTTGATGCGAAAGCTGCAGTTCCGGAACTGTTTCATCGCACGTTGAAGGATCTGTTCTCCTTTCTTGTCCAGAGTGTATGGAATGCCGAATCCGATGTATCCGTTCTCCAGCGTTGCCTGTGTACTTACCTGTAATGAGATGTCGTTGAGAAATGCCTTTCCTCTTTCTGTGGCATAGAACATCTGATCAGCGACGGGATCAAATACCACTCCCAGGATCACCTTCCTTCCGCTCATCAGTGCGATGCTCACCGAATAGGGCGTGTCGCCATGTACATAATTGGTTGTGCCGTCCAGTGGATCGATGACCCAGGTGAATTCTTTTTGTATAAATTCCACGGTATTCTCTTCGGTCAGGAATCCTGCTTCCGGGAGCAACTTTCCCAGTCCTTCCACCAGTCTCTGTTCAGCTTCCTTATCAATGTATGTCACATAATTACGGGTACCTTTCAGCTCTATGTCTTTTTTTCTGAGTGTTGCCTGCCCGGCTTTCAGATATTCCCCCGTAGTGCGGGCAAGCAGTTTTACGTCGTTGCAAATTTTTTCTACATCCATCTTTTAAGTCCTTTACGAAACAAAATACAAGTCGTCATTCCTATTTCTCCGGGAACATTGAGTTCCACCATCGGGGATCATCCTTCAACCATTTGGCAAACCAGGCATAGATGGCATGGTTCCATGAAATTCGCTTCTGGTAATCATATATGGCATGATTCTCACCCTCTACCTGGATAAACTCCACCGGCTTGTTTAGCAGTTTCAGTGCCGTGTACATTTGAATGCTTTCCCCGATGGGCACATTGGTGTCTGCTGTACCATGAAGCAACAAGAGCGGCGTTGTTATTTTATCGGCATGAAACAGCGGGCTTTGTTCCACGTAGAGGCGCGGATTGTTCCAGGGATAGCTTCCGGCACTGGCACCGGCACTGTAGGAGTAGCCCCAGTAACCTTCACCCCAGTAACTGGTGATGTTGCTGATGCCGGCATGCGATACCGAGGCGGTGAACAGATCGGTTTGGGTAATCAGGTACTGCGTCATGAACCCACCGTAGGAGGCCCCTATATTGCCAATTTTGGAACTGTCAACGAATGGATGGGCTGCCACAAATGCTTTTACCCCCTCTATGATCTCTTCTGCTGTCTGCTTCCCCCATGCGTTCACATGACGTGCCGAGAACTCCTGCCCGTAACCGGTGGTCCCACTGGGTTGCAGTGTGTAAACCACGTAATCCTGGGCGGCATAGACATGCAGTGGATAGGTGCTCTCAAAAACGCGGCTGGTGGGGCTGGTACCGCCGTAGTAATAGACTATCAGGGGATATTTTCTTTGGGGATCGAAATGCGGTGGCAGATAGTAGCGTCCTTCAATCTGGTCACCAAAGGAACTGGTGAAGTGCCACTCCTTTACCTCACCCAGTTGCAGCTGATCGAGCCTCTCGGCATAGGGATCACTGATAAGCGTTGATTCGAGCGTTTTGAGATTGAGCAGGTAACAACGGGTGGAGTTGGAGCTGCTCTGACCGGTATAGGTGGCCCAGAGTGCGTTCCTGGCAATGTTGAAGGAACGGATCACCTCCTCCTTGAGCGGCAGTTTCTTAAAGGATGCATTGCGGGTTGTATAACGGTATATGTTAACCCTGTCACCCTCCTCAACGCGGTAATAGATGTTGTTATCCAGCGGGTTCCACTCCTGCGCGCTGATGGTTGGATCAAATGTTTTGGTAACCGGAATCACCTCTCTGTTTTCAAGCTGCATGACAAACGATTGGGTGTCGTAGCTGTTGGCAATCTGTTCCGGCTTGATGTTCAAGCCAATGCCGTTGAAGGCCTCAGGGGCACCATGGATCAGCAGTTGCCGGCCATCGGGAGAAAATTGTGCAGAGTAGGCATATCGCTGATCTTTCCAGATGGTATCGCTCTCCATGGTTTCCAAGTTCAACCGATAGAGGGTGCTGGTACGAAAGGGACGCTGGGAGAGATCTTCTTCCGATACCGAAAAAAGCAGGTATTGCATGTCGTTGCTCACATCGTTGAGTGATGCCGACTGCCTGCCAAAGGTGAGCTGCTGTGTAAGTCCAGTCTCAAAGAAGTAGCGGTAGAGGTATGACCGTTCGCGGTATTGCGACTGACGATCGTCAATACCGATCAGCCGTTTCAATCCACCGGGGTTGCTGATTGTAAGGGTCTCTTTGGTTGAGTAAAAGAGTGATTGTTCATCCGGCGCAACAAAGAAGTTTTCCTTGGGCAGGTTTTCTGCCCTGATCGTCGTCTCCAGGGTGAGCGGATCAAGGGTATAGAAAGTCCGTCCTTCCTCCTTGTCACCCACATAGTAAAGCAGGTCTGATTTGGGCATCCAGCCCAGTTGCTGACGGCTCATCGGCTCTGAAAAGATGATTCGTTTTTGCTGGTTGTCGTATATCTGCGTATGAGTGCGGGGTGCCCCTCCCGGCAGCGTTTCACGCAGAGACAGCAGCACAAAACGGCCGCTTGGGGAGATGGAGGAGTTGTTTATCCGATTTCCCTCAAGGATGTCTTTGATATCGATCCGTCGTTTGTTCTGATTGTTGAAAGTGAATAGCAAAAGCGAGTCGCCCTCTTCCGGCCGTACACCAATTTTTACCATCACATCGTGTGGGTCATCAGATGAGGCAAGCATTTTAATGATCACACGGCTGTTGTTGGTGAAGCCATTCAATACCGCATCTACCGATCCGGAGAGGTGGAGACTGTCATCAGCGGCTTGTTTGGTGGCTCTTTTCACGTTGTCGATCCAGAGCTCCAGCGGGTTGGGTGAGGTAACGGTGATCCTGGCCTTTCCATACCGGTCACCCGACAAATGAAAGGAGACCAGTTGAAAAGCCCTGCCCTGTGTGGGTTTCGGCAACCGGAAGTAACCCATTGTATCTGGTTGTGCCCTGCCGGTAAATTTTTCAGGTGCCGGGAAATTGATGGTGGTGGATAACAGCAACTCATCCGAGTAGGGTTTGTCACTGAGATTGATGCTGTCCAGTAACACCGGTTTTGTTACAGGGATGGGCCCGAAAGAGGGGAGCTCTGCCGGTGAGAATACCGTTTGAGCCTGAATGCTTCCACCAAGTATCAGTAGCATTAAGAAGCATCTTCTAAAACGTTTGTTCATATATTTGTACAATTTTGTCAACTGTCAGCTTGCAACTTATTCATCCATACGAAATGGTTGTTGAAGAGGCCTTTCAGATCGGGCGTTTCTTCGAACAGGCCATAAACCGCTGAACCCGAACCACTCATGGAGGAATAAACTGCACCTTGCTCGTAGAGCTGCTGTTTGATCTGCCAAATTTCGGGAAATTTTTTGAAAAGAGCGGTCTCGAAATCATTTTTCAAACGCTCTTTCCAGTCTGAAATAGGCAAGGAAATGATCTCCCTGAGTGACTGTTCAGGCTTTTTGGGCCTGATCAATGAATAGGCTTCAGCGGTAGAAATCCAAAGATCCGGCTTTACCAGTACCATGGTCAGGTGACTCAAATCCACTTCCACCGGCTCCAGGATCTCACCTATACCGGTGGCCAGGGCAGGGCGGTTGATGATAAAAAAGGGACAATCTGCTCCCAGTCGGGCCGCACGTGATGCCAGTTCTGCTTCACTGTACCCCAGTGCAAAGGTGTTGTTAAGTAGTTGTAACATGGCCACTGCATCGGAAGAGCCGCCACCCAAACCGGCACCGAACGGTATTCTTTTAAGAAGATGGATCTCAATGGGAGGTAACTTTTTCTCCCGCGCAATCATTTTCCAGGCCTTGACCACCAGGTTCTCATCCTCATCACCTCTCAGGGAGATACCTGTCTGAAAGAGCCGGTATGGATTCTCCTCTCCGGGTATGCTCCCCTCAGGTAAAGGAATGATCTCCAGTGCATCTCTCAGTTCTATTGGGTAAAAGATCGTTTCCAGATCGTGGTACCCGTCCTCCCTGCGGGCTGTGACATGTAACCCCAGATTGATCTTTGCATTGGGAAATCGGATCATAAAACAGTTCTTTTGTACAAAGGTAAGGATTTTTCTAAAAGTTTTGCCTATATGAGCGCTCTGCTGAGTGGGGGGTAGGCAGCAGAAAAAATGGGTCTCCATACAGATGTCAAAACCCTAAAGCAGCCCGCACGCCGATCTCTTCAAAGTGGGTTTTATGAAAAGAGGCGAAGAGACCGGCATTGAAAAAACGATTCCCAATACCGTAACCCAGTTCAGTGTATGACTTGATCTGAGGTGTGTGGAGCTGACTCAGATAGAGCCGCTCCTTGTCGGCAAATTCGGAGATAAAGGGGATGTTTTTCAGGATCAGAAACGGTGATTCCAACATGATATGGGCCTGCAGGTAGGAATCTGATGCATTGTAGAGATCTCTACTCAGCAGGTTGAAATTTCCACCCAGTCCATCGTCGCAGTTCTCCGGGAAATTGTTCTTGGAGAAATAGACAAAATCGGCGAAATATTCGGTCTCCTGGTTGATGAACGTGCCCGCGCCAACGTGGTATTGGAATGAGTGCATCAGCCCGAAGTCAATCTTTTGGTTGACATCCAGTTCGATTCGGTTATACTGAGAGGTGCTGCCCAGCACATCCAACAGACTTCGGGAGAACTCAACCTTGAAGGTGGGATAATCGGAGCGGACATAGATCTTTTGTTGCCCCTCGTAACGGTAATATTGTTCCGGGGTCCAGCTGACCCGTATAAAAGGGGCAAACGATCGCTTGGTGCCAAAGAGGTGCTCAACAGGATCTCTTTCAGGGGGCAATGAACGTAACATCACTTCGTTGCTTTTGCTCTCACGGATATGGTAGTCCACACCCATCTGTAACAACAGTCCGTTGGTGGGCTCGAAGGTGTTGAAGAGCTTGAGGTAGTAATCCTTGTAGTAGTTCACTGAGATATCGTCGAATGTGAGATCCTGGTTCTTCAGTCGCTCGCGAATCTCATCAACGAAGAGAGAGCTGTAGGTAGGATTTCCATTACCGATGGAGAAGGTGGCACTTCCCATTCGTAAAGGCTCATAGTTAAAGGTGGTGGTTAGATCGGTGAAAAACTCTTTTCTGCGAAACATGTAACCTGCGAAAGCGTTGATCTGGAGGTTGCGACTGCGCTTCAGATCAGCTGTATAAGAGAGCCTCTGACCGTAGGTAACCCCATCGTAGGAGCTGTAGCCGAGCATCAGTGGATTGAGCAATCCGGAGTACCCGAAGCGGGACGATTTGTAGCTGTAACTGGAGTTAACCACCATCCGTTGTGCCATTTCTTGCGCCACATGGTTGTTACCCAGCGAGTCATCTGCCTTTTTTTGTTCTTCCCGGATGCGCTGCTGACGTTGGTAGCGCTCAAGCACATCCATTTCTCTGGCTTGTAGTGGAATGGGTCGTATCTTTTCCCAGAAGAGAGAATCGCTGCGCAACGGTACGGAGTCGAGTCGCACCTTATAGGAGTTGCTGAGGTTGAGTGACCGTTTTGGTTGCTGAAATTGTCGCAAGGCTATTTTCTTGTAGTTGATCTTGGCAAGATGTCTGCTGGCCAGTACATTCCCCAAGTAGGTGGACGTCTGATAGATAGTGATGCTCACCGGGAGGTAGTTGGTTACCCACTCATCACCCATGGTCATCTCAAAAGTAAAATCGGAGAAGATATCCAGCCCTTCTCCACGGAAAAATATGACACGCCATGTTCCTCTCTCCACGATAAAGGAACCTTTTAAAAGTTTCGGGTTCTCATAAATGGGTTCAAAGTGGATGTTGTAATACTCCTTATTGTTGTTGGTGAATGACTGATAGAGCTTGTAACGGTAATATTTCGCCGTGCTGAAGCGGATGGGCATGAAGAGGCTTTCATCGTTGGTTGTTTCTCCGTAGATGTTGATGTTGAGCAGCTCAAAGGGAATCAGGTCGATATCCTTTTTTTTGGTAAGCGTACCGGTTACGTGCCGGATATCCTGTACGTAGGTGTTTGGGTATTCATAACGCAAATCACTGATGGTCTCGATCAGCGCATCATCATTGTCCGGATCATGTAGCACAAAATGGGGTATCAGGTGGGTGTATTTGTAGAGAAAGTTCTTCCGAAGGGTTTCTACATAGGAGCGCACATATACTTCGGCTGTGTAGTTTTCCACCAGCTCGTTGTATTTTTCTGCAGCACTCATTGCTCTGTTCAGAATCGTATCTGTCGGCAGACTGGATGAAAATGCGAAACAGTTTTCAGTAGCAATGAACTGCAATAATATCAGTATGGTGACAGCTCTCTTCATTCAGATTACAAACTTACATTTTTTTTTCACCTGCAAGAAAAAAAAACAGTGCTCTGTCGGAAAATTAACCAAAAGATGTGAGAATTGCAGAGCAAAAGAGAGAGGAAATAAAAAATCTTATTTATTTTGTAACATTCTGATTAAATATTTTATATATTTGTGTTTTAGAACATAGTTCTACAACACTGGATTAAGTGAAGGAAGAAGAAATAACAGTGGATATATCCTCCTCATTACCTGATTTATGGAGAATGTTGACCGCAGCTGAACGTGATCAGTTGCGCAGAAACGCACGTTTTGTCCATTTCAAGAAAAATGAGCTAATCTACCTGGAAGATGAGAATCCAAAAGATCTGATGATTCTTTTTAAGGGTAAGGTGAAGATTTTCAGAAGCGGGGTAGGGGGCAGAAGTCAGATCATTCGTATCATACGCCCTATACAATATTTTGGTTACAGGGCTTATTTCGCGCGGGAGCCTTATGTCACCGCAGCGTCGGCCTTTGAGCCATGTACTGTTTGCAAGATCCCGATGGAGCTCATTGAACAGTTTCTGCGCAACAATGGTGAGTTGGCGCTCTTTTTTATCCGGATGTTATCAATTGACCTGGGTATCGCTGATCAACGGGTTGTCAACTTAACCCAAAAGCATGTGCGGGGTCGGTTGGCAGAATCGCTTCTTTTTCTCAAAGAAACTTATGGTCTGGAAGAGGATGGCGCTACCATCAACATCTATCTGGCCAGAGAAGACCTGGCAAATCTCTCCAACATGACCACCTCCAATGCAATCCGTACCCTCTCCAACTTCGTGAATGAGCGTATCATTACCATTGATGGAAGAAAAATCAAAATCATTGATGAGGAGAGGCTGCACAAAATCAGTCGCATTGGCTAATCAATTTGCATCTTTTTCTCAATGATTTCACGGTTCTGTTCCAATTAGGTGACAAGTTACTACCTTTGTGACGCAACAGTATGAAAGAATGATTCAAAAAATAGCACGATCGATCATCAGCACCTATTACAAACCTGTGGAAGCGTTTGTAAAAGATCCCTGCGGCACACAACAACGGACCTTTGAATATTTGTTGGAGCACGGCTGTCGCACCTACTACGGAAAGAAACATCATTTTGCGCAAGTCAGGGATGAAGACTCATTTCGCTCATTGGTCCCTGTGACAACCTATGAGCATCTCCGTCCCTATCTGGATCGTATCATTGTGGAGAAACAAAAAGATGTGTTGTGGGATACACCTGTCAGATGGTTTGCCATGTCGTCAGGCACCACTCAGGATAAAAGCAAATATATTCCGGTAACACATGAATCGTTAAAAAATGGCAACTACCGTGCCGGATACCATATGTTGGGCATCTATGCGCATCATTACCCTGACACATCCTTTGTTCTTGGTAAATCACTCGTGTTGGGTGGCAGTCAGCAGATCAACCGCATCGGTGATGGAATATACACCGGCGATATCTCAGCTATTCTGATGATGAACCTGCCCGCAGCGGTCCGGCGACGGCGAACACCGGAGAAGATTGCGCTGCTGCCCGACTGGGAGGAGAAGCTGCAAAAGCTGGCCCATTATGCCATGCGAACCGATATCCGATCTTTTGTAGGTGTACCCTCCTGGATGCTTGTTCTGCTCAAAAAAATCGTTGCTGACAGCGGACGTTCCATACCTGATATATGGCCCAACCTGGAGGTCTTCTTTCATGGAGGGGTTAGCTTCATCCCTTTTCAGGAACAATATGAAAAACTGATCCCCATGGAACGGATGCGCTACTGGGAGACCTACAATGCATCGGAGGGTTTCTTTGGGGTGCAATATGCTCCCGACTCGAAAGATATGTTGTTGTTGCTCGACAACGAGGTCTATTATGAGTTTATTCCGGCAGGGGAGTGGGATCAGGAACATCCCGGAACGGTCCCCTTGAGCAGTGTGGAAAAAGGTAAGCAATACGCGATGGTGATCTCCACCAGTGGTGGTCTCTGGCGCTACAAAATTGGGGATACGGTTGAGTTTACTTCCACCAATCCCTACCTGTTTAGGTTGACCGGGCGTACCAAGCAGTTCATCAATGCTTTCGGAGAGGAACTGATCGTAGACAATGCCGACAGAGCACTGGATGAAGCGTGTCGCCTTACCGGTGCCAAAATCACCGAGTATACCGCCGCTCCTATTTTCTTCGATGACCATAACAACGGAGCACATGAATGGCTGATAGAATTTGAAACAGCGCCAGCCGACCTGCTGCTCTTTACCGAGAAGCTTGATGAGAGCCTGAAGAGGCTCAACTCCGATTACGAGGCAAAACGATCCTATAACCTTTCGCTGAATCCTCCAGTGGTTAGAGTGATGGAGCAGGGGCTCTTCTATGAATGGATGAAACAACGGAAAAAAACGGGTGGACAGAACAAAGTGCCGAAGCTGGCCAACGACCGCAGACATGTGGATAGCATTCTCAAATTCGCTGCGATCAAATCCTAAAATTGAATAAAATAGCGAATCCCTTTTCGGAAAATAAGAAAGAATGCGTAAATTTGTACGCTAAACCCGACTTGAAACAAGATGAGAATAAAACCATTCTACTTTTTACTGATCGTTTTGGTGTTGAGTTCCTGTAGTGAGTACAACAAGATCCTGAAAAGTACAGACAGAGACCTGAAATATGCCTATGCGAAAAAGTATTTCGAGGAAGGGAAATACAACCGGTCCATCACGCTGCTCGAAGAACTGGTCACCTTTATGAAAGGTACTGCACAGGCTGAAGAGTCACTCTACCTGCTGGCACAAAGCCATTACAATGCCCGCGATTACTATTCCGCCACAGAGGTGTTTACCACTTACTACAACAGCTATCCCAATGGTGAATATGCAGAGGCGGCACTCTTCTACTCAGCTTACGGAATGTACCTCGATTCACCTGATCCGCGACTGGATCAGACAAAGACCTATAGGGCCATCGTAGAGTTTCAGAAATACATTGAGAGATATCCACAAACTGAACGTGCCGAGCAGGCCAAAAACTATCTTTTTGAGCTGCAGGAGAAGCTTGCCTACAAGGAGTTACTTGCAGCACGGCTCTACCTTAACCTTGGCAACTACATGGGCAATAACTATGAGGCTGCGGTGATCACTGCCAGAGAAGCGATGAAGAGTTATCCCTACTCCAAATACCTGGAAGATTTTCAGATGACCATTCTTCGTGCCCGTTACGAATATGCTCAGCGTAGCACATTGAAGACGAAGCCAGAGCGCTTCCGCATGGTGGTGGATGAGTATTTCAATTACTCCAACACCTTTCCCGAGGGGAAATACAAGGATGAATCCGACCGTTATTACAAGGAGGCTATGGAGACAATTAATCTGTTGCCCACAGATTGATGAGATTTAAAAAAAATACTTAAGATAATAAAATACAATGGATTATAGAAAAATTGCTGCAAGCACAAACACGGAAACCCTTGATGTGATGAAGTTGGCTGAACCGGTAGGCAATGTATACGAGATGGTTCGTATCATCAGCAAAAGAGCCAACCAGCTCGCTATTGAGATGAAGCGCGACCTAGATACCAAACTTCAGGAATTTGCTTCATACAGCGACAATCTGGAGGAGGTGTTTGAAAACCATGAACAGATTGAGATTTCCCGTTTTTACGAAAAGCTGCCCAAACCCTCATTGATGGCGATCGAAGAGTGGAAAGAGGGGCTGATCTTCTATCGTAATCCGGCCAAGGAGAAAGAGCTGTTCTGAAGTTATGTTGCAACGGATACAATCACTTTTTTTGCTAATGGCAGCTGCAGCCATGCTGACGGCTTCGGTTACCCCCCTGGCTACCTTTACCTACAATGGGGATGAGGTGCTCTTCGAAGCAATGGGGATCTACCTCAACGGATCACTCTCCGATTCCACCTGGGGCCTTTTTGTGATAGGAGCCATCAGCTCCCTGCTTTCGCTGGTGACCCTTTTCCTCTACAAAAAGAGGATGTTACAGATCAGGCTATCGATCTTTAACACGGTGGTGATGGTGGGATTTTACATCTTTTTCGGATTTGTGCTCTATCAGATCAATGCCGTGGATAACCTGCATTTCCAGCGTGTGGGAGTGGGGATCATCATGCCAGTGATTGCCATTATCCTGACCATCCTTGCCATCCGGAGAATTGGAGCCGATGAAGCATTGGTGAGATCGCTCAACCGATTGAGGAGGTAAGAGCGATGCTCAACTGCCATCTCTTTCACCTTGCTGGGCCTTTCCCACCAATCGTGATTCAGAACGACCACTCCTCTGAAGTCCTGGCTTTTCGTACATCATTTTTTACCGGTACTTCCGCTTTGGTCTCAATCGGCGTTGTGATGTTATTCTGTACACCTGGCCCTTTATAGTAGGTGAGTACCTGTGGCATGATCTCCGTGATGTGAGCTATACGTTTACTGTCGGTGGGGTGTGTGCTTAGGAACTCAGGGATGGACCCACTCTGAGAGCTCTGGGCCATCCTCTCCCAGAAGGGTACTGCCACCTGTGGGTCATAGCCTGCCATGGCCATCAGGATCAACCCGATCTCATCGGCTTCATACTCCTGTTTGCGTGCATAGGGCATCATCACCCCATATTGGGCACCCAGTCCAAAAACGGTGCTGCCCAGCTGTTGCATCGCCTGAGAGTTGCCGAGAAGTCCTTCTGCTATGCTACCCCCATATTGTAGGGCAATCTGCTGGCTCAGTCGTTCGTTGGAGTGGCGGGCAATGACATGCGCAATCTCATGACCAATCACCACAGCCAACGCATCCTCCGTACCGGTCACCGGCAGCAGTCCCGTGTAGATGACAACTTTCCCTCCCGGCATGGCAAAGGCGTTGACACTGTTTTCTTTCACCAGGTTGAACTCCCACGCAAAGTTTTCCAGCTCGGATTGATAACCGTTGTTGGTGTAGAATGTCTCTACCGCCTTGGCTATACGGGTGCCGATGCGGTTGACCATTTGTGCATCTGCTGTGCCGCTCTCTACTGTTGCACTGCGCATGAAATCCTGATACTGTTGCAGGCTAAGGGCTATTACTTCGTCGTTAGAAACCAGTTGCAACTGACGTCGCCCGGTAAAGGGAACACTGCCGCAGGATGAAGCCAATATGCCCGTCAGGAGCAGGGTAAAGGTGATTTGGAGTGTTGTGAGTGATCGTTTCTGTTTCATTTTGTTTTTTTTTGCTAAGGATTTGATACCGATATGGTTGATCATTTTGATGATGGCTTGTGCAAGACAAATGTATCAAAAAAAATGATTGGCATGATGGAATAACGCCAATGATTAAACAGTTTTCCACAAAAGTAGTTTAGCCACTATCATTTTTACTTTTGATTTTATCCTCAATTTGCGTATCTTTGGACAATTTTTATTGATCATTTCACCATGGCTCCCAACTTAATTGTAGGGGGTCCCTATTTTTCATATATTATAGATCTATGTCTTCTAAAGAAACGAACGACGACGATATCAAAGACAACAATGATGCCATGGAGGAGGCTGACCCCGATCTTACCGGCAGAATCATATCCGGCAGCTCCAAGGTTCCGGTACGTCTGAGCGAAGACAGCTCACTCAATCTTTCAAAGATGTACCAGAACTGGTTTCTCGACTATGCTTCCTACGTCATTTTGGAACGTGCCGTGCCACACATCTCCGACGGGTTGAAGCCGGTGCAGCGACGCATCCTCCATGCCATGAAACGGATGGATGACGGACGCTTTAACAAGGTAGCCAACATCATCGGTACCACCATGCAGTACCACCCCCATGGCGACGCCTCCATTGGCGATGCGCTGGTGCAGCTGGGACAAAAGGATCTGCTGGTTGATACCCAGGGTAACTGGGGTAACATTCTCACCGGCGACGGAGCTGCCGCTCCCCGCTATATCGAAGCACGACTCTCAAAATTCGCCCTCGAGGTGCTGTTCAACCCCAAGACCACTGAGTGGAAGCCATCTTATGACGGGAGAAACAAAGAGCCGGTCACCCTTCCTGCCAAATTTCCTCTCCTGCTGGCACAAGGTGCCGAGGGTATTGCCGTGGGACTCTCTTCCAAGATCCTGCCGCATAACTTCAACGAGTTGTGCGATGCGGCCATCGCTTATCTGCAGGAGAAAACGTTCAAGCTCTATCCCGATTTTCAGACAGGTGGTTACATTGATGTGGAGAAATATAACGATGGTGAGCGCGGCGGATCGGTGAAAGTGCGGGCTACCATTCAGAAACTCGACAATAAAACACTGGTAATAAAAGATATACCCTATGGCCGAACCACCGCCAGCGTGGTCGATTCGATCCTCAAAGCCAATGAGAAAGGAAAGATCAAGATCAGGAAGGTGGATGATATCACCGCGCAGAATGTGGAGATACAGGTGCAACTGGCGCCGGGTGTCTCATCCGACAAGACGATCGACGCACTTTATGCTTTCACGGATTGTGAAATCAGTATCTCTCCCAACTGCTGTGTGATCGATGAGGACAAACCTCACTTCCTGACAGTGAGTGATGTGTTGCGGGTCTCAGTTGATAACACGCGGCATTACCTCCGCAGGGAACTAGAGATTGAAAAGGGTGAGAAGCAGGAGGCCTTGCTGTTTGCCTCACTTGAAAAGATATTCATCGAGGAGCGGATCTATAAGGACCGGGAATTCGAGAATGCCCCAAGCATGGACAAAGCGGTGGCACACGTCGACAAGCGGTTGGAACCATTTAAAGCATCTTTCATCCGGGAGATCCACCGCGATGATATCCTGCGGCTGATGGAGATCAAGATGGCGCGCATCCTGAAGTTCAACTCCGACAAGTCGAATGAGGTCATAGCTCGCCTGGCCGAAGAGATCGGCGAAATTGATCACAACCTGAACAACCTCACCGACTATACCATCGCCTGGTATGTGATGCTGAAAGAGCGCTACGGAAAGAATTATCCCCGCCGCACCGAGATACGCAGCTTTGAGAACATCGAGGCGGTGAAAGTGGCTGAAGCCAATGAAAAGCTCTATGTCAACCGCGAAGAGGGATTCATCGGCACCGGCATGAAGAAGGATGAGTTTGTCTGCAACTGCTCCGATATCGATGATATCATCGTCTTTTTCAAGGATGGGAAATATAAGGTGGTGAAAGTGAGCGAGAAGATGTTTGTGGGCAAGAATATCCTCTATGCCAATGTGTTTAAGAAGAACGACCAGCGAACCATCTACAACGTGGTCTACCGCGACGGTAAGTCATCGCCCCACTACATCAAACGGTTTCCCGTGACAGGTGTTACCCGCGACAAAGAGTATGACCTGACCAAAGGGACTCCAGGATCCCGCATCGCCTACTTCAGCTCCAACCCCAACGGTGAAGCCGAAACAATTAAGGTGATCCTGAAGCCAAAACCGCGACTGCGCATCCTGCAATTTGAGAAAGATTTCAGTGAGATCGACATCAAAGGGCGCAATGCCATGGGTAATATTCTCACCAGGTCTGAGGTGCATCGCATTCAACTCAAACAGAAAGGAGTCTCCACGCTGGGTGGGCGCAAGGTATGGTTCGATCCCGATGTCTTCCGACTTAATTACCAGGGTGACGGTAAGTACCTGGGCGAGTTCCAGGGTGACGACAAGATCCTGGTGGTCACCGAACTGGGTGAGTATCACATCTGCAATTTCGACCTTACCAATCATTTCCCCACGAACATACGTCACATCGAGAAGTATGATCGCAACAAGGTTTGGTCGGCTGCCCTATTCGATGCCGATCAGGGGTATGCCTACCTGAAACGGTTCACTTTCGAAGCTTCCGAGAAGTCACTTAATTTTATGGGAGATAACCCTGCCTCACGATTATTTTTGCTGACAGATGTGGTATTTCCGAGAGTAAAGGTTATCTTTGGCGGGAACGATGCGTACCGGGAGCCGCTTGAAATTGAGGTGGAGGAATTCATCGGTGTGAAGAGCTACAAGGCCAAGGGAAAACGGATCTCCAACTACGAGGTGAAAGCGGTTGAAGAACTTGAGCCAACCCGTTTCCCGGAACCGGCACCGCAGGAGACAATGAAAGTGGAGATAGAAGATGAGAACGGCGATACGCCGGTCTCCGATGCCGACCTGCGGGATGAGATCACCGGACAGATGAAGCTGTTCGATTGATCCTTTTGCACTCCTGACGGCTGCTTCACGTTACGATAACAACCTACTTGAGCAAAATAATGAAGAAAGCGACGTTACTGACATTGACATGGTTCATCGTCTGTTGTGGTGTCACTGCACAGGAGGCTGATAACCTGCCTGTACCTACCGTGAACCATTCAACGCTGATTGGCATTGGCAAGGCATTCCTTACAGACAGTTATCTCTCACCGCTCACCTACGATGGCGTGAGTATCTCGTTGCTGCATGATCGGATAAAGGCATCTCCCTATTTTAACGGAGCACTACTGCTGCAACAGCAATTCCAGATTCAGACCGCCATCACCAAGAACCCCACTGCATCCGCTTCGGAATATTATGGTGATATCCGGTATCACATCACCGGTTATTATCCACTGCTGGATGTGGACCACTTCACCCTGTTGGGCGGAGGAGGTGCTGCTCTCTCGCTGGGAGGCATCTATAACGTGCGCAACACAAATAACCCTGGTTCCCTCAAAACATCTGTCAACCTGCAACTCTCCACAATGGCTCTCTACCAATGGAAAGATGTCACCTTTCGTTGGCAGCTCACCTCTCCTTTTGCGGGGATGTTTTTTTCACCCGAGTATGGACACTCCTACTACGAAATTTTCACACTCGGCAACAACAAGGGAACAGTCCATTTTGGCTCTTTCCACAATCAACTGGCACTGAGAAATTACTTCACAATCGATCTCCCCATACATAATTTCACCCTTAGAACAGGTTATCTGGGTGATTACCTTCTTACCGATGTAAATCAGCTCGATACACGTATCATCTCGCATCAGTTTGTTGTGGGATTGGTATTTGAATCGATTCATTTTACAAGCAAAAAGGTACGTAACAACTCCTCCATCCGAAGCAGTTATTATAAGTGATGCGGGGAACTTTTTTTAAAAAAGATGAATAGGTGATGAAATTTAATTTCGACGAAAATATTGATCGGCGTGGTACCCACAGCGTGAAACTGGAAAAAATGAAAGCCCTCTTCGGAAGAGATGATTTGCTTCCCTTATGGGTGGCTGACATGGATTTCAAGTCTCCTCCCGCCATCACCGAGGCGCTCAGGAAAAGAGTAGACCATGAGATCTATGGATATACCGTTGCGCCGGATGCATACTACCACTCCATCACAGCTTGGCTCGCGAAACGTCATGGATGGCAGGTGAACAGTGAGGAGATCACTTTTGTGCCGGGGGTGGTGAAAGGATTTGCTTTTGCCATCGATCATTTTACCGGAAAAGGGGACAAAGTTATCATTCAGCCTCCTGTTTACCACCCGTTTCGGATCGTCACCACCTCGTTGGGACGGGAGGTGGTCAATAATCCACTCCTTCTGGAAGAGGGAAGGTACAGGATGGACCTGGATGGGTTGCGATCGATTCTCTCTCAACAAAAATGCAAGATGCTGATTCTCTGCAACCCACACAATCCGGGAGGCAGGGTCTGGTCACCCGACGAACTGAGAGAACTGGCGGAGATCTGTTTTGACCATGGCGTTTTTGTCGTGTCAGATGAGATACATGCAGACCTGACTCTGCCAGGTTATCGTCACACCCCTTTTGCGACAGTCTCGGAAAATGCGGTCAGCAACTCCCTGACACTGATGGCACCCAGCAAGACTTTCAATATTGCAGGTATTGTCAGCTCCTTTGCAGTGATACCTGACAAGAAGATTAGGGAGCAGTATCTCTCTTACCTGGAACCACGCGAATTGAACCAAGGTACGCTCTTTGCCTATACCGCTACAACGGCGGCTTACGAGCAGTGCGGCGAATGGCTGGATGAGATGCTTTCATACGTGCAGGGCAATATCGATTTGGTAGATCACTTCCTGAATGAGCAGATCCCGCAGATCCGTGCCATGCGGCCAGAAGCCTCTTTCCTGATGTGGCTCGACTGCCACGGGCTGAGCCTCTCCCGCAGCGAGCTTACAAAACTCTTCGTGGATCGTGCTCATCTGGCACTGAACGAAGGGTCCATGTTTGGTCCAGGTGGTGAAGGTTTTATGCGGCTCAACGTGGGTACACCGCGCAACGTTCTGGAAAAAGCTCTTAATAAATTGAAAAAAGCAATAGAAGGTTAAACATCGATAGCAGCAGATTGTTACAATGTTTACAATTTATATTCACTTAATAAAACTTAATAAAGTAGGAAACAATGAAAATTAGCGACAACAAATATGTCACACTCACCTATGACCTGAATGTGGGTGAAGGTGAAGAACGGGAACTGATGGAGCAGGCTACTGCAGAACGGCCGCTGGAATTCATTTTCGGTACCAACTCCATGCTGGAGGCATTTGAAAAGCAGATTGAAGGCCTCTCAGAGGGAGATACTTTCTCTTTCCAACTCACTCCTGACGAAGCATATGGCGACTATGACGAGGAGAAAGTGTTGGATCTGCCCAAATCAATCTTTGAGATTGATGGCAAGATCGATGAGCAGGTGCTGTTTGAAGGCAATACGGTCCCCATGATGGACGCATCCGGTAACCGGCTCTCAGGCTCGGTGGTATCGATCGGTCAGGAGACGGTGACCATGGATTTCAATCACCCCCTGGCGGGTGAAACGATGCATTTTGAGGGTACCGTGACAGGGGTTCGAGATGCTTCTGCCGAAGAGATTGCAGCGCTCTTCTCCGGTGGTGGCTGTAGCTGTGGATCGGAAGGCTGTGGCTCCGGCTGTAGCTGTTGAGAGGAACAAGATATTGTGGCAGAACAGGATCTTCCACATCCGGATTTGTCTCTTTTTAGGAACGGGATAACAATGATTGTGTAGCGTTATGAACACTTTTGGAACGCTCTTCCGGTTGACCTCTTTCGGCGAGTCACACGGTGCTGCGGTGGGTGGCGTGATTGATGGCTGCCCCCCCGGCCTGGAGATTGATATGGATTTCATTCAGGCGGAGCTTGATCGTCGCCGTCCCGGACAGTCACGCATCACCACACCGCGCAAGGAGCCCGACAGGGTGGAGTTTTTATCTGGTATCTTCGAAGGCAAAAGCACCGGTGCACCCATTGGCTTTCTCATCCGTAACGAGAATCAGCAATCCTCCGATTATGACCATCTGAAAGAGGTGTATCGCCCTTCACATGCCGACTATACCTATCACCAGAAGTATGGTTATCGGGATCATCGCGGTGGGGGACGCTCCTCCGCGCGGGAGACCATCTCGCGTGTGGTGGCAGGTGCCATTGCCAAACTGTTTCTGCAGAAAGAGGGAATCCAGATCCGTGCCTTTACCTCACAAGTGGGAACGATTAAGCTGGAGAATGAATATTCTGCTTATGATCTCTCGTTGACTGAAGAGAACATGGTACGTTGCCCGGACCCCGATGCGGCAGAGAGGATGATCAAGCTGATACAGGAGGTGCGTTCCCAAGGGGATACCATCGGTGGAGTGATCACCTGCGTGGCCAGCGGGGTGCCGGCAGGATTGGGCGAGCCGGTCTTCGGCAAGCTGCATGCCACCCTTGGAGCGGCCATGCTCAGCATCAACGCTGTCAAAGGGTTTGAGTATGGGACCGGATTCGATGTGAGCAAGCGCGGTTCAGAGGTGAATGATGCCTTTTACAATGACAAGGGGAAGGTCCGTACCCGTACCAATCGTTCCGGTGGAATACAGGCCGGCATCTCCAACGGTGAGGATATCTTTTTCCGCGTGGCATTCAAGCCCGTGGCCACCATCTTGCAGGATCAGGAGACTGTAGATATCCACGGCAACGATACCACCATCAAGGCGCGTGGCAGACACGATCCCTGTGTGCTGCCACGGGCGGTACCCATTGTGGAAGCAATGGCTGCCATCACGCTGATGGATCACTTCCTATTGGCGAAGAGTGGGAAGTAGGAGCACGATGGTTCCATCCCAATCGATTGGTAACAGGCAACAATCACACGCAATGAAAACAGCAATTCTTATAATGATTTTTCTGGCTGCCGGACAGTTGTACGCGCAACCGGCTGCTGTTTACAGCAACGCAGACCGGGAGATCTTCCGGGAGTACCTCACCACCATAGAGCCCTACAGAAATGCTCCGGGAGATACCATCCTGGAAAAAAGTGCCCTCTTTTTTCTGAACAAACCCTATCTTGCCCACACCCTCGAGGGGGGCGACCGGGAACAGTTGACAGTGAACCTGCGGGCATTCGATTGCACCACTTTCGTGGAGACTGTGATCGCGCTCACGCTTACAGCAATCAGTGATGCACCTTCATTTGAGACCTTTATGAAAGAGCTACGGTCTATTCGTTACCGCAAAGGTGAAATTGATGGTTACGCCTCTCGGCTTCATTATGCCACCGATTGGCTTCAGGAGAATGAACAGCGGGGATTGCTGCGCAACCTGTCACCATCGCTGGGCGGAGTGAAAGAAGCGAAGAAACTGAGCTTTATGTCCTCACATCGTGATGCCTATGGTCGTCTGAAAAATGATGATCTGATGCTGCAGTTGATTGCTGCGAGGGAGGAGATGATCAACCAGCAAGGCGGGTTTGATTATCTACCCAAAGAAATGATCAATGAGGTTGCGCATCTGATCCCTCATATGTCGGTCATCCTCTTCACCACCTCCACCGAGGGGCTGGATGTCACTCATATGGGCTTCGCTTTCAGAAAAGGGGAGAAGCTCTTGTTTTTGCATGCTTCAAGTGCAGGTGAACGGGTGATGATCGACAGGCAGACTCTCCCCGAATACACCTACAAACAACCGTACTGCACGGGAATTATCGTAGCAGAAATTGATCCCCTCTCTTTACGGCGACCCATCATCCCGTTGCGATGCGTTCAGGAGTACTGATCCTTGATCTTTTCCCTGATCTCTTTCGAGGAAGGGATCTCCGACGGGCCGGGTTGCAAGATCGAACGATATTCATCCGGATGAGTGAGCAGCTTGACGGCCCGGTCATACACCTCATCATCAGAGAGTTGGTGTTGCAGCACCCCTTTCTTGTAATAGAATCGTTGCACAATCTCCGATTCAATCATGCTTTTGATATCCTCCTTGAAGAGTTGTAGATCTCTGTCGAGGTTTGGGCTGAGCTTAGCTTCCAGCGCCTTGTACTCTTCCGCTGCCACATCCATGTATCCTTCAAACTCCATCAAACTTTTTAATTGCTGCAGGGTGCGTTCGCTCAACTGGTCATAGGTGAAATCTTTCGATTCAACAAAGCGGATGAAAGCATCATAATCCTCATCCGATAAACGAAACAGATGTGGGGGAGCAATCTCTTTCTGTTTTTGAACCCACTCCGTCACAAAATCGAAGATGATGTTCTCTGTCATCAGGTAATAGGCGATGGTGCCACTGCTCTTCTGTGAGATGGTGATGTCGGGGGTGATGCCCCCACCATCACGCACCTCACGTCCGTTACGGGTGTGAAACAGATTGGTGAGCGAGTCCGGAACGCGGCCCACGCTGCCGTCCGGATTACGGTGCGAGTAGTCCAGCGCCTGAATGCAGCGGCCACTGGGGATGTAGTATTTCGAGGTGGTGATCTTGATGTTCCCGCCATAGGGCAGGTTGCGGGGTGTCTGCACCAGTCCTTTGCCAAAGGAGCGGTTACCTACAATCACCGCCCGGTCTAAATCCTGGAGAGCACCTGCCACAATCTCTGATGCCGATGCCGAGCCGGTATCGATCAGCACCACGATGGGGATGATTTCATCGAGCGGCTGATTCTGCGTAAAATAAGAGCGGTTCCATTGTTTTACTTTTCCCTTCGTGGAGACAATCTCCTCCCCTTTGGGCACAAAGAGATTGACCACCTTCACGGCTTCATCGAGGATACCGCCACCATTGCCGCGAAGATCCATGATCAGCGAGGTAGCCCCCTTTTTCTTCAGGTCGACTACGGTCTCCTTTAACCTTTCAGCACTCCGCGTGGTGAAACTGCCGAAATGAAAATAACCGATACCCTCTTCTGTCACCGAAGAGTAGGTGATGGGGTCCATTTCAATCTTCTCGCGTTCAATGGTGACTGTGCGATCTTTAAGCTCTCCCGGCCGACGGATTCTCAGTCTGAGCTGGGTGCCGGGAATCCCCTTTAATTTATCACTCACCTCCTTGACGCTCGCCTTCCGCATATCCTCTCCGTCAATCTCCAGGATAACATCACCAGCTTTAAGTCCTGCTTTGTCAGCCGGCAGCCCCTCATAGGGTTCATTGATGATCACCTGCCCGTTGTTGTAGGAGATGATGGCTCCAATACCGGCATATTCTCCCGTGGTGAGAAACTGAAGATCGCCTATGTTCTCCTCTGCATAATATTCCGTATAGGGATCCAGCCGGGTGAGCATGCTGTGAATAGAGCTCTGCACCAGGTTGTTCACCTCAATGCTATCCACATAAAAGAGATCCAACTCCCGCAACACAGAGTTGAAAATGTCGATATTCTTATTGATGTCGTAATAGCGTTGGTTGTGGTTCTCTTCCGCAGTTTGTCCAAATGTGTGAAAGGCTGTGATTGCTGTCAGCAGCAAAATAAAATAGTTCCTCATCTGTTGATTGTCAGTAGTTGTTTGTCCATTTAAAGGTCGGCATACCTTGGCCGATTCTCTGACAAAGAAACGAATTTTTTATGAAAATGTCTCGAACTTTTGGTTATATGTTCATAATATTGCCTTTCAAAGCAGATAATCTTTTTACCTTTGCGACGAATGTTCAATTAACAGTTCATCTGAATGCGTACCCTTTATCGTTATATGATTCTCCCGCTCACCATCGGATTGGTCATCTTCACCGGTACCTGCCTGATGGGTCCCGGGAGCGTGCCGGAGATGCCCCAAGGTATCTCCTGGGATAAAGTTGCCCACTTCGGGTTGTTCTTTCTCCTCTCATCTGTCTCCCTCTATGATTACGACAAGCTGCACAACGGTTCACCTTCACGGGGCAGATGGATCTTCTGGGGCTTTCTACTTCCGGTGCTCTATGGTGGGGTCATTGAACTGCTGCAATTGTATATCTTCACTTCGCGAAGTGCAGAGTGGGGCGATTGGATGGCCGATCTGGCGGGTTCACTGACAGCGCTCCTGCTTGCAATTATTTGTGTGAGAAAAAGGAGAAAATCAATAAAACCTTTATCTTTGTGACATCCATTCCTGGCGCCTCTATCTTTGTTGTAGAATTAAAATTTAAAAAGCCTTATGAAGTACGAAGATTTAAAAATTCTGGATGAACTGAGAGAAAAAGGGAGCATCACCGAAGAGGAATACCAGCGTGAGAAAGCTAAACTGCTGAACGAAGAGCCAGCTTCTGCGAACCGAGGAAAACAACCCCTGTTCGGGTTGACCGAAAACACCTACCTGATGTTGATGCATCTCTCACAATTTGCCGGTGCCATCCTCCCACTGGCCGGGTTTGTGGTACCCATCCTCATGTGGACCACCCAGAAAGATCTGAACGCCAACGTAGATCTTCATGGCAAGAACATCCTCAATGCGATCATCAGCTATGCGATCTATGCGCTCATTCTTTCCATCACGGTGATCGGTATTCCTGTGGCCATCGTCCTGGGTGTTCTCTATGCTGTTTTTGTGGTCATCGCCACCTTAAAAGCAAACAACGGCGAGTACTGGAAATACCCGTTCACGATTCAATTCTTCAAGTAATGACTCAGGAACAACTGGTAAACTATTCAAACGTACAACTCAACCGCGATGAGAACATCATCCTGCGGAACGTGAACCTCACGGTGAACAGAGGTGATTTTCTCTACATCATCGGTAAGGTGGGATCGGGTAAAAGCACCCTGCTGAAGAGTATGTATGCGGAGCTGCCCGTTGAGTCAGGTAGCGCCCGTGTGTTCGATTATGAACTGACCACGATCAAACGCCGTCTGGTACCTTTCCTGCGCCGCAGGATTGGCATCGTCTTCCAGGATTTCCAGCTGCTGATCGACCGTACTGTGGAGAAGAACCTGGAGTTCGTGCTCAGAGCTACCGGTTGGAAAAACAAACTTGAGATCAGTGATCGCATCCATGAGGTGCTGGTGCAGGTGGGCATGCCGAACAAAACCTACAAGATGCCGCATGAGCTCTCCGGAGGGGAGCAGCAACGGGTGGTGATTGCCCGTGCGTTGCTCAATTCGCCGGCGCTGATCCTTGCAGACGAACCTACCGGTAACCTAGACCCGGAGACGGGAAGCCAGATTGTTGCACTGTTGCAGGAGATCGCAGAACGAGGTACAGCGGTCATCATGTCAACTCATAACTACTCCATTGTACAGGCTTTCCCGGGTAAGATCATGCGTTGCGAAAACATGGAGTTGCTGGAGATGGTCAACTGAGAGCCAGCTCCAGCTGCGACGGCTTTTCATCCCTATTTTTTTTGATGCATCGGGCAGATCTCTCTCTTTTTTTTGTACCTTTGCGCCTTTATGAAACAGTTCATACAAATTCTTCACGATCGTGGCTGATACTACAAAGTATATTTTTGTTACAGGCGGTGTGGTCTCATCTTTGGGTAAAGGGATTATTGCGGCTTCACTTGGCAAATTATTACAGGCAAGAGGATACAAGGTAACCATTCAGAAGTTCGATCCCTATATCAATGTGGATCCCGGTACACTCAACCCCTATGAACATGGTGAGTGCTTTGTCACCGTCGACGGTCATGAGGCCGACCTCGACCTGGGGCACTATGAGCGGTTTCTCAACATCCGGACAACCAAGGACAACAACATCACCACGGGGCGCATTTATCAGAATGTGATTCAGAAGGAACGCCGTGGCGATTACCTGGGAAAAACAGTACAGGTGATCCCTCACATCACCGACGAGATCAAACGGAATGTGAAATTACTCGGGGTGAAGAGCAAGTTCGATTTTGTGATCACTGAGATCGGCGGAACGGTGGGAGATATTGAATCAACCCCATTCCTGGAGGCGGTACGTCAGCTACGCTGGGAGCTCGGCAAAAATTGCTTTTGCGTGCACCTCACCTACGTACCCTACATCGCTGCGGCGGGTGAGATGAAAACAAAACCCACGCAACACTCGGTGAAGGAACTGCAGTCGCTCGGCATCCAGCCCGACATGCTGGTGCTACGCACCGAACGGAAGCTGAACAAGGATATCCTCAACAAGGTGGCTCTCTTCTGCAACGTGGAACAGGGTGCCGTGATGCAGTCGGTTGATGTCACCACCATCTATGAGGTGCCGGTGATGATGCAGAATCAAGGTATGGATGAGGTCGTGCTGCGCAAGATGAACATGCCGGTGGGTGAGAGAGCCGGTCTGGAATCCTGGAAGGCTTTTCTGCAAAAGCGCAGGGATGCCCGCAGGGAGGTTCATATCAAACTGGTAGGTAAGTACGCTGAGCTGCCCGACGCCTACAAATCGATCAACGAATCGCTTTCACAAGCGGCCATCTACAATGACCGGAAGCTGGTGTTGGATGTCTGTCATTCCGAAAAGGTCACCGATGAAAATGTCAGCGAGCTATTGGGTGATGCCGACGGCATCGTGATCGCCCCGGGTTTCGGTCAGCGAGGTATCGAAGGTAAGTTTATTGCCTTACGATATGCCCGGGAGAATGATCTCCCCACTTTCGGTATTTGCCTGGGGATGCAGTGTATGGTGATAGAATATGCCCGCTCGGTATTGGGTCTGGAAGGTGCAAACTCCACCGAGATGGACCCCATGACTCCTTACAATGTGATCGATCTGATGGAGGAACAGAAGCATATCACCAATATGGGAGCTTCCATGCGGCTGGGAGCATATGACTGTCTGTTGAAGAAAGGTTCACTGGCACACAAGGCATATGGAAAAACCAAGATACAGGAGCGTCACCGCCACCGTTATGAATTTAACAACGCCTACAAGGATCGTTTTGAAATGGCGGGGATGAAATGCAGTGGCATCAATCCCGATTCAGAGCTGGTGGAGGTGGTGGAGGTACCAAAGCTGCGCTGGTTCCTCGGCACGCAGTTTCATCCTGAATATAACAGTACAGTCATCTCACCCAACCCACTGTTCATGAGTTTTATGCAGGCAGCAGCTGTGACAATTGAATTGAAAAAGAGTAAAAATAAAAGTGTTACCATCTGACAGCCAACGGCTGTAGACAACTGAATATGGATAAAAATACAATCATAGGATTGCTGTTGATCACAGCGATCATCATCGGCTTTTCTATTTACAACAGACCCTCACAGGAGCAGCTGGCTACACAGCAACGAATACGCGACTCGCTGGAGCTTATGGAGAAGCAGCGTGTAGCATCGCTCCCTCAAGATAATGAAGACGAGAACGCATTTGCTGATTCAATGCAGCAAAGCAGTGCCGCCGATTTCTTCGGTTCTACCTCAACAGACTTTACTGCTGCTGACTCATCTCGATTGACAAACACAGCCTTTTCTGACACCCTCTCTTTGGGCACACACCCACAAAGGAGTGCAGAGACAGTGGTGCTGGAGAATGAGAAGGTGCGCATCCTGCTCAATACACTGGGAGGTAGTATCCGGTCGGTACAGCTGAAAGAGTACCTGCGTTACAATGGCGACAGCCTCTATCTCTTCCAGGACGAGGAGGCTCGTTTCAACATGGATCTCTTCAACCGAAACAGTGTACGCCTCTCTACCGAGCATGAGGTCTTCACTCCTATCCGTAGTGCGGACGGCAACAGTGTGACCATGCGGCTGCAGACCACGCCGGAACAGTATATCGACTTTGTTTACACCCTGCCTGCTGATGAGTATATGATGGATTTTGAGGTACGGGTAGCCGGTATGCGCAATACACTCCATCCGGAAAGCCTGACCAACTTCAGGATGTACTGGGAACAGGATGTGCGTCAACAGGAGAAAGGGAGGGCGTTCGAAAACCGCTATGCACGCATCCACTATAAGTATGACCGCCAGGATGTGAAGAAGATGAGCGAGTCGAAGAACGACCGTAAGGAGCTCTCCGATCCGGTGAAGTGGTTTGCTTTCAAGGATCAGTACTTCTCTTCCATCGTGATTGGAAAGAAACCATTCAACAATACCATCCTCACCTCTGAGGTGCTGGATGATCCTGACCATATCAAATCCTATGCGGCAGAGGTATGGGTGCCCTGTGAGATGAGTGCCGAGAGTGATCTGATCACCGCCGGCTTCAACTATTACTTCGGACCGGTACACTACAACACGCTGAAAGCGTATGACAAAGGGGTGAGCGACAGCTCACAGAAGCTGAACCTGGAGGAGATCGTTTACCTGGGTTACAGGTGGTTGAGCTGGGTGAACAAGTGGTTTGTGATCCCCATCTTCAACTTTTTCCTATCCCTCAACTGGGGTATGGGGCTGATCATCTTGATCCTGACGCTGATAGTGAAGCTGGTGATCTCTCCGCTCACCTATAAATCCTACATCTCCTCCGCCAAGATGCGGGTGTTGCGTCCCCAGATCCAGGAGCTGGAGAAAAAGTACCCTGGCAAGGAGCAAGAGATGATGATGAAACGGCAAAAGGCCACCATGGAGCTTTACAACAAAGTGGGGGTAAACCCGATGAGCGGATGCCTGCCCATGCTGATCCAGATGCCGGTGTTGCTGGCCTTCCTCTTCTTCTTCCCCTCGGCCATCGAGCTGCGCCAGCAGGGCTTCCTCTGGGCCGACGACCTCTCTACCTACGACTCACTGATCTCCTGGAGCGGTAACATCCCATTTGTGACGAAGTATCTGGGTAACCACATCAGCATCTTCTGTCTGCTGATGACGGTGGTGAACATCTTCTACACAAAGTACAACATGAGCCTGACCGATACCGGACAGCAGACACTGCCTGGGATGAAATATATGCCCATCTTCATGTCGGTTATCATGTTCTTCTTCCTCAATTCCTATCCCGCGGGACTGAACTACTACTACTTCCTCTCCACGCTCTACACCATCCTGATCACCCTGATCATGAAGCAGACCATCGATGAGAATAAGATTCTGGCTGAGTTGGAAGCCAACAAGAATAAACCGAAGAAGAAATCGGGTTTCATGGCCCGACTGGAAGAAGCACAGAAGCTACAGGAGAAGCAGGCACGCGAACGGGCAAAAGAGAATGCCAAACGAAATTACCGCTGATGATGGTCATCGGTTTGAGATGATCTGAAAACGTAACCCGGATATCTACACAAGAATCCGGGTTTCATTTGAATCTGACGGTATGCGCTTATCGCGGAGATGATCAAAAGCAGTGGCAACCTCCCATCTGTGCCGATTCTGTTTTACCAGTGGTGAGGAGTGCGTCAGTCAGTTCACAGGAAATGGGGACAATCCACTACCTGAATCACAAATTTTGGACTGTTTAGCGCCTAAAGGTGAACTTATTATTTTGATATTTGTTTATAAAGTAGAAGTTGTTATGCGTTTTTCGAATGAGGAAAAAATGAAGGATCTTCCCGAAATGAATAACTTCTTTTTTGATGATACCTATACGTTGAACAGAAAAAGAATATTGGTATGAGCGAAGAAAAGAAAGTACTTGATTACGATGAAGATGATTCACTGAGGTTTATTCAGGATCACCTGCCTGAAGAGATGAAGAATGAATTCTCCGATGATGAAATCAATTATATTGTGGATCTCATTTATGAGTTTTACGAAGAGAAAGGATTTCTGGATGAGAACGACGACTCCGAAATTGAGATCGATGAGGATGAATTACTGGAATTTATCATAAAAAATGCCCGCAAGGATGCCATTCGAGAATACAGCGAGGAACAGATTGAAGCCATCGTAGCCGGTGAACTGGCTTATTGTGATACGCTGAACCTGTTTGATTGAGGACTATCCTTAACGGATTAAATAAAATTATACATAATTGTGTGCTAAATAGGAAACAAATGATGAAACAAATTTCGAAATTATTGTCCATTGCCCTCCTGGGAGGTGCGATGGTATTCTCTGGTTGCGGATTGAATAAAACAATGCAGGGTGCCGGTATTGGTGCCGGTGCCGGAGCTGCAGTTGGTGCCGGTATCGGGTCCATTGCCGGAGGGGGAAAGGGTGCCGGTATTGGTGCCGGTATCGGCGCGGTACTGGGTGGCACTGCCGGTGCCATCATCGGCAACAAGATGGATAAACAGGCTGCAGAACTGGAACAGATTGAAGGAGCAAAGGTGGAGAAAGTGAACCAAGGTGAAGCCATCAAGGTGACATTCGAGTCGGGCATCCTCTTTGCTACCAACTCCAGCACACTGAACACCGCATCACGTGCTTCTCTCGATAAATTTGCCACCTCACTGCTCAATAATCCCGATAC
>DPAC01000028.1:25551-25814 GCA_003517675.1 Porphyromonadaceae bacterium | reverse complement strand
AAAAGGCATTCATAAGAAGCAAATCTATCCCGTTTTATAAACTCACTGGCAGGTATATTGATTTCGACTTCGGGCAGGTCATCGCTAATCATTGAGAAAACGGGCATCCCTTCGCTGATAACTTCCGCACGGTCGTAATATCGTTTTTGAATATAACCGTCAAATGGGGCGGTTAATTTGGTATCAGCCAAAGCGTTTTTGGCAGCATCGTATTTAGCCCTAATCTGCTGCAATCCTGTAACTGCCTTATCATAATCATTATC
>DPAC01000028.1:5254-25238 GCA_003517675.1 Porphyromonadaceae bacterium | reverse complement strand
GTAACATTGATTTTTGTTATCGGCCCGCTTATGCGGAACGATAAGTTTATTTCGGATGCAGCTTTTACCCTACCCGGAAAAGATGACGTTTTTACTTCGCCGTAAACGGACGCCATTTCTGTTTTAACAGTTTGGATTTTCTCTTGCTTAGCTTCTTTGTGCTTACAGCTTGTAAGCAGCGAAATTCCGCTCACAAGTAAGAGCAGAAACACATTGATTTTCATTGTCATACCTTTATATTAAAATTAAGACACAAAGGTATGAGGATAAACACTGACAAACACGCCCTATTTTTAGCACAAAACGATCTAAATCGGAAATATTTTCCATAATAGGACGTTTATTTGAGTAAATATGATTATTTTTGGAAACGTAATTATTATAGAACTATGCGTAGTAAGGAGACAAAAAACATCAAATTGGATACACTTTCTTTTGAAGATCAGAATATATTTTTCGAAGATTTTGTGATAGAAGGAAGCGATAATGACTTGCTTGGATCAGAGCGGATGCCACGCATTGTGAAAGCCGTAGGAATATGTATCTGTCTGAAAGGAGAAGGAGAATTTAATGCAGATTCTAAAAAATATAACATAAAAGAGGGAGATATATGTGTTGTATTCCCCGACGACATCCTTCATATAAGAAAAAAGAGTAAAGACTTCAAAGGATATATCATTGCTCTAACGCCTTCTTTCTTATATAATATTAATATTCTTTCATCTACCCAGATTTACTTGTTCATGAAAAAAAATCGGTGTATCTCTCTTTCAGATAAGGAACGTGAAGACCTGATTAAGATGTATGAGGATATGAAATCTTATGATGCAAGGTTAGACCAACCGTGCAGGAGAGAAATCACTCAATACTTAATTATTGCTATTGTTTACGAGATTATAGGCTTATACAAAAAAGGAGAACCGCTAAATCAGCAACCATATTCGAGAAAAGACCAAATCTTTTTTAATTTTATGGAGTTAGTAAGTCTTAATTGCAAGAAGGAGAGAGGGATAGAATTTTATGCCGATAAGTTGTGTATTTCTTCCCGTCATTTATCTTCTATCTGCAAAGAACTTTACGGGCAAACAGCAAAAAAATGTATTGATGAACAAATCATTATATACGTACAGGCTTTGCTTAATACAACAACTCTTACAGTTGCCCAAATTGCAGACGAATATAATTTCCCGAATGCTTCGTTTTTCACAAAATTCTTTAAGGAGCATACTGGAATTACTCCAAAAGAATATAGGAATGCAGATAAGGTGCAATGAACGACTTAGTGCAAGGTGCAAGTATCTATATATAGATAGACTTGCACCTTGCACCAATGCTAAATAATTAACGTTCAGAATAATTTGTAATTTCAAAAATAGTTGTAACTTTGAACCCGTGATATATGCAGACAAGCATAGGTCAAAGGTGGTCAAATTAGGTTGAAAAATTTGTGCCTAATTCGTTACCGATAGCAAGTTTGAAATAATAAAAGCGTTGACTTTTAAGCATATAAGGGGAAAGGTTCACCGACCTCTCTCTCCGCTGGGTAAGCCGGATAAAGGGCGCCCAAACCCAGACAAACCCTACATTATAAATATATTGTAGGGTTTTTTGTTTGTATAGGTGTCTGGTACGAAAGTCATCAAAAAAGTCAAATTTAGACATAGTTGTGTAACCTATTCGTAACCGACTCGTTGTATAAGCCGCATTCGGTTGACCAAGTAACGGAAAATGTGCATGGACGGATTGAAACCCGAACCTGTGAAATCGTCCTATTAAATGGAATAGAAGCTCTCTAGCCTGCATGGCAGTAAAGAGAGCTTTTTTTTCGTTTTCACAGATAATGCTAAGTGCTCCATAAATCAAAATAAATGTAAGATATTACTTGTTATTCCTGTTATGTGCGATTTAATTTTTGATAGTGTATGATCAATCATATCAGGATGTTATATTGAATTGACATACCTGTCACATTAATTGAGACGATTGTTATAGTGTTAACAAAATAAATGATGTAATTTTGATTTTGTTAAATTATGCAACGAGAAAAAAAGGTTCATTTATCTATACCGAACAAAAAATATCACTTTCATCTGATTTATCAACTGAGATAATATGCCTTTTATCGTAATTATTTTATTGTTTCAACCTAGTAATAATGTAAAACAAAAAATGTGAGAATGAAAAAACATGTTGTTAATTTGTCGAAAGGGATGTTTTCCCTTATGATGTGGGCACTATTCTTATCTATTTATGCCCAGGAAATTACCGTGAAAGGTACGGTAGTAGATACCCGTGGAGAGCCGCTGATCGGTGTAACGATTCAACTGGAAAACAGCACAGTGGGAACAGTAACCGATTATGAAGGTCATTTTACGCTTCAGAATGTGCCCAATGATGCCACATTGGAAGTGTCTTACGTGGGGATGACCACCCAATTGATTCCTCTTAACGGGAGAACAGTCCTGAACATTACATTGGAAGAAGATACGGAGATGTTGGAAGAACTGGTAGTTATCGGTTACCAGACAATCCGGAAGGCCGACCTGACAGGATCCGTTTCTGTATTTAACCCCGATGAGATGAAAAATACCATCGTTACCGGAACAGTGGGCGATGCTTTGGGTACGCTTCCTGGTGTAACCGTGCGTACATCGGGTGCTCCCGGTAGGGAAGGAAAGGTGGAGATCCGTGGTACCGGAACATTTGGTAACAGTGATCCACTTTATGTCGTGGATGGGGTTGTCTCAGGAGCAAACCGTGATTTTAACTTCAATGACATTGAAAGTATTCAGGTACTAAAAGATGCATCAGCTGCAGCAATCTACGGATCCCGAGCCGGTAATGGCGTGATCATCATCACTACAAAGCAGGGAAAAGAGGGCAAAATGAAGATTGATGTCTCTTCACGTGCAACCATGCAATGGTTGCCTAAATACAATCTGACTAACCGAGATCAATGGATTGAACTGAATGACTTGGCATTTTCCAACGCTGGAAGACCGGCTGCCAACCACTTTGATGGAAATACAGATTGGCAGAAAGAGGTATTCAAGACCGGTATCGTACAGGATCATAACATCTCTTTTTCAGGGGGTGGCAACAGTAGCAATTATTTTATCTCCGGTAACTATCAACACAATTCAGGTACCACTATTGGCACAAAAAGTGAACGATTCACGCTCCGATCGAATACATCGGCATCCCGACAGTTTGGTGACAATGTGACATTTCGTATCGGAGAAAATATTGTACTCAGCCATTATGCAGTTGATGAGTTGAATACAAACCCGATTATTGACGTTTACCGAATGCTTCCTACCATTCCCGTGTATGATCCCAATAATGAGAGCAGAGGTGGATACGGTTTTGGTGATGGAAGCAGGGATGTGACATTTGGTACCAATCCATTTGCCAGGGAGGATTTTGAAGATACCAAAAACAGTAACTTGCGCGTCAGGGGAAATCTTTTCACAGAGCTGGAACTGCTCGATGCCTTGAAGTACAGATTTAATCTGGGATTTGATTTTAGTAACGACAAGCATACTTATTTACGGAAAGAAGGGTATTGGACATACAATCAACCGTATGATCCCTCTTCTTTAAATAAAAATCAAGCTCAGTATCAGGGACTGGTGTTCGACAACACATTGGAATACAACAAAAAGTTCGGGAAACATGATATCTCATCTGTCTTCGGAATGAGTTATCAGACATCCAATTATGAGCAGATTTGGGGAACAAAGAACGATGTATTGAAGACCGGAGATGATTATTTCAGGAACCTTGATGCAGCACTGACAGATCCCAAAACTGGTAGCTATACCAATTTGGAGAAGTTGTTTTCACTCTTTGGACGGGTCAATTACAATTATGACGAAAAGTATCTTTTCAGCTTCACCATGCGTAGAGATGAGTCTTCTAAATTCTCGCCTGACACCAGGGTGGGCTACTTTCCTTCAGTTTCGGCTGGATGGAGGATCAGTCAGGAAGATTTCTTTGATGTGTCGTGGGTAGGTGATTTGAAGCTTCGCGCGAACTACGGTATCCTGGGAACTTCCAATATCGGTGTGTGGGATTGGGTCTCATTTATTACTGTATTTCCACAGGCAATTTTTGGTGTAGACCAGGCTCTGCATACCGGTATGACGCAGATCAGACTTGCCAACGCTGACCTGAAATGGGAAGAGTTGTCACAACTCAATGCCGGTTTTGATGCCGTTTTGCTGAACAACAAACTCAACCTTTCAGTTGATTACTTTCTGAAAGAAACCAGAGACGTACTTACACCCATGCAGATCCTCATGGTGACCGGTAATAATGGCGGTAATCCCTATGTGAATGCAGCTACATTGCAGAACACAGGACTGGAATTATCTGCAACCTGGAGAGATAGAATTGGGGCTGATTTCGGTTATAGCATCAATCTGAACGGTTCTTACCTGAAAAACAAAATTATTGAGTTAGGCTATGGACGTACGGAATTTACCCAGTGGGATACAAAATCGATTGTCGGGGAACCCATTGGTGAATGGTACCTCATTCATACTGACGGTCTGTTCCGTACACAGGAAGAGGTTCTTGCCCATAAAAACAGCGAAGGGAAAATCATTCAACCCGATGCAAAACCGGGTGATGTGAAGTTTGTGGATTACAATGATGATGGCGTTATCACCGATGCTGACAGGCAACACAGTGGTTCTACCATTCCTAAATTCCAATTGGGTATGAATTTAGGCTTTGAATATAAAAATTTTGATCTTCAGTTCCAATTGGGTGGTGCTTTTGGATATAAAGCATTTAACGGACCCCGAAGTGGATTCGACAGATTTGATGATAACTCCAACTACAGGGCAAGTTACGACCCATGGACACCCGATAATCCCGATGCAAAAGATCCCCGTCCGATCTATGCCGATTCACGTAATGTGCGTGGTGATCAGGACCGTTGGTTAGAAAACGGAAGTTATCTCAAAGTAAAACAAATGGCCCTCGGATATAACCTCCCGAAATCAATTCTCGGCAACACCTTCAGTAACATTCGTGTGTATGTAAACGCTCAGAATCTGATCACCTTTACTTCTTACACAGGTTTGGATCCTGAATTCCTGAACACCAATATCTGGGATCGCAGCTACGATGGGGGAGCTTTTCCAAATCCCTATGGAGTAACCTTTGGAGCACAAATATCATTCTAACCCTCAGAAAACTTATCACAATGAAAAAAATCATCTATATATTATTTGCTGTTTTCTTGCTGAATGGCTGTGATGTGAATGTGGAGAATCCCAATACCATTACCACGGCAACCTTCTGGAAAACGGAGACCGATGCACAATATGGCATCAACGCAGTGTACAATATGTTTTATAAGCCCGGAACCTACAGCCGTTGGCTTTGGTTCCGTCTCGATCTTACCTCGGATGAAGGTTTCAGCCAGAGTCCCTGGGCTGAATTAAAGGAGTGGACTCAGTTCCAATACAGGAACTACAATTTTTGGGAAGGCAATGGATGGACCTACAGAGACTGCTACGAAGCAATATTCAGAGCCAATCAGGTTCTGTTTCATGTGCCCGGGATCACTTTTGCAGATGAAAACGAGAAAGAAGAGATCCTCGGTCAGGCATATTTTCTAAGAGGTCTTTATTATTACAATCTTGCATTGTTATGGGGTAGCGAAAATAATAGTCTGGCTATTGTTCTGGAACCATCTACTCCGGGTATGCAACCCGAAGGACATAACGGCACCGCTGTGTATCAACAGGCAATCAGTGATTTTACCGAAGCACAAAAACTGTTGCCCGAAGTGTGGGACGATGCCAATAAGGGACGTGCCACCAAGGGTGCAGCATTGGCATTTCGGGCAAAAAGTTATATGCAATTGCACCAGTGGAATGAAGCAAAGAGTGATTTGCAATGGCTGGTCGAAGGTGAAGGCAAGAAGTATTATGACCTTGTAAACAATTATGCCGATAATTTCCGCAAAGACACTGAGAACAATATTGAGTCGGTATTTGAAATTCAGTACTCAGATATTCACAAAGCACCTGCAGGGGATGGAGACTTCGATGTAGATCCGAACCTGGGTTTGAATCGTGGTCAGTTTTTCGCTCCTCCCGGGATCGGTTGGACTGACGGTGAAATTCGTCCCTGGATTGTTACGGAATTCAAGAAAGAGAAGGATCTTGATGGCGCTTATGATATTCGTTTAAAACATACTGCCTTCTACAGTGAGCAGCATCTGGATTTTCCGAACAATGAGAGGATCTATCGGGAGACGAGCAACGAAGAGACCTGGAACAGGGATAACTGGAAAGGGCGTGTATTTTATCGAAAATACAGCTCTGAACATTATCGCGATTTTGATGATTATCACAATCCGACCAATGTCAGACTGATCCGTTTTGCGGATGTTTTGCTGATGTATGCCGAGGCAATCGTTCAATCGGGAGGTGATGTCTCAGATGCGGTGAAGTATGTTGACAGGGTTAGGGCACGAGTCAATTTGCCCGCATTGGCAGTGAATCATCCTACAGCCATCACCGGTAAAGATGCTTTCCTGAAGCGGTTGCAAATGGAGAGGGTACTGGAACTCGCAACTGAAGGACAACGCTGGGCCGATATCAAGCGTTGGGGATTGCTCGACAATCAGGCAGGCATAGATGAACTGAAATCACGTGATCCGGATTTTAACAATTTTGTGATCGGTCGTCACAGCCGCCTGCCAATTCCCTCAGACGAAGTGAATAACAATCCCAATATCAAACAAAATCCTGATTACTAACAGAAATAACGAAACAAGCCTCCCTGGCTCGAAAAGTCAGGGAGGCTTAAAACATATTCAAAAGAAATGAGACAATTTTATTTTTTAACGACACTGTGCGGTTTATTCATCCTGTCAGCCTGTAACAGTGGCGATAAAACAGAAGCTCCTGTAGAACAAAAAACTCCTGTAGCACTGGCCGATCCATTTATAATGCTGCACGATGATCTCTATTTTGCCTATGGAACAAATGCCGCAGATGGAATAGAAGTATATACGTCAGATGATCTGAAAGAGTGGCGCAAAGCACCCGAACTGGCGTTGCACAAGGATAACTCCTACGGTGATAAATGGTTCTGGGCACCAGAAGTCTATTATGTGAATGGTAAGTTTTACATGTATTACTCTGCTGAAGAGCATATATGTGTTGCTGAGGCCGACTCACCTTATGGCCCGTTTAAGCAGGAGGTTCAAAAGCCAATGATCGAAGGGGAAAAAACGATCGACAATTCACTCTTTATCGATGATGATGGCACGTCCTATATGTTCTTCGACCGTTTCAACGATGGACTGAATATTTGGGTTGCGGCGTTGGATGAGGATTTAATGACCATCAAGACGGAGACCATGCATCCATGTATTCATGTATCACAAGAGTGGGAGGAAGTATGGCCGCGGGTGAATGAAGGTGCTTTCGTGGTCAAGCACAATGGGGTGTACTATATGACTTACTCAGCCAATAGTTACGAAAGTCAATTTTACGGAATCGGGTGTGCAACCGCAACCAATATTTTTAGTGAGTGGACAAAGTATGACGACAATCCTCTTTTGCAGAAACCCGGGAATCTGGTTGGAGTGGGGCACAGCGCCATGTTCAGGGATAAACAGGGCGATTTGCGCATTGTCTATCATGCTCATCATGATGAAAAGAATATCCATCCGCGGAAAATGTATATCGGAAGGGCTGGATTCAAAGTAGTTGACGGAGTGGAAAAATTGTTTATCGAATCACAGTACGAGATTCCGGTACTCGCAAAATAGAAATATTTGCGTAACTTGCACCTGAAAAACGATTGAATCCACTTTTTTATCACATGAAGATAATGAAACTTTATTCCAACAAGTTTGTGTTGTTCATGATTCTGATGATGAATGGTGTTGGGCTGTTAAGCAATCCGGGTTATTCGTTCAAACACTATAACATCAACAATGGTTTGTCTCAGAATACTGTTTTTGCAATCTTTCAGGATAAACTGGGATTTATGTGGTTCGGGACCAAGGATGGGCTCAATCGATTTGACGGGACTGATTTCAGCGTGTTTAAATTCTCACCCGAGGGGAACTTGCGGGATAATGCATTTCATCGCATTATTCAGGATCAGAACGACAATCTCTGGGTGGGAACCGATGATGGGGTATATATCTTCGATCCGCGTAAAGAAGAATTCAATCGTTTTAAAAGTGCAAACATTGACCCTCTTATCATGAATGGTATCGTAAGTGATATCTTGCAGGACAATGATGGAGATATCTGGATATCTGTAGAGGAGAAGGGTCTGTTTTGTTATGATTATGATGCGGATAGTCTCACTCATTATGCCATTCCACAGACGCCAAGCGGTATGAGAATGATCAGCCTCTGTCTGGGAAGAGATGGTGAAGTGTGGGCATTTCCCTATAATCTTCCCTTTGTCCGGATCAACAAAAGAACAGGTAAAGTAGAAGAGTTGCAGCTGAATGATGATCCTCATCTGGTATACAACACCGGGGAGATTTGGAAAGTGGTGGCTGATGAATACAATCAGTTGCTTATTGCTTCTTCCACCAAGGGGATCATCAGCGTCAATACCGTGAATATGACACACCGTTTTTTACTGGAACACGATGAATTTGGTGAACCCATCTTTGCACGTTGTCTTACCCGGATTGACCCGAAAACAATTTGGATCGGTACTGAATCGGGTTTGTACATCTACTCATCCGATACGGAGGAGGTTGTGAATCTGCGACACCACAACAGCCCTTACTCCCTGTCTGACAACGCAATCTATTCTGTATTCAAGGATAGAAGTGGTGGTGTATGGGTAGGCTCTTACTTTGGTGGTGTTGACTATTACTCCCCACAGTTTAATCAGTTCCGTCTGTTTTACCCCATAGCGGAAGATAATCGGATGAAAGGTAGTCGTGTACGTGAATTCTGTCAAGCACCCGATGGAAAGATCTGGATTGGGACAGAAGATGGTGGATTGAATCTATATGATCCTGAAAACAACGAATTTCTGCCGGTGCCGGATAAGCTGAAGTCACTCTATACCAATATTCATGCATTGTATTCCGATGGGGATTATTTATGGATCGGAACTTTTTCGAAAGGATTAAACCGTTATAACCTGAAAACGGGTGAGCTGGTAACCTATACCCATACCGATGATCCACGTTCAATTACCCATAACAGCACATTTGCCATTCACAAGGACCGTCAGCAGACACTATGGATAGGTAATCTATCTGGGTTGAATGTGTACAACTATGAAGCAGACAACTTTATTCAGATCGATGAACTGCAGGGCGTCTTCATTCAGGATATCTTTGAAGATACCGATGGGATCATCTGGATATCAACCTTCTCAAAAGGTCTCTATCGGTACAATCCTGCTACAGGCAATTGGAAGGTATTTCTAAACGCCCCATCTGATACCGGTAGCAGAATGTACAACAAACTGACAAGTGTATTCGAAGATAGTCGTAAAAGGTTGTGGGTTGCAACCGAAGGAGGCGGACTCTATCAATTCAATAGAAAGACAGAAGAATTTACATCTTATAACAGTTCCAACGGGTTACCAAATGACGTGGTTTATCAGATAGTGGAAGATGACAATGCCCAATTGTGGCTTTCTACCAACTCGGGGCTTGTCTGTTTTAATCCGGAAACAGCTGCTTTTCGTAATTATACGGTAGATAACGGATTGAAAACGAATCAATTCAATTATAAATCCAGTTTCAAATCAAACGATGGATCCCTATATTTTGGTTCAATTGATGGTTTTGTCCGATTCAACCCATCCTCTTTCAAAGAACCGAATGATGAGGGGCCCATTGTCTTTACGGATCTCTTCGTAAACAACGAGCGGGTTTACCCTGGTGATGATCAGTCTATATTGAACCAAAGTATTCTCTACACCGATGAACTGGTACTTCCCTATCACAAAAACTCATTTCGATTAAACTATGCGGTGCTCAATTATTCCAACCTGAATGCCAACCGCATACAATATCTCCTGGAACCATTTGATAAAGAGTGGATCAATACCGGCAACCAACAGGATATTGTCTATTCAAACCTTAAACCCGGAAATTACAAACTTACCGTTATGCTCAACGGAGAATCAGGAAAGTCAGATGGAAAGGTTGTCTCCAAAACAATCATGATTCATATACGTCCCCCATTTTGGTTGAGTGGTTGGGCCTATTTCATTTACTTCCTGCTGTTTACTGGTTCATTTATTCTGTTGTTCCGTTATCTGAAAATGCGCGAACGTCACAATCAGCGACGTCGGATGAGGATCTTTGAACAGGAAAAAGAACGTGAGTTATATCGTTCGAAGATTGACTTTTTCACCAATGTGGCACATGAAATCCGTACTCCTTTATCGCTGATTAAAGCACCACTTGACCATGTGATCATGACTGAAACGGTGACCGATAGCATGAAAGAGAATTTGCAAATCATGAGAAAAAATACCGATCGGCTACTTAACCTGACGAATCAGTTACTGGATTTTCGCAAAACCGAATCAGATGCTTATTCACTGAACCTGAGCTTGCATAACGTTACTGAACTGATAAGGGAAACCTATCTGCGTTTTACGCCCCTGGCACGACAATACGGTTTGTCGTATGAACTTGATATACCGGAAAACGACATCTACCTCCAGATCGATAAGGAGGCATTCATCAAGATTGTCAGCAATCTGGTGAACAATGCCATTAAATACTGTGACAGTTATGTGCGAATAAATGCCTTTGTGACAACGGAGGAACCCACCCACCTTTTCCACTTTATTACCGAAAATGATGGGGAAATGATACCTGTTGATTATAAAGAAAAGATCTTCAGGCCTTTCGTTCATCTCGATAAAAACCGATCTACAAAAACTGCATCAACCGGTATCGGTTTGGCTCTTTCCAGATCTTTGGCCGAGTTGCATAAGGGGAACTTGATATTGGAAAATGATAATTTGCAGATAAATCAGTCTATCCGTTTTCATCTGACATTACCAGTGGGTGTCAACCCAAATGTTGAAAATGGAAATGAGGATAAACAGGCGAATAAGGAACAGGAAATGTCAATGAGTGATACCACTGCCGTTTATACCATATTGCTGGTTGATGATGATCTGGAACTGTTGAAGTTTGAAGAGAAATTCCTTTCGTCACATTACCTGGTGAAGATCGCAGAGAATGGAGCACAGGCACTCCGGATACTGCATGAAGAGAACGTACATCTGATCGTAAGTGACATCATGATGCCCGAAATGGATGGATTCGAGTTGACAAAGCGGGTTAAGTCGGATCTTGAAATCAGTCACATACCCGTCATTCTGCTTACAGCCAAAGTAAATGTGGAATCAAAGGTGTTGGGCTTCGAGACTGGCGCTGATGCCTATATCGAAAAGCCATTTTCGCTGGAGGTGTTATTGGCACAGATTGCCAATTTGTTGCAAAACAGGGAGAAACTGCGTGAAGCATTCCTCAAAAATCCCTTTATCGGGGCTAGCAGTGTTGTTCGTACCAAATCGGATGAGGAGTTTGTGAAAAAACTTCACTCCATAGTGCATGCCAACCTCGACCATACAGGGTTCGTTGTGGAGGATATTGCGGAACAGTTCTGTTTGAGCCGTTCCAGTTTTTATCGCAAAATCAAAGGTGTGCTGGACCTTACACCCTCAGAATATATCCGGGTTGAACGACTGAAGAAAGCTGCACAATTGCTGAAAGAGAAAGAGTATAAGGTGAATGAGATCTGTTACATGGTCGGATTCAACTCACCTTCCTATTTCACCAAGTGTTTTCAACAGCAGTTTGGTATTCTTCCGAAGGATTTTCAGGAACAAAGTTGACTTTGAGAAGAAATTGTTATTTTTTGACGAGTATTTAATCAAAACAAAATAGATTAAAGGCTATTTTCGTAAAATGAAACGAGCAGTTAAAAATTTTCATATACATACTGATGAAAAAATTATCGCTTAAAATACGAATCCCAAAAATAATTTTTATGAGAACAATTACTACATTTTTATTTACACTTCTTTTAACTTTCAGTCTTTCTGCCCAGTGGCAGCCGGCGGGAGACAAGATCAAAACCCGGTGGGCATCGCAGATCGATGTAAACAAAGTGCTGCCCGAATATCCGAGACCCATTATGGAGCGAGCCGAATGGCAGAACCTCAACGGCCTGTGGGATTATGCCATTCAGCCTGTCGGTAGTCAAAAGCCGGCCGGCTTCGATGGAGAGATACTGGTACCTTTTGCCATAGAATCGAGTCTCTCCGGTGTGCAAAAGAGAGTTGGCAGGGAAAATGAACTGTGGTATCAACGTACCTTCACGGTTCCCGCCAAATGGAAGAACAACCGTATCCTGCTCCATTTTGGTGCTGTAGATTGGAAAGCCGATGTGTGGGTAAACGATGTGAAAGTGGGACAACACACGGGCGGTTACACCCCGTTTTCATTTGACATAACCCCTGCTCTTGTAAACGGAAAAAATAAACTTGAGGTGAAAGTATGGGACCCTACGGATCAGGGATTTCAACCCCGTGGAAAGCAGGTAAATAAACCCGAAGGGATCTGGTATACCCCGGTAACCGGGATCTGGCAGACGGTTTGGTTGGAACCTGTCCCTGAAAAATATATCGAAAATATCAGAATTACTCCCGATATCGATAAAAAGACGCTTTCTGTAGAGGCATTGGTTAATACCGCCTCCTCCGCGGACAGGATAGAGGTGACCGTGAAAGAGGGAGGACAGGTAGTGGCAACTGCGCAATCCATCAACAATCTGCCGGTTGAAATTGCCATGCCCGAAAACATGAAACTCTGGTCGCCGGACAGTCCCAACCTGTATGATCTGGAAATCACCTTGTGGGATGGGGCAAAAGTGTTGGACAAGGTGAACAGCTACGCCGCCATGCGCAAGTATTCCATAAAGCGAGACGACAAAGGGATTGTACGTCTCCAGCTCAACAACAAAGACCAGTTTCAGTTCGGACCGCTGGACCAGGGCTGGTGGCCCGACGGACTCTATACCGCTCCTACTGATGAAGCGTTGGAGTATGACATCATTAAAACCAAAGATTTTGGCTTTAACATGATTCGCAAACATGTGAAGGTGGAGCCGGCACGCTGGTACACCCACTGTGATCGCCACGGGATCATTGTATGGCAGGATATGCCCAGCGGCGACAGAGGACCCGGATGGAACAGCCGTGATTATTTCAAGGGTCCCGAGAGCATGCGTTCAGCAGAGTCGGAAGCCAATTTCCGGAAAGAGTGGAAAGAGATCATCGATTATCTCTATTCCAATCCTTCGGTTGGGGTGTGGGTTCCCTTTAACGAGGCATGGGGACAATTTAAAACCAAAGAAATCGTTGAATGGACCAAGCAATATGATCCTTCCCGTCTGGTAAATCCGGCAAGTGGTGGCAACCATTATCCTGTAGGTGATATGCTCGACCTGCACAATTATCCGGACCCTCAGTTGTATCTCTATGATGCACAACGGGCAACCGTGTTGGGTGAGTATGGTGGTATCGGCTGGGCAAACAAGGATCACCTCTGGGAGCCGAACCGAAACTGGGGGTATGTGCAATTTAACAGCTCGAAAGAGGTTACAGACGAATATGTCAAGTATGCCGAACAGCTCAAAAAGCTCATCCTCCAGGGATTCTCTGCAGCTGTTTATACCCAGACGACTGATGTGGAGATTGAAGTGAATGGATTGATGACCTATGACCGGGAACTGGTGAAAGTGGATGAAGAAAGGGTGAAGAAAGTGAATCAGGAGATATGCAATATCCTGAACGATTAAGCCTGCTGCCGGTTCTACTGATTCTGTTGATCTCCTGCCAGGAACCAGAGCGCAAGCACGCTGTCGATTATCATATTGAATGGGACGAAAGCTCTCTAGTCTGCATTGCAGATGAGGGGGCTTATCCTCGTTTACGGAGGCTGGATGATGGATCCCTCCTGGCAGCCTACGAAAACAGACGGGGTGATGTCATGGTTAGAAAGAGCATGGATAATGGTACCACATGGGGTGAATCCGTTAAAGCTTTTGAAGCATTCGATCATGAGGATATCGGAGCTGGGGCGTCCACCCGGGTCAATATAGCCAATCCGGAGTTGATCCAGCTGCCGGGTGGCGATATCCTGCTTGCCGTCAATCTGCGCCCTCGCCTGGGAGGGATATACCCTTTTTCCATAGCCCTGAAGAGAAGCCATGACGAGGGGAAGAGTTGGGCTGACAGTAAAATATTGTACCAGGCAGGCACAATCTTCAGGGATGGTTGCTGGGAGCCCTCTTTCCTTTTGCTGCCTGACGGCAGGGTTCAGATCTATTTTGCCAACGAGTCACCCTACCGCGAATCCGACGAACAGGAGATATCGATGCTCACCTCATCCGACAATGGGAACAGCTGGAGCAGTGAACCGGTAACCGTCAGCTTCAGGAGACAGCGCAGGGACGGGATGCCGGTGGCTGTGCACAACGGGAAAGAGATCTACGTCGCCATTGAGGACAACCGCTCGGGCCAGTTCAAACCCTACATTGTGAAGAGCAGTATCCATGATGACTGGCGTGAACCGGTTTTGGAGGATTCCCCCAACCGATATGCTGCATTGCGGCACGCGTTGCCCGACACTGTGTATGCCGGAGCACCCTATCTGATCCGGACAGAGAGCGATCTCTACCTGCTTTCCTATCAAACTACCCAACATCGGACATCTGAATGGGAACACTCTACCATGGAAGTGGTGGTCAGTGACCAGCCTGCTGATTTCAGGAATCCCACACATCCGTTTGAAGTGCCCTTGTCGAAGGAAGCCAAATGGGGTTCGCTCACCGACCTGGGTGGCAACACCATTGCTGCGCTCTCTTCCACCAACTTCAATTCCGATAAGATTGGTGTTTGGATGATCAAAGGTGAAATTGTACAAAAAATAAACCGATAACATGATGCAATCGATGCTACAACTCCTGCTGATATCCATCTTACTGCTCTCCTGCAAATCGCAGGAGATACCAGCGGAGACGACATCTGAGCCGGATAATCGTTACAGCAACCCGGTGGTGAACTACAGTCTGCCCGATCCTACAATTATCAAGGCGGATGATGGTTATTTCTACCTCTATGCCACCGAAGATATCCGCAATACACCCATCCACCGCTCCAACGATTTGGTGAACTGGGAGCTGGTGGGGACTGCCTTCACCGATGCTACACGTCCCTCTTTCGAACCGAAAGGGGGACTCTGGGCACCCGATATCAATTATATCAACGGGAAATATGTATTGTATTACGCCATGTCGGTCTGGGGAGGTGAGTGGACCTGCGGTATTGGTGTGGCAACGGCCGATAAACCTGAAGGACCTTTCACGGATCATGGGAAGCTCTTTCGCAGCAATGAAATCGGGGTGAAGAACTCTATTGACCCCTTTTTTATAGAGGAAGATGGAAAGAAATACCTCTTCTGGGGCAGCTTCCGCGGACTCTACGCCATCGAACTCTCTGACGACGGCCTCACGGTGAAGGAGGGGGCCGAAAAACAGCAGGTGGCAGGAACGGCCTACGAAGGGGTTTACATTCACAAGCGGAACGGGTATTACTACATGTTCGCCTCTATCGGCTCCTGCTGTGAGGGACTCAACAGCACCTACACCACTGTGGTGGGACGTGCTGATAATCTCTTTGGCCCTTATCTCGACAAGCAGGGGAGATCGATGATGGAGAACCACCACGAGGTGGTGATCGCCAGGAACGACCGGTTTGTGGGTACAGGACACAACTCGGAGATCGTGCAGGATGTGGAAGGGAACGATTGGATCCTCTATCATGCTGTCTCGGTGGCCAACGCGAAAGGAAGGGTACTGCTGCTCGACCGTGTACGGTGGGAGAACGACTGGCCATTTGTGGATGGGGGTACTCCCTCAACAACCGCACCAAAACCAATTTTCAACTAGGCAGATTTCCGTACATCCATATCGCACTAAAAGTACCGGGTAACCCGGCAGTACATTATCAACTGACGGAAAGCAAGATGGGACATCCAATACCGGTGTGTCACACACCCTGAATAACCTGGGGAACTGGGCATGGTTCGATGAGGGTTCGTTAATCAATGGCCGCAATGGCGATTACAATATGCCAATATTCCGTTATGCCGAAGTATTGCTGATTGCAGCAGAAGGGCTTGCCCGTATAGGTAATGAGACGGAGGCACGTGGATATCTGAACCAGGTGCGTAAACGTGCCGGGCTGGCAGATGAGACAGCGTCGGGGGAGGCACTGATCCAGTCTATCCTGACCGAACGGTTTCATGAGTTCCCGCTGGAGTTCAAGATCTGGGATGATATTCGTCGCACCCGTTTATATCCTGAGGCTGACGGCATAGGGTCCGGCAGGCTGAAATGGACTTCCCTGGCAACTGCTGTCATCCAGAACAAGCCCGACGGAAGTACCAAGGTGGGGGCTATTCCCGAATATGCCCTGTTGTGGCCCATCCCGTTAAGTGAGATGCAAGCCAACCCTGCACTGGAAGGGCATCAAAATCCCGGGTGGAATTAATCCACACGGTAAACCCAACCGGTAAAACAGAAAAAGGAGCTGTCTTTGTTGACAAGCTCCTTTTTCGATTGTCCTGCTGCAGGGCATTTAACATGGTGATGAGACCCGGTCGAAAGATAAAAAGTCATCATAATCGCCGCTGTGTCGCTTGTCAAAAAGCTCCGTATAAGTTATGTTATAAGTTCGTGGAAGTTTACCGTTTACAATAAAGCTCATTCCAAACATTTGCTTTACACCGGAATGTGTATGCACTTGAATGTTATTTTTTACAAGTAACGCCGCTACTGCATAATAACACGCGTAATATAAGCGGTTTATGGCTGCATTGTAATGATCTTTTTCGAGCATATCCACTGCTTCCTGAACCGTTTCTTTTGCCCGTTCCAAGCGGTACGCCACAAGTGCAGTGATCATTTCTTCTGTTAACTCTTCTCTCATAACACAATTCCTTCGTTCATCACGTTCAGATAAAAAGGTGTTTTTAACGGGCGATTTTCCCATTTCGTCTTAGGAAGAATGATTGAGCTTATTATAACGCCTGTTTCCAATGACAAATCGCTTAGTCGACCGATAATTTCTTTTTCTTCTTCTACCGATATTTTAGCTTTATCCACCAAAATCAACAAATCAATATCGCTATCACGACGAGCATCCCCGCGCGCTTCGCTTCCATAAAGTATGGCTTTAGCGTCAGGATTTATCTCCCTAAGCGTATTTTTAATTTGCTGTACGATTTCCGGTCGTCTCATAATGCTATCCTCAATCTTTGCAAAGATAATCAAAATTTCAACTTTCCAATATGTCAAAGAATACTTTCTTTTTGTTCTCACATTGTAAATCAACGATCTGTGGGTTTTATGTATGTGCGGGCCTCCCCATGGCGGTGATCAGTGCCGAGATGGTCTGCAAACGTATCCTGGGAGAGTAAAGAGATCGCGGGTGGTTTCGGTAAATGAAAAAGTGCCGGGACCCCGTGCACATCCTGAACAGGATGTGCAGATAATTTTCCTTTCCCTTTGATATGTAACAAATTGCCGTTATATTTGTCCTTATGAACCGGAAGATCATCCATGTGGATATGGATGCGTTCTACGCCTCCATTGAGCAGCGCGACAATCCCCATTATCGCGGCAAGCCGGTGGCTGTGGGCTATGCAGGCAAACGGGGCGTGGTGGCCGCTGCCAGTTACGAGGCACGTAAGTATGGCATCCACTCCGCCATGCCCTCCGTCACGGCGCTGCGCAAGTGTCCGCACCTGATCTTCGTCATGCCCCGCTTCGAGCACTACCGCACCATCTCCAGCCAGATCATGCAGATCTTCCTCGAGTATAGCGACAAGGTGGAGCCGCTGTCGCTCGACGAGGCCTTCCTCGACGTTACCGTCAACCACAAGGGCAACCGCTCGGCCATCCTCATCGCCCGCGAAATCAAGCAGAAGATCTATAACCGCACCCGCCTCACCGCCTCCGCCGGCGTCTCCTACAACAAGTTTCTCGCCAAGATCGCCTCCGACTACCGCAAGCCGGACGGGCTTTTCGTGATTGAGCCGGAGCAGGCCGAGGCGTTCGTGGAGCAGTTGCCGGTAAGCAAATTCTTCGGGGTGGGGAGGGTCACTACCGCCCGGATGGCCGAGCTGGGGATCCAGACAGGGAAGGATCTGAAGCAGTGGAAGGAGATCGACCTGGTGCGTGAGTTTGGGAAGATGGGTAGTACCTATTACCGCTTTGCGCGCGGCATCGATGACCGCGAGGTGGAGTCGGAACGGGTGCGCAAGTCGCTCGGTGCCGAGGAGACCTATCCCGATGACCTGGAGGAGATGGTCGATATTCTGGCAGCGCTCGATCAGCTGGCGATGGAGGTGCACCGTCGTGCCGACAAGAAGAAGTTCATGGCGCGCACGCTGACGCTCAAGATCAAGTACGCCGATTTCACGGTGATCACCCGCAGTCGCACCGTGGAACACTACATCCGCACCTACAGCGAGCTGTTCGACCTGGGCAAGGAGCTGTTGTTGCAGGCTGATGACCTGCTCGACCGTAAGATCCGCCTGATGGGGCTCACCCTCAGGAACGCCGATGCGGAGCAGGGGATCCTGCCACCCGAGGGGATCCAGTTATCGCTGGAGTTTGAAGATTAAAACAGGATGTTTGCGTCCCTTTTCCGAAGTGTCAGCAAACTTGTACCCCTCACAGGAGATGCTTCAGAAAGCGTATCACCGGATAAAATTCTCCGGTTTTTTCGGCTGCACATCTGCGTAATACGATTTGATCTTTACAATGTCGCTCCGGTAGTCACCTGTAGGATAGAACATCTCCAGCACGCGGGCTTCCTTCCTGCCATAATCGAGTCCTATAAGCAAAATGGGAACTTTTGCCTTCATGGCGATGAAATAAAATCCTTTCTTCCACTCCTTCACCGGCTTGCGCGTACCCTCGGGGGTGATGCCCAGGTGCATCCAATCGCGTGTCCGGAACTCCTTTGCCAGGATGTCGGTCAGCGATCCGCTCTTGCCCCGCTTCACCGGTATCCCGCCGATGCGGCTGAAAAAAATGTTGAAGGGGAAGAAGAACCATTCCGCTTTGATCAGGAAGTTGGCCTGCCGTCCCAGTGAGTTGTAAGCCAGCTTGCCCACCACGAAATCCCAGTTGCTGGTGTGGGGTGCTACTGCCAGCACGCACTTCGGCACCTCGGGGAAAGTGTTCACCACCTTCCATCCCATGATCTTGGTGAGGATGAATTTGCTTATGTTAGCCATTTTTACGTTATTACGTTAGTATGTTATTACGTTATTACGTTAGTATGTTATTACGTTAGTATGTTATTACGTTAGTATGTTAGTATGATCCTTCGTTTTTCAGGAAATCAGGGAAGTGTTGCGATATTTCCAATGATAAAACGTTACTCAATTGTTGTTGTTCATTTTTTACTATACTTTGAACCTTTGATATCTGTCTTTCTCAGATATCTCATGAATGCAATAATTTTGAAACTTAATTTATCAATGTTGTCAAGCATTTTCTCCTTTTCAATCCTGTCGATATAATGAAAATCAAATGCTCTGTATATTTGTGATTTTGCTTCTAAACACGATCCCATTGAGTAAGAGAGAAAGTTGTGAAACTCCTTGTTACCTCCTCTCCCGAATCCCTCTGCAATATTATCCATGATAGAACCTGTAGAGCGAGAAATTTGGTCTCTTAACGCGTAATCTTTCTGGAACATCTCATCCTTGTTGATCAGATTCCGGATATCTTTGCACAATTCCCGGGCATCTTTCCAAATATCAAGTTCCTCGAAATTGTGAATTGTTGACATAATTGTTTGATTTATTGTTTATTCATTTATCTGAGCCAAAACACACTAACTAACTAACTAACTAACT
>DPAC01000028.1:0-5015 GCA_003517675.1 Porphyromonadaceae bacterium | reverse complement strand
AACTAACTAACTAACTAACTAACCTACCTACCAACCTACCAACCTACTAACCTACTAACCTACCAACCCACAAACCTACCAACCTACCAACCTACCAACCTCCCAACTTTTCCAGCTCCGTCGTGGTTCGTTCCCAGTTGTTCATCGCCTGGTCGAGGCGGGCCTTGACCTCCAGATATTTCTGTAGCAGATCCATGTCGGATGCTCCTTTGGGTGTGGCCAGCTGCTCCTCCATCGCCTTCAGCTTCTCCTCGAGCGATGCCACCTTCTGCTCCGCCTCCTCCACCTGCTTCTCCAGGCGGCGTTGCTGCCGGTTCAGCTCCTTCTGCTCCTGATAGGAGAGCTTGTTCTCCGACGGCTCCTCCCGCTTCTCTTCCCCTTTCGTCGTGGGCGATGCGGAGAGCTCCAACTGCTGCAGCGTCTCCATCTTCTTCATCGCGAGGAAGTTGTAGATGCCCCCAATGTGCTCACGCACCCTGCCGCCGCCGAACTCATACACCTTGTCCACCAGTCCGTCGAGGAAGTCACGGTCGTGCGACACGATGATGGCAGTGCCGTCGAACTCGCGGATCGCCTTCTTGAGCACATCCTTCGATGCCAGGTCCAGGTGGTTGGTCGGCTCGTCGAGGATCAGCAGGTTCACCGGCTCCAGCAGGAGGCGTATCATCGCCAGGCGGCTCCGCTCGCCACCCGAGAGCACCTTCACTTTCTTGTCAGAAGCCTCACCACCGAACATGAAGGCGCCCAGGATATCCCGTATCTTCGTGCGGATATCGCCCACCGCCACGTAGTCGATGGTCTCGAACACCGTCTTCTCCTCGTCCAGCAGCTCTGCCTGGTTCTGTGCGAAGTAACCGATCTTCACGTTGTGACCCAGCTCCAGCCTGCCGCCGTGGTCGATCTCCTGCATGATGCATTTTACCAGCGTCGATTTCCCCTCGCCGTTCTTGCCCACGAAAGCGATCTTCTCGCCCCGCTCGATGGTGAGTGTCACGTTACTGAAGACCACGTGGTCGCCATAGCGCTTCTCCACCCCTTCCATGATCACCGGGTAGTTGCCGGAGCGGGGTGCTGGCGGGAATTTGAGGTTGAGGCGCGTGTTGTCCACCTCATCCACCTCGATGCGTTCCAGCTTCTCCAGCTGCTTGATGCGCGACTGTACCTGGTTCGACTTGGTAGCCTTGTAACGAAAGCGCTCGATGAAATCCTCCGTATCCTTGATCTGCTTCTGTTGGTTCTCGTAGGCCCGCTGTTGCTGCTCACGCCGCTCGCGCCGCAGCTCCACATACTTGCTGTAGTTCACCTTGTAGTCGTGGATCTCGCCCAGCATGATCTCAACGGTACGGGTGGTCACCGCGTCGAGGAAAGCACGGTCGTGCGACACCAGCATCACCGCGTTGGCGTGGGTAGCGAGGAAGCTCTCCAGCCACTGTATCGACTCGATGTCGAGGTGATTGGTTGGCTCGTCGAGCAGCAGCACGTCGGGTGCCTGCAGCAGGATCTTGGCCAGCTCAATGCGCATGCGCCAGCCGCCGCTGAACTCGCGGGTGGGACGTTCCAGGTCGCCCCGTGCGAAACCCAGTCCCAGGAGCGTCTTCTCCACCTCCGCCTCGAAGTTGTGGATGCCCGACATCTGGAGCAGTTCCTGCAGGTCGGTCGCCCGTTCGATCACCTGCCGGTAGGCATCCGACTCGTAGTCGGTCCGTTCCGCCATCTCCAGGTGCAGTCGCTCCAGCTCCTGTGCCATCTTCCGGAGATGTTCGAAAGCAAGCGATGCCTCCTCGCGCACGGTACGTCCGTCGCTCAGCTTCATCTGCTGAGGCAGGTATCCGATCGACACCTCTTTCGGGAAAGAGATGTTGCCGGAGGTAGGCTTTTGGAGTCCCGCCATGATCTTGAGGAGGGTCGACTTGCCAGCGCCGTTCTTGCCGGTGAGGGCTACCCGCTCGTTCTTGTTCAGCACGAACGATATCCCGTTGAGCAGGGTGAATCCGCCGAATGCCACGGTGAGGTTCTCGATTGAAACCATTTCTCTGAAATTTTGTGCAAAGGAAACGCTTTTTGGGGTAGTTTGAAAATTTTTGTCTATCTTTGTCCTCCGTAACATATCGCGTGCAGGTCCTACTCATTCAGTTCTTCCCCACCATTTGTTAATAAAACGCTATTCTCCCGGGTCTTCGGACAAAGGAGAGCGCAAACCCGAATCCTGCCGTCGTACGGTAGGAACGGCCAGAGAGAGATAGATCAACCGCCCTGTAGAAGCGGGCATGGGAATCAGGATCCCCGCCTACATACGGTCAAATATAGCAACAACGCTGCCACATCAACAAAAAAAGGCAGTCATAGACAAAACGAATGACATTTAACGAATTAGAAATCATGGAGCCGATCTTAAGGGCTCTTAGTGAAAAAGGATACACCATCCCCACACCCATTCAGGAGCAGGCCATCATCCCTGCACTGCACAACAAAGACATCCTGGGACTGGCCCAGACTGGCACCGGCAAGACGGCCGCCTTCGCCATCCCCATTATCCAGCAGCTCTGCTCAGACATTCCGCAGGGCAGGAAGAGAGAGATCAGGGCGCTGATCCTGACCCCCACGCGCGAGCTGGCGATCCAGATTGACGACAGCATCCGCGAGTACAACAAATATACCCGCCTGCGCCACACCGTTATCTTTGGCGGCGTGAAGCAGCATGCGCAGGTGAACACCCTCAGGGGGGGCGTCGACATCCTCGTCGCCACGCCTGGGCGACTGCTCGACCTCATTGGTCAGGGCATTATCACCCTGCAGCATATCCGCCACTTCGTTCTCGACGAGGCAGACCGGATGCTCGACATGGGGTTCATTCACGACATCAAGCGGTTGCTGCCGCTGCTGCCAAAGCACAAGCAGACACTCTTCTTTTCGGCCACGATGCCCGACTCCATTGCAACGCTCTCACGCACCATCCTGCATAAGCCGGTACGCGTGGAGGTGACACCGGTCTCCTCTGTGGTGGAGATCATCGATCAGCGCATCTATCTGGTAGAGAAGCCGGATAAGAAAGATCTGTTGATCGACCTGCTGCAGCAGGAACATGACAAGTCGGTGCTGGTCTTCTCACGCACCAAGCATGGTGCCGACAAGATCGCACGGATCCTCAGCAAGGCGGGCATCGGCAGTGCGGCCATTCACGGCAACAAGTCACAGAACGCGCGCCAGCGGGCGCTGAGCGATTTCAAGGCACGCACCACGAAGGTGCTGATCGCCACCGATATCGCCGCCCGCGGCATCGACATCGACCAGCTCGACCTGGTGATCAACTACGACCTGCCCGACGTGGCGGAGACCTATGTGCACCGCATCGGTCGCACCGGTCGTGCCGGCAACAGCGGAAGGGCCCTCACCTTCTGTACGCAGGAGGAGCAGCCCATGCTGCGGGACATCCAGAAGCTGACGGGGCTGAAGCTGCAGATTGCGAATTAGGTAGGGGTAAACAAAATTAAAATTTTAATCGAATCAATGGCAAGATCAAATTCATTCAACAAAAGAGAGATTGAGAAGCAAAAACAGCAGAAGAAGAAAGAGAAACTGAAGAAAAAAGAGGAACGCAAACAGCAGGGCACCAACTCCTTCGAGGATATGATCGCCTATGTCGATGCCAACGGTGTGATCATCGATACACCACCTGAACCCATTCAGGAAGAGGAAACGATTGAACTGGAAGATATCGAGATCTCCGTACCCCGCAAGGAGGTTACCGAGGATGTGGGCGTACCCGAAGGGCGTGTCGACTTCTACGATGAGACGCGCGGCTTCGGATTCATCCGCGAGGGCAACAGCGTGATCAAGTACTTCTTCCACAAGAGCAATGCCGAGCAAGGGATCGCCGAGGGCGACCGGGTCACCTATCGACTTGAACGCGGTCCCAAGGGAATGAATGCCGTGGATGTGAAGATCATCTGATCGCTCGTGCCATCTCATCGGGAGTGACGCTCTTCTGCTCTCCCGATTGCATGTTCTTCAGCGTGATGGTTCCCTCCTTCATCTCGTTCTCACCCACCATCGCCACGAAGGGGATGCGGTTGCTGTCTGCGTAGGAGAGCTGCTTCTTCATCTTCGCTGCTTCGGGGTAAAGTTCGCAACAGATACCGTCGCGCCGGAGCTGCGCCACCAGGGGAAGCAGCCAATCCACCTCCCGTTCGCCAAAATTAACGAAGAGCAGCTCGGTGGAGTGGGAGAAGCTCTCGGGGAAGAGCTCCAGCTGCGTCAGCACATCATAGATGCGGTCCGCTCCGAAGGAGATGCCTACGCCGGAGACGCCCGGCAGTCCGAAGATACCCGTCAGGTTGTCATACCTCCCCCCGCCGGTGATGCTGCCGATTTGCGCATCGAGCGCCTTCACCTCGATGATCGTGCCGGTGTAGTAATTGAGGCCGCGCGACAGCGTCAGATCCAGCTCCACCTCGTTGCGGAGCCGTAGCGCCTCCCTCTTGCCGATGATGAACGCCATCTCCTCCACACCCTTGGTGCCGGTCTCCGAGGGTGCCAGCAGCTCCCGCAGCTTCTCCAGCTTCTCGCCGGTGGTCCCGTTCAGCAGGATAATCGGCTGCAGCCGGTCGATCGCCTCGCGGGCGATCCCCTTGGAAGCCAGCTCCTCGTTCACCTTTTCCAGTCCCATCTTATCCAGCTTGTCGATCGCCACGGTGATGTCGGTGATCCTGTCCGCCTCGCCGATGATCTCGGCGATACCGGAGAGGATCTTGCGGTTGTTCAGCTTCACCGACACGCGGATGCCCAGGCGACTGAACACCTCGTCGATGATCTGCACCAGCTCCACCTCGTTGAGCAGCGAGTCCGACCCCACGATGTCGGCGTCGCACTGGAAGAACTCGCGGTAGCGACCCTTCTGCGGCCGGTCGGCCCGCCACACCGGCTGAATCTGGTAGCGCCGGAAGGGGAAGGTGATCTCGTTGCGGTGCATCACCACGTAGCGTGCAAAGGGTACGGTGAGGTCGTAGCGCAGCCCT
>DPAC01000172.1 GCA_003517675.1 Porphyromonadaceae bacterium | reverse complement strand
GGACTGGTAACGTAATACATTTCATGTTCTTTTTGCAATTGGTCGAGTGAGCTTTGTAATTCTGCACGATTCATGGTAAGGCTGTTTTTATCGGTTTGCCATATGCTCAACTGGTTGGTTATGAGGGATGAATATTCGTTTTCTGTTTTTCGCAGCGCATACATATACTGTTCATACTCATCTTGTGAGATAACCTCATTATCGAACAACTGTTTGTTCCGCGTATAATCACTACGCGCTTTTTCCAGAAGCGTTTCCAGCTCGTTCTTTCGTTTCATGTAGTAGGCGTTTTCCTGCATACGAACACCCGAAGCAAAATGATGTGGTGTATTGCCCTGCGCCAGTTGTCCTAAATCGGAAAGTTGTCGGGTCATATCTTCCATTTTTTGCTGTAAGAGCAGTTGACGCGCCAATAAGTTATCGGTGCGTAAGCGCAGAATCGTATCACCTTGCTGCAAGCGGGCACCTTCGCGTACATAGACACTGTCCACCCACTCCGAAACAGAGGCTTTTACTTCAGTTCGTTCATTTACCGGTCGGACCATACCCGCATTTTGTACCGTTACATCCACATTTATCAACGGTAACGCCACAAGGCAGGCAATCACTGCCAGCAATACCGTTATATATATGATCTGTGACTTTGTGGTATGCTTGTAGATGTACGACTCTAAACAGTCCTGCATTAAGTTTTGCGGTAGTGGCTTCATTTAACTTTTCCCATAATAATTACCTTTTAATTGTTTCAACTAATACCACTTCATCATCTCTCTGATATAATCCGTATCACCTAATTCTGGTTCTTCCCTCTCAGGTGGTGCATAACCACCAAACGTGTTCATCACTTCTTCGTTGGACAATGCCAACAATCTTTTCTCTGTTACCATTTTCTTCATTGTTTTATAAATTTTAACTGGTTATTTCTCTGCTCGTCGTGAACAGATTTTTAATTTACTATTACTCTGAACTTTATATTGCCATTTTCATCAAAATAATATTGAATTGAAACCCCTCCACCAAAAGTATTTTCAATCTTATCTTTATCAAGCAAATAAAAGCTCGTGTTTTCAATTTTTCTTTCTGCATTCATTGTTTAAAAGTTTTTAATAGTTTATTTTATTATTGCGCTTTAAAGTTAGGGCGTTCAGAAAAAGCAATAAGTTATCAAAACCTTATATAACGCCTTCATAATACGTTATATAAGGTTATTTGGGGTAGCAACACAAACGACTTCAAAGATAGAGGATTAAAAATACCCATTAATACACACAATATCAATATATTGATTTTGCATTACTGCAAAATCTCTAAATTCACTGATAATATTAAAAACACATATGTAATTCTAAAATATGGATATTAAAATAAAAAAAATTATCTTTGCGAAAATTGATACGCGTGAAGATGAAATCTGTAAAACACATACGGATGCTTACTTATGCAGCGATAGCCATGGTCTTGCTACTACAAGGTATGTGGATGGCGAATGCGTTTCAACTAACACAAAAGCAACTATATTCTCAGATTAATGACATATTCAGTGTGTCTTTAAATAGAGAACTGATAATCAGAACAGAGGCAAGACTTATAACAAATGAAGAAATTGGAACGGTAGAACAAGATTATGAAACAGGATCTTTTGGAACTCCTCAGCTCTTATTGCAAGACCTTTTTGCCAGAAAGAAAAATTTTATATCACTCCACAGAGTAGACACAATCTTCAATTCAGAGATATCCAGGCAAAACCTCCATGGTAAATTCATTATCAACCGGATCAATCCCAGTACGGGAGAGGTACTGGAGACCACTGATCCAAAAAGAACTGGTGTTCTGAAAGGGGCATTGACATCGGAAATCATCCCTATCCGTATTGACGGAAGTGAAGGGGTGCAGGTATTGCTCCTTTCCCCTTACCGTGCCATATTCAGGCAAATGCTGTTCGCCCTGATCCTTTCGCTGCTGCTGATCCTTTTCGTGGGTTACACACTTTTCTTCGTGATGCGCTCTTTCAATAAAGAACGACACCTGCGCCAACTGCAAGCCGACTTTTCTAACGCCCTCATACACAATATGGCCTCACCGTTGCAAACCATCTATCAGGTAAACGCCCTGATGAAGAACGATCAGTTTGTTGCCGACACCGAAAAACGAAATAAAAGTATTGAGCTTGCCCGACAACAGATTGTGAACCTGCAAGCCCTGACAGACCGGATTCTCACGGTTGCCCGGGCAGAACAGTCGCCCCTGTCTCCCGAAATAAAACCAACCGATGTAACACAAATCATCCTGCAACTGATAGAGAAATTCTCGGTTCAGGTAAAAAAGGAAGTACATTTCTCTACCTTTTTTCAACCCGATCATATTCTCTTTGATGCCGATGAGTCAATGCTCTACAACGCGATAAGCAACCTGATAGACAATGCCATTAAATACTCGGAAGAGTCGGTTGAAATCGAAATTGACTGCCAATTAAAAGACAACGGCTTACACATCGGGATAAAGGACAACGGCTACGGAATCTCTTCTGCCGACCAGCGTACCATCTTTGAAAAGTTTGAACGCGGAATAGCCGTCAAACGAAAAGAAGCTACAGGGTTTGGACTGGGACTCAGTTACGTGAAAAGTGTGGCAGAAGCACACCATGGCACCGTAAACCTCTTCAGCAAAAAAGGAGAAGGTACACTCTTCGAGTTATTCTTTCCTTTTGATAACGGAGAATCCGGGAAAAATAACAAGCAATCGGATCATGATTAAACTCCTGTTGGTAGAAGATGACGAAGCATGTGCTTATGCCGTGCAGGGCGGGCTGGAGTTACTCAATGTATATGAGGTAAGGTGCGCCGCTAACGGAAGGGAAGCTTTGGCTCTCTATGATTCTTTCCATCCCGATGTGGTTGTCTCCGATGTTCAGATGCCGGAAATGGATGGTTTTGAACTGGCGCGCACTATCCGTGAAAACGATAAAAAGGTTATCATTATACTTGCAACCGGCCTTACCTCGCCCAAGGACCTGCGCGAAGGTTATCATACAGGCATCGATGAGTATGTAAAAAAAACCTTTATTGCAGAAGAGCTTCACTACCGCATTCAAGCCATTGTAAAACGTTCCCAGAATAACAGCGTGACAGCATCAAAGCCTGAAGCCAACATCCGGTACCTGACCATAGGCCAATACATCTTTGATCCGGAAAACAAAACACTGTCGCTAAATAGTCAGGTAACACAAAAACTAACCTCGCGCGAGGCACAGTTGCTCCTGCTCCTGCATGAAAACCATAACCGTTTGATACATCGACAAGATATCTTACAACAGTTCTGGCCGGGAGAAGATCCGGTATTTTCCTCCCGCAGCCTCGATGTGTTTATTTCGAAACTGCGCAAATACCTCTCAAAAGACCAGTCGGTGAAAATCGTAAACGTACGGGGAAAAGGATTGAGATTGCTTACAGAGAATTGAAAAACAACGCTTCATCTTGTTCTTTTAACAAAGAGATAAACAATCAACAAAAAAAAATAGACGCCCGGTAATCGATAATGCTTTCAATGATATTGTACCAAAATCTACTTTTTCGTCTGTGCCACTAATTAGTAATATTACAGATACCACAATGAAAGTAACCATAACTGTTTTTACTACTTCATTTCTGTACTGGTATATATATCGCTTCATTAGAATCTGTTTTATAAAACTTGAGTTTATAAAAGGGGAAAGTTATAACTTATCCCCTTTTTCATGAATATCCTCATTAAAATGAATGCTGCTTTTCTATTCATTACTCATGGATACCTCCACACGGTTATTCTGCCCGATCAATTGTTTCGCAAATTGCAGCAACGAGGCTTCTGACAACTCGTTCACCTGCTTCACGTAATCTTTTTCCAGATCAACATTGTACAGATAATACTGCCAGGTGTTGGAAAGTGCATAACTGTTTTCTTTGAGATTATCGGCATGCTGTTTCAGCATATACTCTTTTACCTTTTGCAGTTTCTCGGGATCCGGACCCTTTTGTTGCAAATCGGTCGTTATGCCGTTCATCACCTCAACCAGCGCAGTACGCCGCGCGGGATCGGTATCGAACTGGAACTGCAGCGTGAATCCCTCTTTCGGCAGTTTCTCCGCTTCCTGGTGCACCCGCACCCCATACGTTCCTCCTTCCTCTTCGCGAATCTTTTCGGTAAACTCCATCCGCAATATCTGTCCCAGAGCATCCAGCATGATGATATTTTCCGGTGTATAGGGCATGTTTCCCGTATAAACAATCGCGGTAGACGCTTTCGGGGTCTCCATCGGCAGTGTGAAATGGTTGCTGTAAATTCCGCTACGGGTGGCAATCACCTTTGGTAGTTCACGCTTACCCGGCGTCCCCGGCAAGGCGGCTATATATTGCGCTACAAATGGTTCCAGTTCCTCTGGCAAAATATTACCGACAAAGGTAAAGGTGAAATTCGCGGCGTTGTTGAAACGTGACCGGTAGAGCTCGAGTAACCTGTCGTAACTCACCGCATCGATCTCCTGCACAGTGGGTAAAGTAAATCGGGGATTACCCTGATACATGATGCTCATCAGCGAATCGTTAAAAACAATATCGGGATTGCCGGACAGCGTAGGTAAAACACCTTTCAATCTCCCTTTCAGCGACTGATAAGCCTCTTCGTCCTTGCGCAGTCCGGTAAAATTCAGGTAGAGGAGTTGCATCATGGTTTCAATATCTTTCACACTGCACTTCCCGCTTATCTGCTCGTTAAAAGGTGCCACCCTGAAACGCACTTCAGCATTCTTCCCGGAAAGATTCTTTTTCAGGTCGGTAGCGCTGAACTTTCCCAGACCTCCCACAGTGGCAAGATCGTCCATCAGCTTGATTTCGGAAATAAACTGATCATCCAGAAGAGAAGCGCCACCCGGTGCAAAGCCGTGTAAAAGTATTTCATCCTGTTTAAAATCGGTCGTTCTCACCACCACCCTGGCCCCGTTGGACAGCGTCCAGACGGTCGTCCCTTTGTCGGCATTTTTTTCTTCTTTTACAATACTCCCTTTCGCGGGAAGCGTAGCCATCAGCGGTTCGGTTACACTGTTATCCTCATAGGCGGTAAGCTGTTCATGATCTATTGTTTGTATAAGATCCTGTATGGCTGCTTCTGTGGGATAGCTTTCTTTTTCCTGTTCGCTTCCCATCAGCACCACAACCCGGTTTTGATCCGTGACCAGCTGTTGCATCATCTGGTTCACCACTTCTACAGAAAGATGGGGCACCAGTTGATTCATGATGTTATAACGATCCTCGATGGAGGGAATCGGTTCATTTTTCAAAAAGCGGTCAATATATTGTTGCACATAATACCTGTTGGGTTGCTTATCGCGCTCGTTATACAACTTCTCCATACTGGTCAGGTAGTTGGCTTTGGCTCGTTCATACTCACCTGCCGTGAAGCCGAAATCACGAGCTCTTCTTGTTTCACGCATCAGCGTGGCAATCGTGGCATCCGCAAAACCGGGTTTGGCAACCCCGATGAGCTGAAGGGCATCTTTTGTCCCTACACCAAAATAGGCTCCGTTTCTTACGATTGCGAAGGCAAAGGGAACATCGCTCTTCTGAAGCATCTCCTGTAGTCTGTCATTGAGCATCTGCCCGATAATCTCAGTAGCATAGTTGATCATCAGGTAGTCCATCCCGGTTTTCTTGTTGGGTGGTATCTGATCCCTTTTATACGCAACCAGGATATTGTTCATCGGCAACTCTTTGTCCGTAGCCACCGCAACAATCGGTTCCACGTTATCGGGTATCTGCTCATATACACGCTCTGCCGCATTTTCGGGCATGGTAATGGAAGAGAAAAGCGCTTTAATCTGACTTTCAATCTCATCGGCATTGATATCACCCACCACGATGATACCCTGCAGATCGGGACGATACCATTTGTGATAATAATCACGTAATGCCTGTGGTTCGAAGTTATCCACCACACTCATCAGCCCGATAGGCATTCTGTGGGCATATTTGCTATCTCTGAATATCGCGGGGGCAATGCTGTCGATCATGCGCTGCGAGGCATCGCGACGTGTGCGCCACTCTTCATGAATCACTTTACGTTCTTTGTCGATATCCTTTTCCCGGAGTAGCAATGCATTCGACCAGTCGTGCAGGATCATCAGGCAGGACGCCACCGCTCCCGGTGTGGTAACGGGGACATCGTTAATATTGTAGATGGTCTCATCCATACCGGTACCGGCATTAAGGTTCGTACCAAATTTCACGCCAATGGTTTCCAGATAAGAGATCATGCTTTTCCCATCTTCTCCGCCGGGAAAGTTCTCAGATCCGTTAAAGGCCATGTGCTCCAGAAAATGAGCCAGACCGCGCTGGTTTTCTTCTTCCAGGATAGAACCCACCTTTTGCACAAGGTAAAAATCCGCGCGATTTTCGGGTAATTTGTTTTCACGGATGTAGTAGGTTAGGCCGTTCCCGAGCACACCAACCCGTACCTGGCTATCGACGGGTATCGGAGGCATTTGTTGCGCCTGAATCGCCAGTGTGCCAAATACCAACACAAGCGACAGAAAAAATAAACGAATTGGTTTCATCATCTGAATCGTTTTAAATACATCATCGATACTGAGTTTTTAAATTCAATCGATACTGAAGGCAAATGTAGTGGATAAGGAATCCACATTACGTTATGGGAACGTTATATAACGTCAACTTAACGCTACTTTTACCGATAATCTGTTCATCCGTAACAGGACTTTGAATCGTGATACACCTGCAGATGAGGAAAGCGGGTGAAAATATGCAGTGACGACCCTGCCGGGAGTCGTAAAGGCAACATCTGGGGGAGGTAGTTTTCAGGCTATTTTATTTTTATTCTTTCTCTCCAGTGTGATGGCTTTCTGCCTCAAACGGGAAAGCGCATCAGCGCCCACATGGAGTGAGACCTGAATCAGTGCTGCGATTTTCACGCGATCGGTCACTACGAAATCACATTCTCTGCTTCTGCCGATATAATAATGGAGGTTCTGGCTCATAGACAACTGAGATTAGAGGAAAAGATACCTGTTGTTTTCCAACAGGCTGCCTTTATCTTCCGAACCGGTATGAATAAGTGTCCGGCGCAATCCGTTGTCAATACAGTAAAATTTGCGGTCGCCCGGCATGCTTTTACGGTAGAACGATCGTAGCGGTGCAGCGGAAGGAACAGGTAGATATGCTGTAGGTATTCCATCCATTCGTAGAGGGTGTTTTTACTGACAGTGACGCCTGCAGATTTCAATTCGTTGTAAATCTTGTTGATGGAAGTCGGTTTTCCGGCAGAAGAATACCCCTTGCAACCAATGGTTTGTGAAATTGTTTGCGTGAGCTGACAATCAATTCTTTCTTTTCCATAAGAAAAAATTTAGGTCATTATTTCCTGATAAAAAGGAAGTAAATGCTCAATGCTGTTCTTTTATTAAGGATAAAGATAGTTGAAAGTTCAAAAGGAAACAAATAAGTAGCCATAAAACGGTAGCGTAAAAACCACAGCATATTTATGAGAATGATTTCAGTGTCCGACGGTGTCATTCCCTATAAATTGATTAATTTTGTAACGATATTCAATGCATAGCATTAAGGCGCAACCTGGTTGGCAAAAAAAGGGTTGAGACGAAGAACAGCCACAGGACAAAAATTATTCAATTAATTTTCTTTTGATACATTTTTTCTTCATTTTTGACCATAACGTTAAATTTTCGAGTTTTATGTGACATTTTTGTCGTTTTTATTTTGTGATTAAAACATTTTGTCTAATTTTGCAACATAAAACAATTCAAAATAACAGAACAACTGGTTATTAGACCTCGATTCACAATCAATTCGTGCAGTATGTCAACATTACGTTTCAAAGCAGTAGAGGAAGCCTCAAAAAGAGCCCCCGTGAAAGTGACCTCCCCCGGTCAGTTACCATCGGAGTATTATGGCAAGTATGTCTTCAACAGGACACAGATGTCGAAATATCTCTCCAAGGAGACAATAAAAATTGTACTGGAAGCCATCGACCAGGGTACTACCCTCCACCGTGAGATCGCCGATCATGTGGCGGCCGGGATGAAGATGTGGGCCATTGAGATGGGAGCAACCCACTACACCCACTGGTTTCAACCTCTCACCGAGGGGACAGCCGAAAAACATGACTCCTTTATCGACTACGTAAACGGACCGGCCGGCGGCATCATTGAACGTTTCTCCGGTAAGCTGCTGGCTCAGCAGGAACCCGATGCCTCCAGCTTCCCCAGTGGCGGCATCCGCAATACTTTTGAGGCAAGGGGATATACAGCCTGGGATCCTTCCTCACCCGCTTTCATCATCGACGATACGCTCTGTATTCCCACGGTCTTCATCTCCTATACCGGTGAAGCACTCGACTACAAGACACCGCTGCTGAAAGCACTCTCGGCAGTCGACAAAGCAGCTGTAGAAGTCTGTAAACTGTTCTACCCCGAAGTTAAAAAGGTATATTCCTTCCTGGGATGGGAACAGGAATATTTCCTGGTGGACCAGGCGCTCTACGCTGCCCGGCCCGATCTGAACCTGACCGAACGCACCCTGATGGGACATGAAAGCGCCAAGAACCAGCAGCTCGAAGACCATTATTTCGGGGCTATTCCCCCACGGGTTGCAGCCTTCATGAAAGAGGTGGAGCATGAGGCATACAAGTATGGCATACCCCTCAAAACCCGCCACAACGAAGTGGCTCCCAACCAGTTTGAACTGGCGCCCATTTTCGGGGAGACGAATCTGGCGGTAGATCAAAACCTGCTGGTGATGACGCTGATGCATAAGATTGCAGCCAAGCATCATTTCAAGCTGCTGCTGCACGAGAAACCCTTTGCAGGTGTGAATGGTTCAGGCAAGCACAACAACTGGTCGCTCGGCACAGACACCGGCATCGGACTTTTCACCCCGGGAAGGAGCGCCAACGAAAACCTGCTTTTCGTCACCTTCCTGGTCAACACCCTGATGGCGGTATACAAACACAATGCGCTACTGAAAGCCTCTATCATGTCGGCCAACAATGCCCACAGGCTGGGTGCCAACGAAGCACCTCCAGCGATCATCTCGGTTTTCCTCGGGAAACAGATATCGGCTGTGCTCGATAAAATTGAACAAAGCTCGGAGGACGATGATATCACCGTGGATGAGTTGAAAAAGATGAAGCTGGGTGTTGCTCACATCCCGGAGGTATTGATCGACAACACCGACCGCAACCGTACTTCACCGTTCGCTTTTACCGGGAACCGCTTTGAGTTTCGCGCGGTAGGTTCATCGGCAAACTGTTCATCACCCATGACGGCGTTGAATTCCGTTGTTGCTGCGCAGCTGATCGATTTCAAAAAGGAGATCGACACGAAAATGAAAAAAGGGATGAAAAAGGAACAGGCCATCTTCGACACCCTGCGCCTTTACATCAAAGCATCGAAACCCATCCGGTTTGAAGGGAACAACTACAGCGACGAGTGGAAAGAAGAAGCTGCAAAGCGCGGACTGGACTGTGAAACAAGTGTCCCTGTCATATACGATGCCTACACGTCGCCACATTCGGTAGAGATGTTTGAAACCATTGGCGTGTTGAACAAAAAAGAACTCCATGCCCGCAACGAGGTGAAATGGGAGACCTACACCAAGAAGATCCAGATAGAAGCACGCGTACTGGGCGACCTCTGCATGAACCACATCATACCGGTGGCAACGGAATACCAGTCCATGTTGCTCGACAACCTCTTCAAGATGCGGGCTGTGTTCGACAAGGAGAAAGCTGACCACCTCTCCAGGGAGGATGCCGCACTGATCGAGGAGATAGCGGATCACATCTCTGCCATCAAAACCAATGTAGATGACATGGTCGATGCCCGCAAAGCGGCCAACAAACTGGAGGATGCCCGCGAAAAGGCGGTGGCCTACCATGACACGGTCTGCTCCTACTTCGATATCATCCGTTATCACGTGGATAAGCTGGAACTGATTGTGGATAATCAGATGTGGACGCTGCCCAAATACAGGGAGCTGCTATTCATCAGCTGAGAGACATTCTCTATAAATCAGATAGCTGTTTAGAAAACAGTTTTGGAATAGCGGGTAAGTGATTATCTGCTATTTTTTGACAAAAAAAAGAATATTGAAAATGAAGCAACAAGAAAATATCTACCGGCAACTCAGCGAGTCCGAGCAACAATCACTCTACAGTTTTGACAACGAGCATGATGCCTGCGGCGTAGGGCTCGTGATGACCCTCACAGGTGAAAAAACGCACGACATTGTGGAGAAAGGGATACAGGTGCTCGAGAACATGGTGCATCGCGGTGCGGAGAGTGCCGACAGGGTTACCGGCGATGGTGCCGGCATCCTGGTGCAGATCCCACACGAGTTCATCCTGCTGCAAGGCATTGCTGTCCCGGAAGAGGGACGATACGGTACCGGGTTGATCTTCCTCCCGAAAGAGGAGAAAAAGAGAGCCCGCTACCTGCAGGTGATCAGAGAGGTGATAGCTTCCGAAGCGCTCACGCTGATCGGCCTGCGAGACCTGCCCGTCAACAGCAGCTGCCTGGGCGAAATAGCTCTCTCCAACGAACCACACATTGTTCAGATCTTCCTAACAGGGCCCGGTAGCCGGGAGGAGCTGGAAAGAAAGCTTTATCTGACTAGAAAAAAGATTGAAAAAACCATCCTTCAATCGGGACTGGGAGAGGACAGGGATTTTTACGTGGTGAGCCTCTCTACAAAACAGATGATCTACAAGGGAATGCTTTCCTCCCTTCAATTGCGCAGCTACTTCCCTGATCTCTCCCACCCCCATTTTACCAGTCGTGTGGCGCTGGTCCACTCCCGATTCAGCACCAACACGTTCCCCACCTGGGATCTGGCGCAGCCTTTCCGCATGCTGGCTCACAACGGCGAGATCAATACCATCCGTGGCAACCGGCAGTGGATGCAGAGCCGGGAGAGCGTGCTCTCCTCTCCTCACTTTCCCGACATGGAGGCACTCTACCCGGTGATTCAGCCGGGCATGAGCGACAGTGCCTCGTTCGACAACGCCCTGGAGTTCCTGGTGATGACCGGCAAGTCGCTGCCTCACGCCATGGCAATGATGGTGCCGGAGAGCTTCAATGACAAGAATCCCATCTCTGATGCACTGAAAGCCTTCTATGAATACCACAGCATGCTGATGGAGCCCTGGGATGGCCCCGCCACCCTTCTCTTCAGCGATGGACGCTATGCCGGCGGTATGCTCGACCGCAACGGTCTCCGACCGGCACGCTATACCATTACCTGTGACGGTATGCTGATTCTCGCCTCTGAGACCGGTACCCTGGAGATGGAGGGCTCCAATATCAAAGAAAGAGGCCGACTCAAACCGGGCAAAATGATGATGGTCGATACCCATACCGGCCGTATCTATCGTGATCAGGAGCTGAAAGAGGAGCTAGCTTCCGCCTTTCCCTACCGGCAGTGGCTCAACAACAATTGCCTGCATCTGGAGGAGATTGCATCCGGCAGGAAAGTGAACAACGAATTGGAGAACAGGGAGATACTGCTCAAAGCATTTGGGTACACCACAGAAGATATCGAGCTGTTGATCAAGCCAATGGCGCTAGAGGGCAAGGAACCGGTCTCCTCAATGGGTAACGATGTCACTCCTGCCGCCTTCTCCGACAAGCCGCAGCGCCTTTTCAACTACTTCCGGCAACAGTTTGCCCAGGTCACCAATCCGCCCATCGATCCCATCCGGGAAGAGTTGGTGATGTCGCTCACCGGATACATCGGTGCCATCCACCAGAACCTGCTGCAGGAGATACCGGAGCTTTCGCCCATCGTCAGAATCAAAAGCCCGATCCTCACCAACACCCAGATAGATATCCTCACCAACCTGCGCTACAAGGGATTCTCAGCCGCGGTGATCCCCATGCTGTTCGATTCGGAAAGAGGCGCCGAGGGGTTGCAGGAGTCACTCGACACCCTCTGCCGTTCTGTAGAACAGGCAGTGGATGAAGGGAAGCACTTCATCGTGCTCAGTGACCGCGGTGTGGACGCCACACATGCCCCCATTCCCTCGCTACTGGCCACCTCGGCGGTACACCTCTACCTGGTGGAGCGGCGCAAGCGAATGCAGATCGACATCGTAGTAGAGAGTGCAGAACCACGCGAGGTGATGCACTTCGCCCTGCTTTTTGGCTTTGGCGCAAATGCGGTGAACCCCTACCTGGTCTTCGCCGAGTTGGCCCAACAGGTGAAGAAAGGTGCGCTTCAGCTCGATTTCGACACGGCAAAGAGAAACTATATCCAGGCAGTGAACAAGGGGTTGCTCAAGGTGCTCTCCAAAATGGGCAACTCCACCCTGCGCAGCTATCGCGGTGCCCATATCTTCGAGGCACTGG
>DPAC01000014.1 GCA_003517675.1 Porphyromonadaceae bacterium | reverse complement strand
AAAAAAAAATGTTATGTCGGTAAACAAAGTTATCCTGATTGGAAATGTGGGTCGAGACCCCGAGATGAAGTATTTTGACAATGATGTGGCAAAGGCTAACTTTACACTGGCAACCAGTGAAAGAGGCTACACCACCTCAGGAGGTACGCAGGTACCCGAGCGAACCGAATGGCACAACATTGTTTGCTGGAGAGGATTGGCCCAGATTGCGGAAAGATTCGTAAAGAAGGGCACCCTGGTCTATGTGGAGGGAAAGATCCGTTCACGATCCTATGACGATCAGAACGGCGTCAAACGGTACATCACCGAAGTGGTGGCAGACAGTCTGGAGCTTCTGAGCCGCAAATCGGATGAACAGACAAGAGAAAACGGCGGTAACGGACGTGACATGCAGGAGCATGCTGAAACACCTGACAACCCAGACACTCCGTTGGAAGAAGATGATTTGCCGTTTTAATGAAAGATCGTAATTTAGCAGGAGAGTGTTTTCGCTGTAGTCACACACACTAAAAAAGGTGAAAACATTCTCCTCGTACATCAAAACCATCGTCAATTGGACCCTGACCCTTTATCGCAACCCCTTCTCCTGCTGTCGGTCAATCCGGCGGCAGCCAACCTGATTGTATATCCGATACTGCTTCTCCTCATCCTTTTCAATGCGCTCATTTCGGCTTTCGAGAGCACCTTTCAACGAATCAGCCCAGAGGATACCCAGGAGCTACACACTTCCCAACAGCCGGCCAAGATACGCCTGTCAAAGCTGCTTGACAGAATGGAACAGGTACTCACTTCTATCACCCTGGCCAATCATCTGCTCAACATCATCATCGTCCTGATGATCTTCGGCATGCCCCTGAATGCTGCTTTTTTAGCGGTTGGCACCGGAGGAATGCTCCTCCTGCGATCAGCCATCGCTTTTGTTGTGCTTCTCCTTTTCATCTATTTCTTGCCCAAAACCGCAACAGCACACGACCCCCTTCGTTTTGCAACAAAGCATGCACCCCTCATCGGATGGGTTGACAGGATCATGGCCCCACTTTCGGCTCTCCTGATGAGAGCAGGGATTTCCCTCAATCCATCGCGGGGACAGAACAGACATGATATTTCGGTCGATGAGCTCTCAAAGGCGCTTGGGATCACATCGGACAGGTCGCGGGGTGAACAGGAAAAAGAGCTGCTGGAAGGAATCATTCGCTTCCGCGACAAGATGGTGGGAGACATCCTGGTCTCACGCTCCAACATGGTGGCACTGGCGATAGAGACCCCTTTCCGGGAGGTGATCCGCTTCATCGTAGATGCCGGTTTCTCACGTATCCCGGTATATGAGGAGAACCCCGACACCATCAAAGGAATACTCTACGTGAAAGACCTGTTGCCCCATCTCAGCAAGACAGGCAACTTCAAGTGGCAATCGCTGATTCGTCCGGCCTATTTCGTGCCGGCCACCAAGCGTATTGACGACCTACTGGAGGAGTTTCGTGCCCACAAGAATCACATGGCCATCGTGGTGGACGAGTATGGTGGCACCGCCGGGCTGGTTACCATGGAGGATATCCTGGAAGAGATCGTGGGGGATATCAGCGATGAATATGATGAAGAACAGCCATTTTACACCATGGCTCCCGACGGCTCCTATCTCTTTGAGGGAAAAACCCCATTGGAGGAGTTTATCCGGATCACCTCACTGCCGGAGAAAGATTTTGAGATGATGCAGGAGGAGGCCGACACGCTTGCAGGTCTTCTGTTGGAGCTGAAAGGTGATTTTCCCAAGCGGAAAGAGAGCTTCACATACCACAACCATCTCTTTGTTGCAGAAGAGGTGAGCAAGAAAAGAATCACCAAGGTACGTTACATTCCTCCCGGGATGGTGAAAAATGCATAACCTGAGGATAGAGATCACCCAACATTGAGCGGATATGCTGATTAGAAAAGAACAATTGCCGTCAGGAGCACTGCTGGGCGTGTGGGAAATGAGTGAGTCGCACGAGGAGCTGCTGTCTCAATTCCCGGAAAGACTGCGCAGCGAAGCAGACCGCTACCTGGAGCACATCCGCTCCGAAAGGCGCTGCATTGAATGGCTCGCGACACGATTGATGCTTTTTCAGCTGCTGGGGGAGGAGAAGATCATCCACAACCGGGAGGATGGAAGCCCCTATCTGGAGGATGGGGGTCAACGGATCAGCATCTCACACACACGCGATGTTGCCGCGATGTTGCTGCATGAGTGGGCACCCGTGGGAATCGATGTTGAGATCCGTTCGGAGCGGGTTTCACGCATCGCCGATAAGTTCATCGCCCCGAACGAATACATCGACCCGAAACAAAAAACAGTTCACCAACTGCTCCACTGGTCCGCCAAAGAGAGTCTCTTCAAGCTGATTGGTCTACAGGGAATCGACTTCAGGGAACATCTGCAGATCGCCCCGTTTACTCCGGGAGACAAAGGGGTGATGCAGGCCACCGAAACGCGCTCCAGGAAGGCCGGCACCTACACCATCTATTATGAGGTACATCCCCGCTATGTCCTCACCTGGACCACCGGGTAACTGCCCAACAGGGGGGCCACAACAAAATAAAAACGCTCCGAAGATGATTCTCCGAAGCGCTGATACATTATTTATATCTCATCACAAGATCAGACATTCAGCGAGACACGCTTGAAGCTTGTCACTGAAAGCTCCTTGTCATTTTCTTTCAGGAACTGCCCGATGGTCTTCTTGCTATCTTTCACATACTCCTGCTGCAGCAAGGTTGACTCCTTATAAAACTTCTGCAGGGCACCCTCGGCAATCCTGTCGAGGAGATTCTCGGGCTTACCTGCCTCGCGGGCTTTCTCCCGTGCAATCGCCAGCTCTTTCTCTTTCAGCTCCTCACGAATTTCTTCCGGAGTTACGGCGATGGGGTTCATGGCTGCCACCTGCATGGCGATGTCACGTGCCACCTGTTCGTCAGCAACAGCTTTATTAAAGCCTACAATAGTGGCCAGCTTGTTTCCCATGTGAATGTATGAGGTGACATATGGTGCTGTGAGATGCTCATAGAATCCCAGTTGCATCTTCTCACCGGTTGCACCGATCTTATCGGTGATCAGCTGTGAAACAGTACCATTGGGAAGTTCTATTGCCAGCAGCTCATCCAGCGTCTCTGGCTTGTGTGCAATTGCCGCATTGAGGATCTGACGGGTGAGAGCGATGAACTCTTCGTTTTTCGCCACGAAGTCGGTCTCGCACTGTAGTGCCACCACTGCGGCGAAATTGCCATCGGTAGCGGCCAGCACGCATCCCTCGGATGCCTCCCTGTCCTCACGTTTGGCGGCTACCGCCTGTCCTTTCTTGCGGATGATCTCCATTGCCTTGTCGAAATCACCGTTCGCTTCGTTCAGTGCATTCTTGCAATCCATCATTCCCGCACCGGTCATCTTGCGTAAATGCTGGATCTCTGCCATTGTTACTGCCATATTCTTATCTGTCGTTTTTGTTGTTTTGATTATTCGTCCACCTCGGCATCTTTGGCATACTTGCTTACCACAGCCGCTTTCATCGCTTCGGTATCCTCCTTCTTCACCCGCTCCCTCTTCGCAGCTTTCGACTTGCGTTCCCGACGCTGTGGAGCATCATCATCCTGCTCTTCGGCAGCGGCTGCATCAGCCTTCTCCACCTTACGCTCTTCGAGACCTTCCTTGATCTCACTGCAGATGTAGTCCATGATCAGGTCGATGGCCTTGGATGCATCATCGTTGGCGGGAATCACGAAGTCGATGTTAGAGGGATCGGAGTTCGTATCCACGATAGCAAAAACGGGAATGCCCAGTTTTTCGGCCTCCTTTACGGCGATCTGCTCTTTCATCACATCCACCACGAAGATGGCGGAGGGAAGACGGGTCAGATCCTGGATGGAGCCGAGGTTCTTCTCCAGCTTGGCACGCTGACGGGTTACTTGTAGCTTCTCGCGCTTGGAGAGCGTGTCGAAAGTACCATCTTTGATCATCTTATCGATGTTGCTCATCTTCTTCACCGCCTTGCGAATGGTGGGGAAGTTGGTCAACATGCCGCCGGGCCAGCGTTCAATCACGTAGGGCATATTCACACTTTGTGCTTTCTCTTCGATTACCGGCTTGGCCTGTTTCTTGGTGGCTACGAAAAGGATCTTTTTCCCCGACTTGGCAATCTGTTTCAGTGCAGCAGCAGCCTCTTCGGCTTTGGCGATCGTCTTGTAAAGATCGATGATGTGAATCCCGTTACGCTCCATAAAGATGTAGGGAGCCATCGCGGGATTCCATTTTCTTTTGAGGTGGCCGAAGTGAGCTCCGGCTTCCAGAAGTTGGTCAAATTCTAATTTTGCCATGTTTTGTTAGTTGAATGATTCGTTTACTTTCTTTTTCTAAACCGAACCGCAAGGTAAATAATCCTTGTAGGCTTAGCCATGGGCAGGGAAAATGTCCTTGCAGTTTAGATACTAAACGTTGGTGCCAGTCAGGCAACTTTATCGGTGTAATCGGGCTGTTCAGCCACACGGGGCGACTGAACGGCCGATTCCAAAAAGTTTAACGTTTGGAGAACTGGAACCTCTTTCTTGCCTTGGGCTGTCCCGGCTTCTTGCGTTCCACAACGCGCGGATCACGGGTCATGAATCCTTCGGCTCTCAGCGCGGGCTTGTCCTCCGGGTTGATCTTTACCAGGGCGCGGGCAATACCCAGACGGGCTGCTTCCGACTGTCCCTTGTAACCTCCACCGTTGAGGTTGATACGGATATCATATTTTTCCAACACATTGAGCTTGTTCAATGGCTGCTTCACCACGAACTGAAGGATAGAAGAGGGGAAATAATTTTCCAGATCGCGTTTATTGATCACAATTTTGCCGCTGCCCTCGGTCAGATATACGCGGGCTACCGCTGCTTTGCGTCTTCCTATTGCATTTACTACTTCCATCTCTGTTATTTTAGCGAATTAATATCCAGTTTTTTGGGCTTCTGTGCCTGGTGCGGATGCTCGGTGCCGGCATAAACATGCATGTTCAACAGGATGGCATCACCCAGCTTGTTCTTCGGTAACATCCCTTTCACCACCTTACGGAACAACCTCTCCGGGCTCTTGGCCATCAGATCGGCGGGGGTGTACTCACGTTGACCTCCGGGATATCCGGAATAACGATAATAGATCCGGTCGTTCCACTTGTTGCCCGATAGTTTCACCTTATCAGCATTCAGGATGATCACGTTATCCCCGCAATCAACGTGCGGCGTGAAGCTGGCTTTGTATTTTCCTCTCAGCAGCTTGGCTACCTTTGAACAAAGACGACCCAGGGGCTGTCCGGCAGCATCAATCTCAACCCATTCTTTCTGTGCGGTTTCCTTGTTGACAGAAATCGTTTTATAACTTAGTGTGTCCACTGTCTTGTTATTTTATTAATTAGTAAATAAATGTGAAGTTGACTTATCCTGCTCCGAATTTTTGTCTTGCTAAGGGACATAAATAGGCAAATAAAAAGCTATAAATCAAACTTTTAATTGATAAAAACTAATAATCGGACTGCAAAGTTACAATAATTCAGTTTATTAACAAAGAATTTGCCGCCTTTTTCTTGCGACCGGGATGAATTTCACACAACCCCGGAGAAGCGGCTTGCGGGCTAACCTCTCGGCGCTCTTCCCTCAAGGCGAGCGTAGCAGCACGAAACGACTGTGAAAAATATCTGCCCACTTTTTGTCAGTTTCCAAAAATAGTGTAACTTTGCACCCACGAAACAGGGCTCCGTAGCTTAACTGAATAGAGCATCTGACTACGGATCAGAAGGTTACAGGTTTGAATCCTGTCGGAGTCACACTCAACACACCCCTATTGGAAACAATGTGGGTGTTTTTTGTGACACTCGCCGTTAAATGGAGCAGGAATCTAGGCTTCAGGAGCAAGAGAAATCCGGTCATCTTTCAGCGAGAGCTCTCCCGCGTCAACCATGAAACGGATCACCCGGATCACCTGCTCGGGACTTCCATCCCGGTCGGCCACCAACTCCACCAGACTGTTCAGTCTTCGCGATGGCTCCGTTTTCAGCACGGCAAGGATCTTATCCCGTAACATCCTGTAGAGATAATTAGTGACACCCGATTCATTTTTTCTGCGGCAGACATCACACTGACCACAATCTTTTGAATCGCTCTCCCCAAAATAGATCAGCAGC
>DPAC01000004.1:30308-31269 GCA_003517675.1 Porphyromonadaceae bacterium | reverse complement strand
AGCTATAAATATCCTGATTACCTAGCGTGCCGTAAGATGCTCTCAGCTTGAAATTGTCCATGGTCTCCTTCAGGGGTTCGAAAAAGGCTTCCTCGGAGATTCTCCATCCTGCCGATGCAGATGGGAAGAAGCCCCAACGGGAGTCTTTCATGAAGCGGGAGGAGCCATCGTAACGACCGTTCAGCTCCAGAAGATATTTTTCCTGAAAGTTATAGTTGAGGCGTCCATAATAGGAAAGCATGGCCCAGTCCCAGTGGCCGCCGGTGTTCGTTGCCGTCGCGATATCCCCATGGTTCAGATCTTCGAAACCTTCAAACTCATATCCCTTGCGGGTGGCCGAAAAGGAACGGCCCATGATCTCTTCCGATTGCATCCCGACAAGGAGGTTGAACGAGTGGTCGTTGATCGTACGGGTATAGGATCCCTGAAGATTGAACTGGTTGGTGATAGTCTGGCTCCATCCCTCGTACTTGGTACGTCCGTCGGCTGGGAATGTGGTCTTGTATACCCCTCCTTCGTAGGTGTCGTATGGTTTCAGGAAAAAGTCCGATTTTCCTTCAATTTTTCTGCTGCTGTAACTGGTAAGAAGATCAAGTCCTTCCATTGGAGTTATCTGAACAAAACCTTTGAGTCCCAATTCAGGTGTAACAGATGTATTGATGCCAGATGCCCTGGCCGAAGCAATCGGATTATCGCCATTCTGGCCGTAACCCCATGTGCCATCGTTATTGATACCGGAAAACACCGGTACAAAAGTGGTAGCTTTATTGATAATGTTTTCCGGTGTGTCGAATGTGGGCTGGATTGTTTTAGATTGCCGGATATTTATATCAATGCCACTCTTCATCCAAGAGGTAATCTCGACGTCGGTATTGAGACGGAGCGTCATTCTTCGGTAGTAGTTGTTGGCGATATTCCCATCCTGGTAGAAGTTTCCCAAATTGGCAAAGATCCTGATCTT
>DPAC01000004.1:15120-30049 GCA_003517675.1 Porphyromonadaceae bacterium | reverse complement strand
GTTATCGGGCCCCAAGGTCTCATATTCTTTTATGAGTTCTTCCGAATATTGGGGACCCATATCTGCGTTTGCCCTCGCCACGTTGATAGCTCTCATGTATTCCACGGCAGAGATTGGTTCTGGAATAGCTGTCGGGGTCCTTACACCTACATAACCATTGTAGTTGAAACTAAGCTTACCCTCTTCAGCCCTCTTGGTAGTGATCAGGATCACGCCATTAGAAGCTCTAGATCCGTAAATTGAGGCCGATGCGGCATCCTTCAGCACAGAGATGGATGCAATACTGTTCATATCAATAAAGTTTAATCCATAGGCATCAACAATAACCCCATCTATTAAGATAAGAGGATTGGAGGATGAGTTTAGCGAACCTGTACCCCTGATTTTTATTCCTGCTCCATCATAGCCGGGTCGACCGGAACTTGTTACCACAGAAACGCCCGGAATCAGACCCTGCAAAGCGATAGAGGTGTTGGAGACATTCCGTTTTACCAGATCTGCGCTGCTTACATTCTGAACTGAACCGGTGAGATTTACTTTTTTCTGTGTACCGTAACCCACCACAACCACCTCGTCCAGTAGTTCGGTGTCCTGCTCCAACATAACATTGAGGTATGTTCTTCCATTAAGGGGTATTTCCTGCTCCACGTAACCGACATAAGAAAAGATGAGGGTGCTGTTTAATGATGGAACAGAAAGATTAAACTCCCCATTTGTGTCAGTAATGGTCCCCTGTGTAGTACCTTTTACAATCACATTCACGCCGATCAGGGTTTCCCCTGTTGCATCGACTACTTTTCCCCTTACATTCACCTGTGCTTGTAAGATGGATGTGGAGAAAAAGAAAAGCGATAAAAATAGAAATCGATGACCTCTATCTTTCCACTTCAAGGGTTGCTTGTTGTTTTTCATTTGATTAATCTTTTAAATAGTTTATTAATGTTTAAATATTAAACTGCTACCGGTATTTACTGGTTATAAAATAATAAATTAATTGATTTTGCTTCCGTTGAACGAAACCGATTCATTACATTATGCTTATCTCATTTGTTTTGATTGCCTCCAATACCTTCCAGCACTGATACAATCCTCTCGGCACATGGAAGCAACCTTTCCATTTGCCTCCTTTCAAATCCAGCAGTACTTCCCCGCGGCGATTCAGGTAACCCCACCATTCGGGATAATTTGGATCCTTGAAATGATCCCAGGTATAGGTATGTACTTTTTTAAACCATTGAAGGGATTCTTCAGAGCCGGTGAGTTGATATCCTTTCAATAGCGATATCAATGTTTCTATATGTACCCACCACAGTTTCTGATCCCACTCCAATTCCTGTAGCGGTGAGCCTTTCCTGTCCATAAAATAGAAGATGCCGCCATATTGCTTGTCCCATCCATATTCTACGGTCTTCAAGGTGGTTTCTACCGCTTTCTCAATTAGTTCCGGGCGGTTAAGCCGCACGCCCAGATCCATGATAAACCACATGGCTTCTATTCCGTGTCCGGGATTTACCAAACGGCCCTCGAAGGAGTCGGACAGGGAGCCATCCTGATTTACATTTTCCACGATAATACCTCCCAACTCAGGCCGCAGGAATACGTCCATCACTTCGTGGATGCACTCCTCCATGATTTGTTCCACGATCTCTTTATTGAGCAGGTGTTCGATTTCCAGTGTGAGGTTGCTGAGGATCATGGGCAGGGAGAACCCTTTGAGCGGACGGGTGCCGGGATAGGCTTTGTTCCATCTTCCTTTTGGATTATCCCGCCTGGAGAGAATGGTGTCAAATGTACGTTTGGCGATGTCTGCATATTCCTGATTACCGGTCGCCAGGCTCAGTTGCCCGAATGCCATGGCCGCGAAAGTGTAGGAGAAGATGTTGTAAGGCTCCACCAATGGTTTTCCTTCCCGGGTAAGCGAAAAATACCAATTGAAGTTGCCGTCGTGCCCATACTTCTTTAAGAACTCGGCGCCCTGTATGGCGCAATCGAGCCATTCCTGCCGTTTTTCCACCCTGTTGTATAACATGGAGAACATCCATACTTGACGCCCCTGCAGCCAGATAAATTTATCGGTGTCAAACACATTCCCCTGACGGTCGAGGCAGGTAAGGTATCCGCCATATTTCTTATCCTGCGAATGAGTGAGCCAAAAAGGAATCACGTTGTCGAATAATTCAGTTTTGTATTGGGCAGCAAGTACGTTAAAATAATTGATATCATCCATGTTTATCTGTAATATAATCTGTATATTATCCTGATTAATGCAATAAAATTAATCACATACGCAAAATAAGATTAAATAGTTTATATATACAAACGTAAAAGTAAAATAATTTATTATATAATTGATGTTTAACAAAATATAACACTAACCCCGCTCCTACGGGAAGAGATTTAAGTTAAAATGTATTTTTTGAAAATAGGGGGAAAATTCAGGTGAACTATTTTTAAAATAGAGTTCTATTTTGACAGATTAGGATTTTGCCTAACCGGTGTTATTGATGTCTCTTTGTCGTCGGATATGACTGGGATTGATTTTATGGTACATTCTGCACAATACCCACGATTGATGTTCATTGGAATATTATACAGGCCCCCCTAGCAATCTTTTTTGCATATTCTTCTGAAAAATTCATTAATAGAATAACCCGATCCATATCCGAATTTTATTGGATAGTAGTGATTTAAAAATCAATGATCCCATAAATCTTTTTTTTTCGATGGCATCATCAAGAACCCTCGTAACACAGTCGACATCCACAGACCAGGTGTCACTCCGGGTTCATCTATTATTGCCGATCGATACAACTCTTACTGCTTTGTTTCTAACGGGTTCTCAGCTTCCCTGAAAAACTGTTCCTGCAGGTCGGGTACATTTTTATCGGCTTTGATATTACGGATAGTCTCCACAAATTGATCCACAACACTGTTTAATATAAGCTCTCCGGCTTCTGCATTAGCTTTTGATCCATCTCCGGAATAGTGGTTTGGATAGCGGGCATACCACCATATTCCCGAATAAACATGGGGTAGGTTGTTTAAACGGTTTAAATCGGCTCCCGATTGTTGTCCCGCCTTTTCGGGATGTACCAGATCGGGCACAATGGCCTTTACCATGGATGTTTCCCTGTTACCGGCATGCTGATCGTAAGGATCATGCTGGGTCAGTGCTTCCGCTTTCTTCAGGATTTCGGGATCATAGAAAGGTTGAAACCAGTAAAGAGCATAATCCCTCTTTTCGGACAATTGTGCCATGCCAAAGTAATTCAGAAAGGCATTATTGCCTCCATGGCCATTTATGATAATAATTTTTTTAAAGCCGTTCCGGCTCAATTCGTTTAGCGTTTCCTGCAGCACATCCCAGATAAGCTTGGGAGAATAGGCTATGGTCCCGGGCTGATGACGGGCTTCATTGATCTGGCTGAAATAGTACCACGGGAAAACAACAGTGTACTCCTTTTCAGCCGCACGAAGGGCAATCTCTCTGGCAGTGTAAAGATCCGTTCCGAGCGGCATGTGGGGGCCATGTTTTTCGAAAACACCAATAGGCAGGATGATGGTGCTTGTACTCTTCTTCACTGCTTCCACAAATTCAGGAGCAGAGAGTTCTTCCATCTTAAAAGGCAGATCCTGCGCTTGAAGGTTGATAAAGCATAATAGCGCTAATGATGCTAAAAAGTGTCTCATAATATATTTATTTAGAGTTTATTTTGATAGCTTGTTCAAGTTACCTTAAATCCGCAATTTGATTTCCTTAAAAAGAGCAAAGTGCTCTCAAATAAACACTTGCAACGCTTTGCCGTTTAAAAAATTTTCACTAATTTTGCTGATTGTCAGAACAAAATAAAGTATTTTTTAGATTGTAAAGGTACAAAAAGTTCAAACAACATTACTCTTTTCAGGAATTTCTCTTTAAATCCGCAGTTAATTTATCTTAACCAAAACCCTAAAAAATGGTAATAGAAAATTCAGAACTCCAGACCTGGTATTTGTTAAGTGCTTGATGGTGAAAAAATAGGTAAATCAGATACCGCAAACTGAAAAAGTCTGATTTTTACATAAAAAGGAGAATCTATCAAAGTAAAAATAGGCAAAAGTCAGATAAACCGGAGGTACATATTTGCAAATGACAAAAATAGCCGTTTCCGATCAGAGGATTTGATTCAGCAGCAGTTCCGCCTCTTGCAGAGACTCCGTTTTCCCCACATCTATCATCTTCAGGTTATCAGGGAAATAGCATGTTACGGTTTTTTTATCACAGATCGAAAGATAAAAGTCGATGATAGAGAATTTGTCCGGTAAATCCTCCATATAACGGAAAATGGAAGGCCGTAGAATCTGGATGCCGGCGAAAGCCAGCTTCCTGTATTGTTTCGGGTTAAAGTCGGGAAAAGGCGATTTTGTTTCACCGGTTTTGTTGTTGATCCATCCTCTCAGGTGGTTATCACGGTCGAAAAGGAGATAGCGTGATGTCTGCCGTTTGCTACAGACCAGCGTGGCCAAAGAATTACGCTTCAGGTGCGAATTGTAGAGTTCATTAAGGTCTATATTGGACAGGATGTCCACATTATGTACGAGAAAGGGTTTGCCGTCATCGAAGAACCGAGCTGCTTTTTTGATGCCGCCGCCCGTGTCGAGCAGCTCTTCCCGTTCATCAGAGAATTCAATCCGGATACCGAAATGATTGTTCGATTCCACGAAATCGATGATTTGTTGGCCGAAGTGATGGATGTTGATGATGATCTCATCAAAGCCGGAGAGTTTGAGTTTCTCGATGATATGCTGCAGCAATGGTTTTCCGCCCACAGGTACCAGTGCTTTCGGCATGGTGTTTGTGAGTGGTTTTAGTCGTGTGCCGAGTCCGGCTGCGAAGATCATTGCTTTCATTATTTACCGTGATATATAAAATTTACCAATTATACTCATCACTTGTATCACACTGTCGCGGTCCGGAACGGGTCTTTTGAGTGATACTTTTCCGGTGTCTTTGTCCGTTTCGATAAGAGCATCCACAAATTTTTCGGTTGCTTCCGGCGACGAGAGCGTGCGGGCAAAAGCACTCAAAAGATGTATGCTTTGAGAAACGAGTTCTTCGGGTGAACTTTCCTCATGCGACAGGATAGAAGAGGGTGCAGTAGCGTCAAATTCCTGCACGGTCTGCATCAGCTTGTCGAACTTGCTGTCTTCCATAAAAATGGATTCGGAACCATCATCGAGTATCCCTTCAAACATGGACGATTTGAAGTTGAGCTTCGTAAGCATTAGTTCTTCACTGGTGTCGGCAGAGACAAAGTTGATTACCTGTACATTGTTTTTTTGCCCCAGCCGATGCACGCGGGCGATACGATGCTCCAGTACGGCGGGATTCCAGAGTAAATCCAGATTGATGATCAACGAAGCCACTTGCAAATTCAATCCGGTACTGCCGGCATCGGTAGAGAGAAATACACGGCAGCCCGGCTTCTTTGACGTTGTGCTGCAAAATTAATAAATTAACTTCAATAGCATATATGATGATGGAATAATATCACGGTGTTATCTTGAATAGATTAGCAGTGATCTGTTTTAGTGGATTTGTTGATACAGATCAAAACTATTTCGAAACTTTGTAGTTATAAGTATAAAAAGGAAATCCAAAGTAAGTGGTTATGGAAACAGCAAAGAAAACAAAAACAACAGCAAGGGCACTGCCTAAAAGGCAACGGGAGAAAGTATCTAAAACATGGCTTGCCGCTTTAGCTCATAAAGGTACGGGAAAAATCGAAGATATGAAAGCGGTTTTGAAATAAGTTATGCCAAGGAGCATCTTGCCACTTTGTCAAAACTTGAAATAGCAGCCAGACATAAAGATCCGCTCGATCATGCTATTATTGCCCATGCCATAACAGAGAAACTTACATTAATTTCCTCCGATCGTCAGTTCGAAAATTATACCGGACAACATCTGGATTTTATATACAATAAGCGATAACTTCTTAGAGCTCTCTTGGCAGGCTATTATGAGAGGGATATATTGCTTTTTTATCTTTTTCTGAACTCCTGCTCCAGGTTCTGCTCGCGGTGCACCAGCGATACTTTCACCCCGAACGTCTTTGAGATGTGCTCTGCCACATGTTGTGCCGCATATACCGAGCGGTGTTGTCCGCCGGTACAGCCGAAGGAGATCATCAGGTTGGTGAAGTTCCGTTCCATGTAACGTTTCACATGCCGGTCGATGAGCGGGTAGATGTTCTCCAGGAAGGTGACCATCTCGCCATCCTCTTCCAGAAACTTAATGACCGGTTCGTCGAGGCCGGTCACATTGTTATAACGTTCAAACTTGCCCGGGTTGTTGATCGCACGGCAGTCGAAGACGTAACCTCCGCCGTTGCCAGAGCTATCCTCCGGTATTCCTTTCTTATAGGCAAAGCTATAGACGCGTACTTCCAGCTCTCTCTTACGGCTGTCGGCAAACTGTTTCAGGTCGCACATCTCCCGCAGCATCTCACAGAGGTATGGGTACTGCTCAAATCCATCCTGCAACAGTTCCCTCAGGTTATTCAGTGCATACGGGACACTCTGGATGAAATGGGGTTTCTTCTCAAAGTAGCCCCTGAAGCCATAGGCGCCCAGCACCTGGAGGGTACGGAAGAGCACGTAGTGGCGCAGCCGCTCACGGAAAGCGTTTTCATCTACCGGCTGGTAGTTGCGTAGGGAGGTGATGTAACTGTCGATCAGCTCATCGCGCAGTTCTGAAGGAAAATTTGCTTTTGCCTGCCAGAGAAATGAAGCCAGGTCATAATATACCGGCCCTTTCCGGCCGCCCTGGAAGTCGATGAAGTAGGGATTTCCATCCACCAGCATCACGTTGCGCGACTGAAAGTCGCGGTACATGAACGTAGGGGTTTCGTCTTTCAGCAAGGCCTCTGCCAGTTTCTCAAAATCGTTTTCCAGCAAATCTTCCCGAAAAGCCATGCCGGTGGTCTTCAGAAAGCTGTACTTGAAGTAGTTCAGATCCCACATCACCGACCGCAGGTTGAAGACCGGCAGCGGATAACAGACACTGAAATCGAGACCCCGGGCGCCCAGGTATTGAAAATTGGCCAACAGGGAGATGGTCTTGTGTAACAGTTCTTTCTCGTCGTGACTGAACACCCCGGTAAGCCTGCCACCCTTGATGGCATCGAACAAAAGGAGATCTCCCAGATCCTCCTCCAGATAAAACATCTCATCGTCGGATACGGCAAGTACCTCCGGAACGTTCAGTCCCTGCTGATGGAAATGGTTTGCCAAGGTGATGAATGCCCGGTTCTCGTCGCGCGACTCACCATGTACCCCAATCAGGGAGATCTCACCAGCGGTAAGGCGGTAATATCTGCGGTTGGAGCCGGAGGTGGGGAGTGCTTCCAGTGTCTGGTGTTGTTGTCCGGTATAAGAGAGAAATAGCTCGGTCAGGGGTTCCATGTGAAAGATTGTTTTTAGATTAATTTAAAGACCCACCTCCTCCAGCTCTTTGAGCCAGAGGTCGGCCACCGCGTCGCTGGGCATGCGCCAGTTGCCGCGGGGGGAGAGGTTGATGGATCCCACCTTCGGACCATCGGGCAGACAGGATCGCTTGAACTGTTGTGAAAAGAACCGTTTATAAAAGACCTTCAGCCATTTCACCAGCTCCTCTTCACTGTAACGATCGGTGAATGCCTGCTGTGCCATAAACAGAATGCGTTTGGGGCGGTCGCCGTAGCGCAGCATGCGATGCAGAAAGAAGTCGTGCAGCTCATAGGGACCCACGAAAAACTCTGTTTTTTGAGCGATTTTTCCATCAGTGCCTGCAGGAAGCAGCTCGGGGCTGAACGGGGTATCGAGCACATCGTGCAGGATCCTACGTGAAGACTCTTCCATCTGCGTGTCCGCAATCCAGCGCACCAGAGAAGCCACCAGTGTTTTAGGCACGCTGCTGTTCACGCTGTACATCGACATGTGGTCGCCGTTGTAGGTAGCCCATCCCAGTGCCAGCTCCGAGAGATTTCCTGTGCCCACCACCAGTCCGCCTATCTTGTTGGCAACATCCATCAGTATCTGGGTTCGTTCACGAGCCTGACTGTTCTCGTAGGTGATGCTCTGGTCGCTGATTTCATGGCCGATATCGTTGAAATGTTGTTTTACCGCGTCCACGATAGATATCTCCTTCACCGTAACCCCGGAAGCTTTCATCAGGGCGATGGCGTTGGCGTATGTTCTGTCGGTGGTGCCGAAGCCCGGCATGGTGATGCCAACAATATGCTCGCGCGGCAGTCCGAGGATATCGAATGTCTTGATCGTGACCAACAGTGCCAGCGTGGAGTCCAGTCCGCCCGAAACGCCAATAGTAACAGTCTTTACCCCGGTGTGTAGCAGCCTTTTAGCCAGCCCGTGTGTCTGGATATTGAACACTTCCGACAGGTTCTCTTCAGCACTCTCTTTTGAGGGTATAAAAGGGTGTGGGTGAAAAGTGCGGTACATCTTTTCCGGAGTTACCGGTTCTATTTCGCAATCGATCTCCGTGGTGCTGTCGGTGGCCACTGAGATGTAATTGGTGTTCATCAACCGGTCGTGACGGAGTGCATCGATATCGATGTCCGCAATGATCAGTTCACTTTCCAGTGAGAAGCGTTTTGACTCTGCCAGCATAGCGCCGTTCTCTGCAATCAGACAGGCGCCGGAAAAGACCAGGTCGGTGGTCGATTCACCGCACCCCGCCGAAGCGTAGACATAGGCAGCATTGCATCGCCCTGATTGCTGAAGCACCAATGACTTCCGGTACCGGTGTTTACCTACCAGCTCGTTGCTGGCCGAGAGGTTGAAGAGCACATCCGCTCCCTGCAACGCCAGGCTGGAGGAGGGAGGATTGGGCATCCATAAGTCTTCACAGATCTCAATCCCAAAATTGCCGAACGGGGTACGGAAGATCATTCCTTCGGCAGCAACAGGTACTTCTTCGCCGCCGATCTCTACCGAAAATGCAGAGAGATCGGCCGCCGATGCAAACCATCTTTTTTCGTAAAACTCTCTGTCGTTGGGAATATTTGTCTTGGGGACAAACGCCAGGATACCTTCGGCCGAGATGACGGCAGCCATATTGAAAAGTCTGCTTTTGATGCGCAGTGGCAGGCCCACGATGGCGATGAGGGAGGGCTTCCCTTTCATGAAGGCAGCCAGCTCCGTCAACGAGGCCACCGCCTTGCGCTGCAATGCTTCCTGGAAGAAGAGGTCGCCACAGCTGTAGGCCGTGATGCACAGCTCGGGGAAACAGATTAGCTGCACCTCTTCCCGCACAGCACGCTCTATCACCGATTTTATCTCAGCCGTATTGAAATCGCAGTCGGCAACTCTCAGTTTGGGTGATGCGGCAGCCACGCGTAAAAAGCCGAAATCATTTATATGCATATTCATGGGGTTTACAGGTGAGTTGCACAAAGATAATACATTAGGATGAATTACCGGTAGGTTGTTTCAATCTTATATGAGCCTCACGATCTGATTGTTTCAGCCAGACGGAGTATTTCGGGTAGTTCTGCGAGCAGCGTCGTCATGGAATCAAAGACCAGCGAGGCGCCCGCTTCTTTCAGGATCGCATCGGAAAGTGGGCCTGTGTTGACGGCAATGGTGAAGATTCCGGCTGCCACAGCCGCTTCGATACCCAGCGGGGCATTTTCAATCACGATGGCCTGGTTGGGCTGCAGGTTGCCTCCTTTTTTCAGGCCCATCAGGAACGGCTCGGGATGAGGCTTACCATTCACCACATCAAAGGCGGTAACCATGGTGTCGGGTGTGAAAGCTCCAGGGAAGTGGAGATCCAGCCGGTCAAGCAGAGAAGGTTGCCCGGAGCCGGTGACCAGCACCGGCTTCAATCCTTTTTCTCTCACATAGTCCAATACTTCTTTTGCTCCCGGCATGGTAGCGCCGCTGTTGTACTGCTGAAACAGTTCTGTTTTGCGGGCGTAAATGCTCTGTTCCTCTTCCTCCGTAGCATCACGCTGCAGGTTTCGTTGAAAAATGATGTCGATGGTCGCTTTTCCGAGCCTCCCCTCGTGCAGGTAGAACTCACCCGGCTCATGGGTGAGACCACACTCATCCATGGTCTGTTGCCAGGAGCGGTCATGTGCCGGCATGGAATCATACAACACGCCGTCCATATCGAAAATAACCGCTTTCAGGTCTAATCTGTTGTATTGATGTTGTTTGAGATACGCTTTTATTAATTCAATCATCTGATGTCACAAAAAACCGCGGGGCTGATTTTGGGCAGCCATGCGGTCAGAAAAATTTCGGTTATGTTACAGTCTTGCTTTGATGGCCTTTGAGGCTTCTTCGTATCCCGGCTTTTCGAGGAGCGCGAACATGTTCTTCTTGTACGCTTCCACACCCGGCTGATTGAACGGGTTGATTCCCAGCAGGTAACCGCTGATGCCACAGGCCTTCTCGAAAAAGTAAATCAACTGACCGATGTACTTCTCATTCAGCTCCGGCAGTTCAATCAGCAGGTTGGGGACACCGCCGTCCACATGGGCGATGCGGGTGCCCAGCTCAGCCATCTTGTTCACCTCATCCACCCGTTTGCCTTCCAGATAGTTGAGCCCATCCAGATCCCTGTCATCTTGGGGGATCACAACTTTTTTGTTGGGCTGACGGATGGAGAGAACTGTTTCGAAGATGGTGCGCTCCCCTTCCTGGATCCACTGACCCATGGAGTGCAGATCGGTCGTGAAGTCCACCGCTGCGGGGAAGATGCCCATATTTTCCTTTCCTTCACTCTCTCCGAAAAGCTGTTTCCACCATTCCGCCAGGAAATGGAGCTTGGGGTGGTAGTTGACCAGGATCTCAATCTTCTTACCCCTTTTGTAGAGCTCATTGCGGATCACTGCATAGATGGCCGGCAGGTTGTAGTCGAACGCAGTTGTGGGACCAGCCGCTTTTTCAATTTCGAGAGCCCCTTCTACCAGCTTACGGATGTGGATCCCTGCCACGGCAATGGGCAACAGTCCCACCGGTGTGAGCACCGAGTAGCGTCCTCCCACATTGTCGGGGATCACGAAAGTCTTGTATCCCTCGCTGTTGGCCAGCGTGCGCAGGGCACCGCGGGCAGCGTCGGTGACCGCCACGATTCGTTGTCTCGCTTCCTCCTTGCCCACCTTGCTTTCCAGCAGGTCTTTCAGCAAGCGGAAAGCGAGTGCCGGTTCAGTCGTGGTCCCCGACTTGGAGATGTTGATGATGCCGAACGGTCTGTCATCCAGGTAGCTCATCAGCTCATGCAGATAATCTTCGCTGATGTTGTTGCCGGCGTATAGGATCACCGGATTCTTTCTCTCCGCGGGCTTCTGGAGCCAGTCGAACGAATCGGAGAGAGCGTCAATCACCGCCCGGGCACCCAGGTAGCTTCCACCGATGCCAACCACCACCACTACCTCACAGCGGGTGCGCAGCACGGCTGCAGTATCTTCGATCTCTCGCAGCTCCTCATCGGTGATGGAGGAGGGAAGCCCCACCCATCCCAGGAAATCACTCCCTGCGCGACTACCGTCGTGCAGTGCCTGGTTGCAGGCAACAGCCTGCGGTGCCTGTCTCAGGATCTCTTCCTCCGGAAGAAATTTTACCACATCCTTGATCTGTAGTTGAATATGATCCATTCTCTTTTTTATTTTGTGGGTTAGTTGAAAAAAATCCTATTGAAATAGATTGAAAATGACGATAGATTGCAACCTCTAGAAATAATCGATCAGCTTGCGGATCGCTTCTTGTGGAGGCTGCTTCTCGTAGAGAATCCGGTAGATGGTATCTGCAATCGGCATATCCACCTTGTAGCGGCTGTTCAGCTCATGGATGCACCTGGCACCGTAGTATCCCTCGGCAATCATCTCCATCTCCAGCTGGGCGCTCTTCACCGAGTAGCCTTTGCCAATCATGGCACCCAGCGTGCGGTTACGGCTGAACTGGGAGTAACCGGTCACCAGCATGTCACCCAGGTAGTGCTGTTCAGCGATGCTGCGCTCCATGGGCAGCACCCCGTTGAGAAAGCGGGACATCTCCTTGGCGCAGTTGCTCATCAATACCGCCTGGAAGTTATCGCCATAGAGCAGTCCCTGGCAGATGCCGGCTGCAATGGCGTAGATATTCTTCAGTACCGCAGCCAGCTCTATTCCTACTACATCGTCGGAGATGCATGTCTTCAGTATCCGTGAGTTGATCGCTTCGGAGAGCAGGGCCGCCTTGTGCTGGTCTTTGCTGGCTACCGTCAGGAACGAGAGCCGCTCAAGAGCCACCTCCTCTGCGTGGCAGGGGCCGGAGAGCACTCCGATGTTTTCGATAGGGATCTTGTAGTTGGCAGCCAGAAACTCGCTCATCACCAGGTTGTCATTGGGGATGATCCCTTTAAGGGCGGAAACCACGAACTTGCCGCGGAAGGTGCTGTTCCAGATGCGCCTGAAATATTGTTTCACGTAGGGTGAGGGCAGGGCCACGATGATGGTGTCAGAGTCCCTGATCGCTTTTTCGATGTTGGAGTAGAAGGTGATCTGTGCCAGGTTGAACTTCACATTGGTCAGATAAGCCGGGTTGTGCCCCAGCTTGTAGAAGCCTTCGATCTGATCATCGCGGCGGATGAACCAGTTCATATGCTTTTGGTTCATCAGTACAATTTTAGCGAGTGCCGTTCCCCAGGTGCCGCCACCCAGGATACAGATTTTGCCGATTGAATCCATGTTGTATCGTTTCAGATTTTCAGGCCGTTAAAGTGACGCAGCATGCTCTGCCCATGTTCTAACCTCTTCAGGCGTGGGATTGTTCAGTCCCAGTTTAAATTTTTTGTTCAACCCGCAGATCTCCTGGTGCAGTTTGTTGGGATTGAGCTCACTCAGGCTTTTCACCTTCACATAACCCGCTTTCTGAATCAGGACTGCCCACTCTTCAGGGATCCCTGCTTCTACGTATCGGGAGAGAGGATCCTTCTTCACCATTTTCTCGGGACGCATCATCGGGAAGAGCAGCACCTCCTGGATGGAGGTCTGACCGGTGAGCAGCATCGCGAGCCGATCCATTCCGATCCCCATGCCGGAGGTGGGGGGCATCCCATACTCCAGGGCACGGAGAAAATCCTGGTCGATGAACATCGCCTCGTCGTCGCCTTTCTCGGAGAGACGCAGCTGCTCCTCGAAGCGCTCCCGCTGGTCGATGGGGTCGTTCAGCTCGGAGTAGGCGTTGGCCAGCTCCTTGCCATTGACCATCAGCTCAAAGCGTTCGGTCAGCTCCGGGTTTTCGCGGTGCCGCTTGCAGAGAGGCGACATCTCGATGGGATAGTCAATGATAAAGGTAGGCTGGATGTAGTTGCCTTCCGCCTTTTCGCCGAAGATCTCATCGATCAGCTTCCCCTTGCCCATGGTCTCATCCTCTTCCACGCCCAGCTCACGGCATACCGACCGCAGCTCTTTCTCATCCATCCCGCTGATATCGATGCCGGTATGCTCGCGGATCGCCTCAATCATGGTGACACGGCGGTAGGGCGCCCTGAAGTCGATCTCATGATCCCCCACCTGCACTTTTGTGGTTCCCAGCACCTGCAGTGCCACCTGTTCCAGCATCTGCTCGGTAAATTCCATCATCCACCGGTAGTCCTTGTAAGCCACGTAGATCTCCATCACCGTAAACTCCGGGTTGTGGGTGCGGTCCATCCCCTCGTTGCGGAAGTTGCGGGAGAACTCGTAGACCCCCTCAAACCCGCCCACGATCAGCCTTTTCAGGTAGAGCTCATTGGCTATTCGCAGATAGAGGTCGATGTCGAGCGCATTCATATGGGTGGTGAAAGGGCGGGCGGCTGCACCGCCCGGTATATTCTGCAGAACGGGCGTATCCACCTCCAGGTAACCCCGCTCGTTGAAGAATTTACGCATGGCGTCGAAGATGCGGGTGCGCTTCACAAAAATATCTTTTACGTCGTCGTTCACCAGCAGGTCCACGTAGCGTTGGCGGTAGCGCATCTCCGGATCGGAGAACTTGTCGAAGGTCACCCCGTCCTTCATTTTCACCACGGGAAGCGGCCTGAGCGACTTGGAGAGGAAGGTCATGGTTTCGGCATGTACCGAGATCTCGCCGCTCCTGGTGCGGAACACATAGCCGGTGATGCCGATAAAGTCGCCGATATCGGTCAGTTTCTTAAAGACGGTATGATAGAGTTCCTTATCCTCACCGGGGCAGATATCATCGCGGGTGATATAGACCTGGATGCGTCCCTGTGCATCCATCAGCTCCACGAAGGAGGCTTTCCCCATGATGCGGCGACCCATGATGCGCCCCGCAATGCTCACCTGGCGGCGTGCAGCATCGTCACGGAAAGATTCTTTTATATCTGCGGACCATGCATTCACCTCATAGCGTGCTGCGGGATAGGGCTCGATGCCCAATGTTCGTAACTCGTCAAGGCTTTGGCGGCGAATGATCTCCTGTTCGCTTAGTTCTGAATTGTTCATACCAGTTTGTTCATTCATCTGTTTTGGCAGGTTTCCCTTCGGCTGGATAGGCAATCAGTGAGAAGCCTGGGTATGCTTTCGCGGGCAAAAGGCCAATGTAGTGCCCCCTGCCATTCGCAGGGGCAATGCCAAAATCTCTGCAAATGTACAAAATATTTCGCTAAGAAGCATATTTTCCAGTTGATTCATCCTGTTATCCCACCTTGTTGAACGATGCTTAAAAAAATTATGGAAAAATTTCCTCAATTCCCCCGGAATGATTATATTTGTCCAGTGAAACGGTCAGGATATCCTTTGAAAGGAGTATATCGTAGCGATGAATTGTACCTGTAACCTGGGTTGAGCGTTTCAACTGATAATTTGTTTGTTGATTAAAAAAAACCGCTTATGGAAACACAAACCGGATATTCGATCACAGATCCTCTTCTCGATGAAATCATTGAAAAGTACAG
>DPAC01000004.1:0-14881 GCA_003517675.1 Porphyromonadaceae bacterium | reverse complement strand
CTGCCATTGCACAGAAGTTAAGGATCCCCCCAGCAGAGGTCTATAGTGTTGCATCCTTTTACTCTTTTTTCAATTTAGCGCCACAGGGAAAGCATACCATCGTGGTATGCCGAGGCACTGCCTGCCATACCAGGGGGTCGAAAGCGTTGCTCGATGAGATTCCTTCGATACTCGGTATCAGCAGCGCTGTGAAGGACGGGGGATCCTCTTTTACCACTCCAGATAAACTTTTTACCATCCGTACGGTGGCCTGCTTCGGCCAGTGTGCCCAATCGCCCGTAGTGGAGGTGGATGGTGTGATGCACAGCAATGTGAACTCCCGCAAGTTGATGAGCCTGCTCAGCAGTGTATTGGAAAGTGAAACCGAAAAAATGAACAACGATGAGACCCTCTGATATTGAGCAGATGAGTTTAATGTCGCAGGAGCGGATACTCCCATCCCTGCCCATGATCATGGTAGGCATGGGTACCTGCGGTATCGGCAACGGGGCTGAAATGGTTTACCGGAAGTTGGAACAGCAGCTTGCTGTCACCAAAACCGGCTGTCTCCTCAAGCAGAGCGGATGTTTCGGATTCTGTGCCGAAGAACCGCTGCTCATGCTATACCAGCCGGGAAAACCGCTGCTGGTTTATAGCAGGGTGGAGGAGGCCGATGCGATATCGCTTGTGGAAGCGATCTCAAGGGGAGAGGTGCTACGTGATAAGCTTTTGTGCCGGATCGACCGGTGGAATTTTCTGACCAGTCATTTCACCTTCGGCAGCGGCTACGAGGAGACCCCGCACTGGGATGAAATTCCCTTTTTCAAAGGGCAGCAGAAATTGGTGCTGCGCCATGCCGGCATGATCGATCCAGAAGAGATTGCCGATTACATTGCCGTGGGGGGCTACAATGCCCTGGCTCGTGTGCTGGCTGCATACACACCGGAAGAGGTGATCCGCGAGGTGAAGGCATCTGGGCTGCGCGGCCGTGGCGGTGCCGGTTTTCCCACCGGTGTGAAATGGGAGATCATGCAAAAGGCGGTTTCAACAGAAAAATATCTCATCTGTAATGCCGATGAGGGAGACCCCGGTGCCTATATGAACCGCAACGAGATTGAGAGTGATCCGCATATGATCATCGAGGGGATGCTGATCGGCGGCTATGCCATGGGAGCCGGTAAAGGGATCGCCTATGTGCGAGCGGAATATCCGCTTGCGGTGAAACGGCTCAGAAGGGCCATCAGGCAGGCTGAAGAGCTTGGGCTGCTGGGGAGCAATATCCTGGGAACCGGCTTCAGCTTCACGCTCGATGTGGTGGAGGGTGCCGGCGCCTTTGTCTGCGGTGAGGAGACGGCGCTGATCGCCTCCATTGAGGGGAAAGCGGGCAGGCCCTTGCCCCGGCCTCCCTATCCCGCAAGCAGGGGACTTTATGGCATGCCCACCAACATCAACAACGTGGAGACCTGGTGCAACATACCACTCATCATAGAGAAAGGGAACGAATGGTTCCGATCCATAGGTACCGAAAAGAGCCCCGGTACGAAGGTCTTCTCGCTGGTGGGCAAGGTGAAAAATACCGGTCTGGTGGAGATGCCTCTCGGCACCCGGCTGGAACAGTTTGTTTTTGCAGTAGGGGGAGGCACCGGCACTTCACGTCGCGTGAAAGCGGTGCAGACCGGAGGCCCCTCGGGAGGCTGCATCCCGCTGGAACATTTCTCCACACCGGTCGACTATGAATCACTCGCCACCATCGGTGCCATCATGGGCTCCGGCGGAATGGTGGTGATGGATCAGGACAACTGCATGGTCGACGTGGCTCGCTACTTCCTCGAATTCAATGCCGGTGAATCGTGCGGCAAGTGTACCCCCTGCCGCGAGGGGTCGGCACAGGCCCTCGCCATCCTCACCCGCATCACCCGTGGGGAAGGAACTGCCGCTGATCTTACCTTGCTGGAGCAACTCAGCCGTGTGATGAAAGATTCATCACTCTGTGCCCTGGGACAAACCAGCCCCAACCCCATCATTACCACCCTCCGCTATTTCCGCCGGGAGTATGAAGAGCATAACCGGGAGAAAAGGTGTCATGCCGGCACCTGTGAGTCGCTTTTCCTGGCGCTGTGTGAGAACAGCTGCCCGCTGCACATGAATATCCCTGGCTACATCCAGCTGATCAAAGAGGAACGTTGGGAGGATGCCTTTGAACTGACGCTGCGCGACAATCCGCTACCCGGTACCATTGGGCGCATCTGCCACTTCCATTGCCAGATGCGCTGCCGGCGTGAGATGCTCGACCAGCCTGTCTCACAGGGTGAGATCCACCGTTACCTCGCAGATACCATCTACCAGCTGGGCAAGGAAGAGGAGATCTACCGTCGGCTGGCCAATGAGAAGCTGCCCTCAACCGGAAAAAACATCGCTATCGTGGGTGCCGGACCGGCCGGGTTGACCGCCGCCTTTTACCTGGTGCGGCTGGGGCATGCAGTGACCATCTACGATGCCTTTCCCGAGCCGGGAGGAGTATTGCGGTATGGCATCCCGCAGTATCGTTTACCAAAAGAGATCCTGTTGAAAGAGATTGAGCTGCTCAAGAGGCTGGGTGTCCGGTTTCGGATGAACCGGCGACTGGGTGTGCATCTCTCGTTGGAAGATCTGAAGAAGGAGTTCGACCTCCTTTACCTGGCGATAGGAGCCTGGAAGAATGTGCCGTTGCACATACCGGGTCAGGAGGCATCAGGGGTACATGCAGGTACGGACCTCTTGAAACAGATTGCTGAGGGTAGGGAGCCTGCCGTGGGTCAACAGGTGGTGATCATCGGTGCCGGTAACGTGGCGGTGGATGTGGCACGCAGCCTGTTGCGATTGGGCAGGGAGGTGACAGTCGTTTACCGCCGTGAAAAGGAGGATATGCCGGCCAACGCAATTGAGATTGCCGAATCGGAGGAGGAGCAGATCCGTTACCGGTTCCTCGCTTCACCCGCAGCAATCCTCACCGATCCATCGGGAGCGGTGAGGGCGCTGCGGATCGAAAAGATGTTGCCGGGGGCGATTGACCGTACCGGTAGGAGAAAGCCTATGCCCTCGGGTGTTTTTGAAGATCTTGACTGTGACAGTGTGGTTCTGGCAATCGGCGAACGGGTCGATTCATCCTTGCTGGAGGCGAGCCTCAGGCTGGAAGCCGACGGCAGGATTGCTGCCGACCCGCTCACTTTCCGCACTTCTGACCCGCAGATCTATGCTGGAGGGGACGCCCTCAGCGGCCCCTCTACCGCTGCCGAAGCAATGGGAATGGCGAAGAGGGCAGCCGCTGCAATCGACCGTGCGCTGATGCAGGAGGAACGTTTTCACCTGCTGTCGCGCAAATTCAGTTATGGCAATGAGGTGCCACTCAATCCCGAGCCCAGCAGGAAGAACCAGGCGAGGCGCCTTTCCGTGAGAGACAGAGTGAATAATTTCAATGAGATCTCTTTCGGATTTACCGGAGAACAGGCGCGTGATGAGGTGTCACGTTGCCTGCGTTGCGATGTGAAATGTGAACCCTATCAAATATGACCGCGATGGAAGTTAGGATAAACAATCAGTCCGTGCAGGTGAGCGAGGGGATGACCATCATGGAGGCCTGTCGTCTTGCGGGTATCAAGGTGCCCTCATTGTGCTATCTGAAAGATGTCTCGCAACATGCCTCCTGTGGCGTCTGCGTGGTTGAGGTCAAGGGAGCCCGTTCCCTGATGCGTGCCTGCATTACACACGTGAGCGAGGGGATGGAGATTCTGACCCACAGCCCCCGGGCAGAGGAGGCCCGGAAAATGAATCTGGAACTGCTGCTGGCCAACCACCCGCAGGAGTGTCTGACCTGTGACCGGAATGGGAGTTGCGAGCTACAGCAGCTGACCTTTGCGCTGGGAATCAGTGAGCAACGGTTTGTGCGAACCCGCCTGACGCCCTTTGCGAAGGATGAGAGCTCCCTCTCATTGGTGCGCGATCCGGAGAAATGCATCCTCTGCGGACGATGTGTGGCGGTGTGCACCCATCTGCAACAGGTGAGGGCAATCGAATTTACCGGCAGAGGGTTGAAGACGAAAGTCTCCACTTTCCTCGACAAGGGTCTGGGCGAGGTGGCCTGCACCAACTGCGGTCAGTGTGCATTGGTCTGTCCCACGGGCGCCATCACCGAGAAGAGTGAGGTGGCAGCCGTGCGGGCGCTGTTGCAACAACCTGGCAAGGTGGTCCTGGTGCAGACGGCACCGGCGGTGCGTGTGGGCATCGGAGAGGCGATGGGTATGCCCTATGGCAGCCTGGTGACCGGACAGATGGTTGCCGGCCTCAGGCGACTCGGCTTCACGAAGGTGTTCGACACCAATTTCGCGGCCGATCTCACCATCGTGGAGGAGGGCAACGAGCTGCTTCGTCGCCTCCAGACCGGCGGCATACTGCCAATGATCACCTCCTGTTCACCCGGATGGATCAAATTTATCGAACATTTTTATCCCGAGCAGTTGGGACACCTCTCTACCTGCAAGTCGCCGCAGCAGATGTTCGGAGCAGTGGCCAAAACCTACTACGCCGAACAGATGGGGCTGGATCCCCGTGATATCGTGGTGGTCTCGGTGATGCCCTGCACTGCCAAGAAGTATGAGGCACGTCGCCCCGAGATGGATGGCGCTTTTCAGTACTGGAAAGAACGGTTACAACTCAACGAGGATGAGCACTTCCCTGATGTGGATTACGCTTTAACCACCCGTGAGCTGGCCCGCATGTTCCGTGCGGCAGGGATCGATTTCACCCATCTGCCGGAGGAGCCGTTCGACAACCCCCTGGGCGAATCGACCGGGGCCGCGGTGATCTTCGGTAGTTCCGGAGGTGTGATGGAGGCAGCCCTCCGTACAGCCTATGAGCTCTACACCGGTAAAAAACCGGACAGCCTCGATTTTCGCTCGGTACGCGGACTGCAAGGCATCAGGGAGGCCGATATCAACCTGAACGGTACCACGATCAGTGTCGCTGTGGCCAACACCCTGAAGAATGCAGCGTTGCTGCTCGACCAGATAAAGAACGGCACGTCGCCTTATACCTTTATCGAGGTGATGACCTGTCCGGGCGGATGCCTGGGCGGAGGAGGCCAGCCGATTCCCACCAACGCGGAGATACGGGAGAAGAGGGCTGCCTCCATCTACCTGGAGGATGCACACAAGCCAATCCGCCAGTCACATGAAAACCCAGAAATCATAAAGCTATATAAAGAGTTCCTGAAAGAACCACTGGGAGAGAGATCGCATCACCTCCTGCACACCTCCTATCAGCAGAGAGTCTGTTGAATGGCCTGAAACGATTAGCAATTTGATTGAAACAATGAATTTACATCAACTGAACCAGATCTTTAATGGTACGATTCTCATGGATGGTCATATCCCGGGCGACTATACAAAAGCTTTTGCATCTGACCTGATGAGTGATGTCCTGCGTTTCCGTATGGAAAACACCGTGCTGATAACGGGTCTCTGCACCGTACAGGTGCTGCGTACAGCCGAGATGTCTAATATCACCTGTATCATCTTTGCCCGCGGAAAAAAAGTCACTCCCGACATGCTGGCGCTGGCGAAGGAGCATCACATCGCAATAATTGAATCGGAACTGACCCTTTTTGAGATATGCGGGAGGCTCTACCAGGGGGGACTAGAACCGGTGTGCCGATGAGGATGCATTTCGAAATAGAAGGCGGTGATTTCACCGCGGCAGGCAGGGCCAGCTCAGAAGTTAAAAAGACGCTGAAACAGTTTAACATCCCGCCAGAGGTGCTGCGTAAGGTTGCTATCGCACTCTATGAGGCGGAGATGAATGTAGTAGCCCATGCCTGGAGCGGAACAATGGATGCCGAGATCCTTCCGGATGGGATCAATGTTGTGATGGAAGACAAGGGTCCGGGCATTGAAGATATTGAACGGGCGATGGAGGAGGGTTTCTCCACTGCCACCGAGGAGGTTCGGCAGATGGGGTTTGGTGCGGGGATGGGCCTGCCCAATATAAGGAAGAACAGTGACAGGATGGTGCTCACCTCTACACCCGGTGTGGGGACAAGGCTTGAGATCACTGTTGCATTTTAGGAATCGGTATTCTATTGAGAAATGGTAAAAGACAGAAACTACAGACACTCTATAAGGATTGACCGGGACAAATGCATCGGTTGCTCCCATTGCATGCGTGTATGCTCTACGCAGGCCATTCGCATCGTGGAGGGATATGCATCCATACAGCCGGAGCGGTGCGTAGATTGTGGTGAGTGCTACCGTGTCTGTCCCCAGAGAGCCATTTACGCTTGTGATGACGGACTCGCCTCCATGCGTGACGATGCATACAGGATTGCACTTGTTCCCTCTGTCTTTATTGGTCAGTTCCCGTCGGACTATTCTGCCACAGTGGTGCTCAAGTCGATTAAAACGTGTGGCTTTGACGAGGTATTTGAAGTGGAGCATGCGGTCGATTTTATGAAAGAGGCTTACCGGACATATGTTGATAATCTGTTTGAACGACCGGTAATCAGCTCCTACTGTCCGGCTGTGGTCCGGCTGATACAGGTGCTCTATCCCTCCCTGACACCACACATCATGCTGCTGAAGGCACCTCACGACATTGCGGCGCTCTACCTGCGTCTCTCGAAAGAGAGAGAGGGAATTGATCCACGGAAGATATTCATTTACTATGTTACCCCTTGTGCCGCCAAGACCGTGGCAGCCCGTGCACCGGTGGGTGAAGCCGCCTCACCCATCGACGGTACCATCAACATGAAAGAGGTCTATAACAAGACGTTGGGTACACTTCTTGGCAGGAAGGAGACAAGTGCGCGCAAGAGGGTGGCTGATATGACCCCCGACTCGGTCTGCTGGTCTCTCTCAGGCACCGAGAAGCACTATTTCCCCGGGAGAAGCCTGGCAATCGACGGGATGGAGAACGTGATCGAGTTCCTGGAAAAGCTAGAGTCGGGACATCTGTCCGATATCGATTTTTTGGAGTTGAGAGCGTGCGACCAGGGGTGCGCAGGTGGCATCTTGTGTCCCGGGAACCGTTTTCTGACCGTAGAACGACTGGAACAACGACAGAAGAGATTGCAGCTGCTAATGGATCAGCAGGGAGGACACGTTGAGAACCGGCTGATGGACTATGGCGAGATGCTGCAACCCTTTTCGGGGGTAGAGCCGGTACACCCTCGCGACGGGTTGCTTCTGGATGAGGACATGGAAAAGGCACTGATCAAACTGCAACGCATCAAGAGGCTGATGACCTATTTCCCCGGATTCGACTGCGGCGCCTGTGGTGCTCCTTCCTGCAGGAGCCTGGCCGAGGATATCGTACAAGGGAAGGCCAGTATCTCCCACTGTGTCTTCGTGCAACGTGTGATGGAGAAGAATTACAAGCTGAGTCCCGATCAGGCCTTCGTGGTGATAGAGAAGATATGGGGCAGGGACAGGCTTAACAAATACAACGATAACAATGAAAACGAACGTTAGACAACTTATGCAGGAACTCGGTTTCACCTGTCTGGCCGGTGAGGCTTATCTCGACCGGCACACAGAGGGGGCATATCTCTCCGATCTGCTGAGCGATGTGATGGGTAAGGCCGCGGCCGGGATGCTATGGATCACCTCACAGGTACATCGCAACATTGTAGCGGTGGCCTCGCTCAAAGAGTTGAGTGCCATCATCGTGGTGAACGAACGTCAGGTAGAACCGGAGGTGCTGGCCCATGCCGAAGAGGAAGGGGTGGTGATCCTCTCTTCAGGTAAGCCCGCCTTCGAGACCGCAGGAATGTTGTATAATTATTTGAGAGAGGTTGAACGTTGGTAAGTTCGTAAGTTGTTATGTTTGATGTTAGAAGTGTTTGGTTTGAGGTTCTGCCCCTGAGTTTTAAGAGTCAAGAGCCATAAGCTGACAGCTAACAGCCGAAAGCTAAATATTATGCCCTGGTACAACGCCGATCTGCATATCCACACCTGTCTGTCGCCTTGCGGCAGCCTGGAAATGAGCCCGCGCCGCATCATTGGCCGTGCATGGGAGAGGGGACTGCAACTGATTGCCATTACCGATCATAACAGCACCCGCAATGTGCGGGTATGCATGGAGTGCGGTGCCGCTGAGGGGATCAGTGTGATTCCCGGCTGCGAGGTCAACACACAGGAGGAGGTGCATAGCCTCTGCTATTTCCCTCACATGGAGGCGGTAGAGCTGTTTCAGGATTATCTGGACCGGCAGATCAGCGATATTCCCAATGATCCCAAACGCTTCGGTTATCAGGTGGTGGTGGATACAGATGAGCAGATCATATGTGATGAACCCCGTTCGCTTTTCGTCGGGATCAATGACGGGATTGAAGCGCTTGAAAAGGTGGTGCACCGGCTTGGGGGACTCTTCGTGCCGGCGCACATCGACCGACAGGTGAACGGTATCATCAGCCAGCTCGGTTTCATCCCCCGTGAATTGATGTTTGATGCCCTGGAGGTCTCTCGCCGCACCACCCCTGCCGCTTTCATCAGCCATTACCCGGAGTTGGCGGAGAACTGTTTCCTGCAAAGCTCCGATGCACATTATCCGGAGGATATCGGGTCGGTGCACACCCGTATCCTGATGGATAAACCGGAGTGGGATCACTTCATGAGAGCGCTCCTGGAGAAACGAGTTGAGACGATGAATGTGCCACCCTTCATGGATGTAAGCTGATGATCACCCTGGGAATGCATATGATCGATATCGTGCAGAACGCCATCCGTGCGCAGGCAGGTCAGATCACGATCACACTTGAGGAGCGGGCTGCTGACGCATTGCTGCTGTTCCGGGTGGAGGATGACGGCAGCGGCATGGACCCGGAGGACCTTGAGCGAATGACTGACCCTTTTTTTACCACCCGTACCACACGGAGGGTGGGGCTGGGCATCCCGTTTCTGAAGATGACCTGCGAGCAGGCTGGCGGCAGCCTCCGGGTGATGTCGGCTAAGGGTGAGGGGACCACTGTTGAGGCACTCTACCGTACCGATCATGCCGATTGCCTGCCCCTGGGAGACCTGGAGGGATCACTGCTGTTGATGGTGATGGGCAACCCCGGTATCCGGTTCCGTTTCGTCTACCGGGTGGGGAAAGAGGCCTTCCTGTTCGACACCGATGCGCTGAAGGAGCAGGGAATAGACCTTCAGCACCCGCAGATGCTGACACCGGTGAAAAGCTACATCAGGGAGAACCTGGAAGTGCTCTGGCGGCAACGAGCGCCGGAAAGCTATCTCTGCTGACACAGAATGAAACAGGATGATTTACAACCGAATGATAATTTTCTAAATACTGATTATGATGGAACATACAACCGGAATCAAAACGCTCGACGACCTGAAACGAAAACAGGAGGAGGTGAGAGCACGTATCAGCTTGCGTGACAAGGCGGAGAACCCCGAGTCGCTGGTTCAGGTGAAGGTGGCGATGGCCACCTGCGGCATCGCCTCGGGTGCCAAAGAGGTGATGGAGTTTTTCGCACTGGAGCTGGACAAGCGGGGCATCGATGCCGTCGTGACCCAGACAGGCTGTATGGGCTACTGCTTTGCGGAGCCCACCGTGGAGATCACCCTGCCGGGCAGGGAGCCGATGGTGTTTGGCTACGTGAACCCGAAGAAAGCAGATGAGATCATTGAACGATACATCAAAAACGGAGAGCTGGTGGATGGCATCATCCCGCAGAACTACAACACAATTGAATCTTAAATCAACTGAAAACTACTGATATGAGCCAATACAAAATGCATTTGCTGGTCTGCGCCGGTACCGGCTGCCACTCTTCCCAGAGCGACCTGGTATATGAGATGCTGCGCGATGAGGTGGATCGGAAACGACTGGAGGAAGAGGTGCAGATCATCCGCACCGGTTGCTTCGGCTTTTGTGAGAAGGGACCCATTGTGAAGGTGTTGCCTGACAACACTTTCTATACGCTGGTGAAGCCCTCGGACGCGCGAGAGATCATCGACGAGCATGTGATTAAGGGACGTCGCGTGGAGCGGCTGCTCTATCTCGATCCGGAGACCGAAGAGCATGTGCTGGACTCGAAGCACATGGGATTTTACAAGAAACAACTGCGCATCGCACTGCGCAACTGCGGCACCATTGATCCTGAGAACATCGATGAGTCGATCGCCCGCAATGCCTACCAGGCATTGGGCAAGGCGATCACCGAAATGAGCCCGCAGGAAACGATCGATTTGATCAAGCGCTCCGGACTGCGGGGACGTGGTGGTGCCGGCTTTCCCACCGGCCTTAAGTGGGAGATTGCCAGCCGTAACCAGGCCAACCAAAAGTATGTGGTCTGCAACGCCGACGAGGGTGACCCCGGTGCCTTCATGGACCGTTCCATTCTGGAGGGCGACCCCCACTCGGTGCTGGAGGCGATGGCCATCTGCGGCTACTGCATCGGTGCCACAAAAGGTTTAATCTATATCCGGGCCGAATATCCGCTGGCCATCCGGCGACTGAAGGTGGCCATCGCACAGGCGCGCGAATATGGCTTGCTGGGAGAGCAGATTTTCGGCACCTCTTTCAGCTTTGACATCAGCCTCAAGTATGGTGCCGGTGCTTTTGTCTGCGGTGAGGAGACCGCTCTGATTCACTCCATGGAAGGAAAACGGGGTGAGCCGGCCAACAAGCCTCCCTTTCCTGCTCAGAGTGGTTACCTGGGCAAGCCCACCAATGTAAACAACGTGGAGACACTGGCCAACATACCGGTGATTATCATGAAGGGCGCCGAGTGGTTCTCCGCCATCGGTACGGAGAAGTCGAAAGGCACAAAAGTGTTTGCCCTGGCGGGTAAGATCAACAACGTGGGACTGATCGAGGTACCGATGGGTATCACCCTGCGGGAGATCATCTACGAAATTGGCGGTGGCATCAAGCACAACAAGAAATTCAAGGCAGTGCAGACCGGTGGCCCCTCAGGAGGATGCCTCACCGAGAAGCACCTCGATACCCCCATCGACTACGAGAGCCTCACCGCCGCCGGCTCCATGATGGGTTCCGGCGGCATGATCGTGCTCGATGAGGATGACTGCATGGTCTCCGTGGCCAAGTTCTACCTCGATTTCATCGTGGGGGAGTCCTGCGGACGCTGTGCTCCCTGCCGCATCGGTAACAAGCGTCTGTATGAAACGCTGGAACGGATTTGTGATGGCAAAGGTACTGCGGAGGATTTGGAAAAACTGAACAACCTTTCCAACGTGATTAAAGACACATCGTTATGTGGACTGGGGCAGACCTCTCCCAATCCGGTGTTGTCGACGCTGAATAATTTTTATGAAGAATACAAAGAACATGTTTTCGATAAGAAATGCCGGTCGGGCAAATGTCAGAATCTGCTCTATTACGTCATTGATGATGAAGATTGTGTCGGTTGCATGGCCTGTGTGCGGGTTTGTCCCGTCAACGCCATTACCGGTGCAAAGAAACAGACCCACTATATTCATCAGGATAAATGCATCAAGTGCGGTGCCTGTATGGAGAAGTGCCAGTTCGACGCCATCAGCCTGCTGAACGATTACCCAAGGGCCGCTTCAACCCAGGTACACGCTTAAAGAGAACCAAGAATCAAAGCTTATCGCTTAAAGCTATCAGCTTACTGTTAAAAAAATAATGATATGATACGATTGACAATAGATAAGAAAACGATAGAGGTGGAACCGGGAACCACTATCCTGAAAGCTGCCCGTAAGGTGGGCGTGGAGATTCCCACGCTGTGCCACTTTGAGCTGTGTGACATGGGTATCGAGAACAAGCCGGGGGGCTGTCGCATCTGTGTGGTGGAGGTGGAGGGACGACGCAACCTGGCCCCTTCCTGCATAACAGAGGTTCAGGAAGGCATGGTGATCAACACCCACAACATACGGGTACTCAACGCACGTACCACGGTACTGAAGCTGATCATCTCCGATCACCCGTTCGACTGTTTGGTCTGCGCCAAGTCGGGCGACTGTGAGTTGCAGGATCTGGCCCGCCAGTTTGGCATTCGCACCGTGCCCTATGGCGGGGAGCAATCGCACTACCGCAAGGATACCTCCCCCTCCATCATCCGTGATGTGGATAAGTGCATCATGTGCCGCCGCTGTGAGATGATGTGCAACGAGGTGCAGACGGTGGGTGCCCTCTCGGCGGTGAACCGCGGCTTCATGTCGGTGGTGGCTCCTGCCTTCGAGATGAACCTGGAGGATTCGCCCTGCACCTATTGTGGGCAGTGTGTCTCGGTTTGCCCCACCGGGGCACTCACCGAGGTAGACCACACCAACGACATCATCCGGGCCCTGAGTGATCCGAAGAAGACGGTAGTGGTGCAGACCGCCCCGGCGGTGCGTGCTGCCCTGGGAGAGGAGTTCGGCCTGGAGCCGGGTACCGTGGTCACCGGCCGTATGGTCTCCGCACTGCGCGAGCTGGGCTTCGACCATGTGTTCGACACCGATTTTAGCGCCGACCTGACCATCATGGAAGAGGGTACGGAGTTGCTGCAACGTCTCCGCGGTCACCTGGCGGGAGATCCCTCTGTGCGGCTGCCGATCCTCACCTCCTGTTGTCCCGGCTGGGTCAATTTTTTTGAGCACAACTTTCCCGAGCTGCTGGATGTGCCTTCCACGGCCAAGTCGCCACAGCAGATGTTCGGCGCCATTGCCAAGAGCTGGTTTGCCGATAAGATCGGTGTGAACCGCAAGGATCTGGTGGTGGTCTCTATCATGCCCTGTCTGGCCAAGAAGTATGAGTGTCAGCGCGATGAGTTCAGCGTGGATGGCAACCCCGATGTGGATTTCTCCATCTCCACGCGTGAGCTGGCCGCCTTTATCAAGCAGGCCAACATCGACTTCCTGAACCTCCCGGAAGGTGATTTCGACGACCCGCTGGGTGAGTCCTCCGGAGCCGGCGTCATCTTCGGCAACACGGGTGGGGTGATCGAGGCTGCCTGCCGTACCGCCTACGAGCTACACACCGGCAAGACGCTGGAGAAGGTGGAGTTTGAAGCCCTCCGCGGCATGGAGGGGATCCGCTCCGCGACGGTCGATTTCGACGGTCTGCCACTCCACATCGGCATTGCTCACGGACTGGGCAATGCCCGTAAGCTGCTCGACGAGGTGCGGGAGGGACGTTCGCAATACCATGCCATTGAGATCATGGCTTGTCCCGGCGGTTGCATCGGCGGTGGGGGGCAGCCCTTCCACCATGGGAATAGTGAGATACTGGCCCGTCGTGCGGCAGCCATCTACAGTGAAGATGAGCGCAAGACCATCCGTAAGTCGCACGAGAACCCCTCTATCATCCGCCTTTACAGAGAGTTCCTGGGTGAACCGGGCAGCCACAAGGCACATAGTCTGCTGCACACCGAATATTTCCCCAAGAGCAACGAGGTGACCATCAATATGCAGAGTTAAAACAGGAATCGTATGAACCAGAAAATAAATTTAGCTCCCGAGGTGCTGGCCTACATGGAGAAGTTAAACGGCAGCGACGGTGTGGAGGTGGTTGTCAACCTCCCGAAAGAGAAAGTTGAACAGATCAACGAGATCTGCAACTCGTTCGACAATGATCCGCAGGAGCTGATCAACGTGTTGCACGAAACACAGCACCTGTTTGGCTACCTGCCTGCAGAGGTGCAGGATGTGATTGCCCACAACCTGCATCTCCCTGTGGCACATGTCTATGGCGTGGTCACCTTCTACTCCTACTTCACCATGTTGCCAAAGGGAGAGCATCCCATATCGGTCTGCACCGGCACAGCCTGTTACGTGCGTGGTGCGGAAAAAGTGCTGGAAGAGTTCAAGAAGGAGCTCAACATCAAGGTAGGTGAGACTACCCCTGACGGACGCTTCTCTATCAATTGCCTGCGTTGCGTGGGGGCCTGCGGACTGGCTCCTGTGGTGCTGGTGGGTGAGAAGGTGTACGGACGCGTCTCTCCCGACGGGGTGAAGGCGATCCTGGCCGAGTATGACAAGTGAGGATGTGATGGTGAGGCCTGAGTCACCTCTCGCGTGCTACTGCTCCCTTCCCGTTCTCTTTTTGTAACGGAGGGAGTTGCCCTTACGGTGATAACCGATCCGGTGGCCGATGGCTTGCAGCCTGGCATCGAGATAACCGAGCTCCTCTTCGTCGTCACGGGCGGAGAGGGGCTTGTTTTCGTAAAGGAAATAATCCTCCCGGTATGGTGCCGGGGTGATGTTGGGCATCAGTACGTTGGCGCCAATGCGGATCGCCGCTTCGCGCCCCTCCTTGTCGATGGCCTGCAGCGCCGTTGTGGCCGCGATGTTGATGTCGGGCATCAGGATGCGCAGCAGGGCCACCATTCGCAGTGAAAGGCTGAGGCGGTCGCTAAGGGGCAGCAGCAGGTGGCGCTCCTCCCAGAGTGGGGTAGCTGCATGTTCGAGGTAGGGACCCATGCCACACATGTCGATATCCATCTCTCGCATGAAGAGCAGGTCGTCCGCCAGATCCTCCTCACTCTGGAATGGGAGGCCGATCATCACGCCGCTGCCGGTCTGGTAGCCGGTTTTCCTGAGTGCCTCGACTGCCCGTATGCGGCGGGCATAGCTGTGCTTCTCATCAGCGGGGTGCAGCCGCTTGTAGAGCTTTTCGGAGGATGTCTCGATGCGGAGCAGGTAGCGCTCGGCTCCGCTCTCGAACCAGCGACGGTAGGTCTCCTCCGTCTGCTCCCCGCAGGAGAGGGTGATGCCGATCTCACCGCCTGTTATCTTTTGGGCATCACGTACAATTTTGTCGATACCCCGGATAAAAGCGGGAGAGGAGCGCTCTCCCGACTGGATGGCCACCGATCCGAAGCCTTTTTCGTGTGCAAAGCGTATGGCGTCCAGCACCTCCTTGTGCGTCAGCCTGTAGCGGTTCAGCTCCCGGTTGGAGT
>DPAC01000079.1:9646-11319 GCA_003517675.1 Porphyromonadaceae bacterium | reverse complement strand
AACATAACAGATTATTCATACTCAAAGGGAATGTTATTTTTCTATCTTCTTTACCATACTGTAGGGGAAGAGGCATTTTTTAAAGCAATGAAAGGATATTATCTAACTTTTGAAAATAAAGGTTCGACAACCAAAGAATTTGCAGAATATTTAAAAAATTACTTTACAAGTAACAAAGTAGACAAGCTGGTAAATGACTGGATATTTACAAATCAATCAACTTCTTATTTATTAAGCTGCGAAAAGATTGAAGACTTATGGAAGTAACTGAGGTTCGCATGGAAGTTGATTCCAATGAATACAGCTGAAAACAAAGGTATTAAGATTCAACAGTGCGCAGGATGAGACTCGAACTCACACGCCGTAACCGGCACTACCCCCTCAAAGTAGCGTGTATACCAATTTCACCACCTGCGCAAGCAAGGTGCCCGGAACAGGACTCGAACCTGCACGTTGTAACCAACACTAGTCCCTGAAACTAGCGCGTCTACCAATTCCGCCATCCGGGCAATCTCAAAATGTGTCGTAGAATGAGGGAACAGGCCGCTGCCTGCCTGCAAAGCGGTGAAGAATCAGGGGTATTCTTTCCGAATTGCGGATGCAAAGATACATGTTTTTTTGAATCAGAAACAATTTTTGCCACTTTATTTTCACCGGTTTCGACCGGTTTGTTACCCGAAAAGGGTTACTGATCGACGTTTAAACCGGTTGTACCTGCCGGGGCTTAAAAAAGACTGTCCATCACGGACAGTCTCTTCGAAACACAATGAATATTAAAAAAGTAGAGTTTCCATATTTTCCTCCTTTGCAAGTGGAGGCTCCACGGTCATGTAGGTACGTCTGTAGTTCCTGATTCGCTTTCGTACCACGGATGGCGGCTCCTTGCTCCGGTATCTGCTCAGCACATCGCTCACCTCCACCGTTTTACCTGCCGGCACCGAGATCTCCACCGTGATGCTCTGATTGCGGAATCCCTGACCAATCGGCACCATCAGGAATTCAGGCAGGTATAACACCGAATCCTGCTGTGTGATCTCGAAGCGGAACGCCTCCAGGTCATCTTTCGCACCTTTCAGCTCAGGGCAACTGATTGCTGCAAATGTGCGCAGATGAAAGAGCGAGTCGCTACTGTTGCGAATGTGCAGATAGATGCTCCGAAAGAGCAATGAATCTTCGTTGACATTTGTAAATGGGAGATAATCGATATCTGAATCCAGCCCGTACCCGATACGGAACTCCGAGTAATCATCTTCATAGGGCTGCATATCTACGTAAAGACTTCTACCGCTTATGGGTCTCAATTCAACATCCTGCTCCAGGGTACTCTCTTCACTGAACTTATCAGCCACCTGGGCTGTCAGGATACCAGCGGTAACCAATCCACCAAACCAGAGGATGGTCGAGACAACCCCAATCCATGGTCGTGACCTGGTTTTCATCACTCTCCGCACGATCCACATCAGAATCGAGAGAACCGGAACGCCAATCAGCAATATCAGCGATGCGAACAGCAAGGTAGTCTCCTGTCCCGGATCAATGAAGAGTGATTTCAGCGGCATCATCTGCGCACCGGCAAAGAGGAAGGCTATAAAAACAGCCAATACCGCCAGTGCCATGATTCCCACGAAAGAGAAAAAGATAATCTTCAGCAGCAGGATCAGTCCGTTGAGACA
>DPAC01000079.1:9235-9417 GCA_003517675.1 Porphyromonadaceae bacterium | reverse complement strand
GGCAGTGGAGGCATCTCATCCATCGAAACCTTTTTTTCAGCAACCTCACCCCCGGTGGTGCTGTAGGTGGGAGCTGCTGGAGGCATCTCCCCCACCTCAACGCGACTGCGGGCACTAGCCACATTGTCGCTCACCTTTTCACGGATGGAGCGGATATACTCCTCCTCACCCATCATCTCAAG
>DPAC01000079.1:4728-8992 GCA_003517675.1 Porphyromonadaceae bacterium | reverse complement strand
AGGAAGTTAAGCGGGAAGAAAGAGATCATACCTATCAGGTTCAGCAAGAGCGGCAACAGGAAGAGCAGACGAGGAATCCAGCTGTCAATCCTGAAATAGGCTGCAATACCTCCGCAGACTCCCCCCAGAAAACGGTCATTGGGGTTGCGGTAAAGACGTTTGGTCACATTTGTTTCCAGCACCTTTGGCTTCAGCACGATCCAGAGAACAATGTAAACCCAGAACAGCAGACCAAAAAAGAGCACGAAGATCATCCGCACCCAGACCGGATCGGTCCTGAAATAGTGGGCCAGACCGCTGCAGACACCTCCAATGATACGGTCAGCGGAATTGCGGTAAAGAGAACGACGCTCCTCACCGCCACCTCCCGATGCAGCTCTCTTCTCCCGGTTGCCGGTGGGCTCCTCATCTGCAAACGATGCTGACGACTCATAGTCGCTGTCAAAATCTTCCGGCTGTCCGATGCTGGAGATGATTGACTTTACATCCTCATCGGTAATGCAACTGATCCCGTGCCTGAGTCGATTGCCAAACAACTCGGCAATGCGGCACTCGATGTCGTTGACAATCTCGTCACCCCCCTCCTCACGCGCAAAGAAACGAGTCAGACGCTCGATATACTGTTTGAGCATTTCGTAGGCGGTCTCCTCAATCGCAATTACCTGCCCCTGAAAATTGATGTTGATTACTTTCTTCATACTTCATATGTTGTTGTTCGTGTTACTCTCTTCGTTCGTTTTGCGGGTCACCAGCTCAACGCCTGTTGCCAACTCACTCCAGGTCGTAGCCAGCAGCGCATGGAATGCCTCACCCTTCTCCGTGAGTCGGAAATATTTCCGGGGAGGTCCTGAGCTGCTTTCCACCCACCGGTAGGTGAGGATCTCTGCATTCTTCAAACGATTCAACAGAGGGTAAAGCGTTCCCTCCAGTAACTGAAGACCCGCACTTCTCATCTCATCAATGATGTCGCCCGGGTAGGCCTCCCCTCTCTTGATGATGGAAAGGACGCAATATTCCAGCACTCCCTTTCGCATCTGACTCTGTGTATTCTCTATATTCATTTGACCGTATTTTATTCTTTACCTCAAGGTGATCCATCTTTAGGACACAAAATTAATCATTACAAAGTATTATGCAATACATAGTACCAAATATTTTCTTGTATTTAAGTTTATTTAACTTCAGGGGGAGATTGCTGCCGAATGGTGTGAAATTCGGGAAAAAAAGCTATATTTGTCATCACAAACCATTTCCTATGTCGTTACAAGGTAAACATATTGTACTGGGAATCAGCGGAAGTATTGCAGCATACAAATCGGCCCTTCTCACCCGGCTGCTGATTAAAAAGGGTGCCGAGGTACAGATCGTGATCACACCGGCCGGCCGGCAGTTCATCACGCCGGTGACGCTCTCAGCCCTCTCCGGGAAACCGGTGATCAGTGAGTTCTTCGCCTCCGGCGATGGCACCTGGCACAGCCATGTGGAGCTGGGGCTCTGGGCAGACCTGATGGTGGTGGCACCCGCCACCGCCTCCACCCTGGGAAAGATGGCCCACGGCATTGCCGATAACATGCTGATCACCACCTACCTCTCCATGAAGGCGCCGGTATTCGTGGCGCCGGCCATGGACCTGGATATGTTCCGCCATGTCACCACACAACGGAACCTACAGATTTTGCTGGAGGACGGCGTGCAGATCATCGATCCGGCTGTGGGTGAATTGGCCAGCCACCTGGAAGGAAAGGGGCGCATGGAGGAGCCGGAGAAGATCGCTTCCATCCTGGAGCAATACTTCGCTGAAAAGTGCGATCTGGCCGGGAAAAAGATATTGATCACTGCCGGTCCCACCTATGAGCGGATCGACCCGGTACGATTTATCGGCAATTTTTCCTCCGGGAAGATGGGGTTCGCCCTGGCTGAGGAGTGTGCCACACGCGGTGCGGAGGTGTTGTTGATCAGCGGTCCCACCGCGCTGACCTCTTCCCACCCCGGCATCCGCAGAATTGATGTGGAGTCGGCACGAGAGATGCATGCAGCAGCCTTGCGGGCATTCCCGGAGATGGATGCCGCCATACTCTCGGCGGCTGTTGCCGACTACCGTCCGGCGCAGGCAGCTGAAAAGAAGATCAAACGCGACGAGAGTGAGCATCTCTCGCTCGCCCTCATCTCCAACCCCGATATTGCTGCGGCACTGGGCAGTATCAAGCGGGAGGGACAGCTGCTGATCGGCTTCGCGCTGGAAACCGACAACGAGGAGGAGAACGCCCTCGGGAAAATGGAGCGGAAGCAGCTCGATTTCATCGTGCTCAACTCCCTGCGCGACAAGGGCGCAGGATTCGGGTATGACACCAACAAGGTAACGATCCTCTCCCGCGATGGCGGGAAACGGGCGTTCGGGTTACAAACCAAGAGAGAGGCAGCAAAGAACATCATCGACACCGCTTTTGCCTCATCATAAACCACACAAAGATAGAGATAATGAGATATACTTTCCCGATCGGATTACTCCTGATTCTTTTTTTCAGCACCAACCCAACACTCCTCTCCCAGACATACCGAAACCCGCTCACCATCCCGCCCGCTATCAGCGGCAACTTCGGTGAGCTGAGAAACAACCATTTCCACTCCGGCCTCGATTTCAAAACGCAACACACGGCCAACAAGCCGGTTGTCTCCATCGAGGATGGCTATGTATCCCGCATCAGCGTTTCACCAGGCGGCTACGGACTGGCACTCTACATTGATCATCCTGCCACCGGCCATACCAGTGTCTATGGACACCTCAACAGCTTCTCCGATAAGATTGCACGATATGTGGAGGAGAAACAATATGAACTGGAGCGCTTTCAGGTGGACCTTTACCCCGGGGAGGACCTCCTACCTGTTAAACGGGGAGAGCAGATAGCCCTCAGCGGCAACAGCGGCAGCTCCGGGGGACCTCATCTCCACTTTGAGATACGGGACCGGAGGACAGAAGAACCGCTCGACGTACTGGAATATATAGCTCCCATACCCGATACACAAAAACCAGACCTACGGGGTATCGCCATCTACCCTGCAGAGGGCCGCGGAGTGGTCAATGGCAGCAACAACCCGCTGCGCATCACACTCGGTAAGGACAAGGCCGGTAACCCGCTGCCTCCCGGTATTGCTCTTACCGCCTGGGGACGCATCGGCATCGGCCTAAAGGCATACGACCGGATGAACGGCCAGTCTAACATCTACGGGGTGAAGCATATTCGTCTCTACCTCGATGATGAGCAGATCTTCGCCAGCACCATCCGCCGCTTCTCGTTCGATGAGACCCGCATGCTCAACGCGTTCATCGATTTCGCCGACTGGCGCGAACGACGTTCCTTTTACATGAAATCGTTCCTCGTACCGGGCAACAGGCTTCCTTTCTTTCAGACTAAAAACAGCGGATATGTAGAAATCAATGAGGAGAGGGATTACCGCTTCCGGTATGAGCTGGAGGATCACTACGGCAACCGGCTCTCCTACCCGTTCACGGTAAGGGGCGTCCAGAGTAAGATAACACAACCCTCACCTTGCGACCATTACATGTCCTGGCAGTTTGAAAACAACTACATGGACCCTGATCTCTCCCTTACCATCCCGGCAGGCAACCTCTACCACGATATCTGCTTCACCCATTCATCTGAGAGGAGCAGCAGCCATTATTCCAATATCCATCGGCTGCACCACACACCCGTTCCACTGCACAGCAGTGCTACGCTGCGCATCCGTCTGAAGAGTGACACGCTGCGAGAGAAAAACAATTACGGTATCATAAGCCTGGACAACAAGGGTAAGGAGAGCTGGCTGGGAGGAGAATATCTATATGGCGGAATCAAAGTGAACATCCGTGAGCTGGGAGGGCGCTATGCAGTGGCGGCAGACAGCGTAGCACCGGCAATCACCCCGCTGCAGCGGGAGAACTGGAAAAGTCGACGTATCGTTCGCATCAGCCTCACCGACAACAAAAGCGGGATCGCCTCATTCCGTGGGGAGATCAACGGCCGTTTTGTGCTCTTCACCCACGACAGCAAATCGACCATCTACAGTTACCGGTTCGATGAGGCAAGGCTACCCGTAGGGGAGCCGTTGGAGCTTACATTCACCGCAACCGACCGGGCAGGTAACCGCAGTGAATTCAAAACCGTGCTGTAAACCCAACGGGCATCTTCAATCGAGAATGAGATTATTTTGACATTGATGATTCATTTGCATGGGTTGGCAAGAGTCCCAGCGTCTTTTGCACCAG
>DPAC01000079.1:0-4363 GCA_003517675.1 Porphyromonadaceae bacterium | reverse complement strand
CTGTCAGAAAAGACCAGGTATTTGAGTTTGGGGTTCACACGCAGCTCTTCATACCTTTTAATCACCTTATCCGTGAAAACAAACGGGTCGCCGCTATCGTGGCGGAGGCTGGTAAAGAGTGCCGCATGCTTCTTACTGAAGTTGCGCAAAAACACGTCGGTGGTATAGGTGTCGGTCAGCACCGTTCCCAGGTCGCCGTCAAATACATTGATCCAGTCCTCCATCGACATGTAATTGGCCATCTTGTACCCGTAGGTAGAGCCATGAAACTGTACCCACTCATGCGGATGGGTACCCGACACACGCAGGTTGTGTTTGTAGGCCATATAGACATTACTGGTTCCAAACAGGCTTTCACCTGCATGCGCTTTCAACAGTGCTGTCACCCTGTCCTCCACATCAAGGCTGAACCGGCGCCGCATCCCGAACAGGGAGAAGGTGATGCCGTGCTCTTTCATTTTTACCGCTTTCTTGATCGCTTCCTCCTCCATATATTTCAGGTCGGGGTGCTGGCCGGTCTCCCGGAAGAAGAGTTCCGAGACAGTAGCCAGGATGGGCGTCTCCCACATGGTTACCCGGTAAAGCAACCCGGTAGCCCTGATGTGCAGCTTTTTTCCTTCCATGCTGATCTCCACCTCCGAGGGATCAAACCGATAGCCTTTCAGGAAATCGATATAGATCGGTGGCAGATAAGGCATTTGCGCGCGCACAAATGCCTCTTCATCCCCTGTCAGTGAGAGGTGCGACATCTCCTCCAGCTCATACTCCAGCAACCGGTCAAATCCCTCCGGATAATCCTCATTGTTGCGATCCACAAATTCAAATTCGCCGTAAGCTCTCGGAAAAAGCTTCGAATAGGCATAGCTGGTGGTAAACTTATAGAGGTCGGTATCTAAGATGCTTTTGATGATTCCCATTTCTCTCCGCAATTAATTGGTGAAATGAATAAACGTTTCAGTATCCGTTTCGTTCATCTTATCGGCACAAGTCAGTTTTGTTGGAAAGTAATCGAAATATCTGGCCTGTTTTTTGGAATATAATCGAAATATTCAGCCTAAATTTTAGAACATATTCGAAATATTCAGCCTTATTTTTGGAACGTAATCGAAATATTTAGCCTATTTTTTTGGATTAGTCATAAAATACATATAACTTCGCAAAAAAAATATGATTAAGCGGGAAATTGAAGATAGCATTATTTCATCCTGTTTAAAAGGGAAAATAATCCTCCTGTCAGGAGCAAGGCAGGTTGGAAAAACAACTTTGCTCAAAGAGGTTCTCAGGAAAATCAATGTTCCATCAGTGTGGCTCAACTGTGATGAAGCGGATGTACTGGAAGCATTTTCCGAGGCAGGCACAAGCACACAACTGCTGCAACTCGTGGGACCCAACAACAGGCTGGTTGTTATTGATGAGGCTCAACAAATTCCGGAAATTGGAAAGAAACTCAAACTGCTCTATGATACTTACCCCAATATTCAAATCATTGCCACCGGATCATCCTCTTTTGAATTGCAGGATCGAACATCGGAACCATTAACCGGCCGTAAGATAACGTACCACCTTTTTCCTGTCAGCTATAAAGAGAGTGTGCAAAACAGTACTGCTCCCGAAGCAAAGAGAATGTTAGACACCCGTCTTGTGTACGGTTTTTACCCGGAAGTATTCAATAATCCCGGCAATGAGAAAGAGATACTTCTTGAAATCGCGAACAGCTATCTCTACAAAGACATTATGCAGTTAGAAGGCATACGAAAACCGGTTCATGTTGAGAAATTGCTGCGTGCGCTTGCATTTCAGGTTGGGAATGAGGTCAGTTACCATGAACTTGCAAAAACAGTGGGAAACATTGATACAGCTACCGTTGAAAAATATCTTGATATTTTCGAGAAGGCATTCATAATTTTTAAACTACCGGCATTTAGCCGTAATCTTCGCAATGAAATTAAAAAGGGTAAGAAATACTATTTCTATGATAATGGTATTCGCAATGTGCTTATCAGCAATTTCTCCATACCGGAAATGCGCATGGATAAGGGTGCATTATGGGAAAACTTTTTAATTTCTGAACGAATGAAGCAGAACCATTACAATAAAAATTATGCCAATGCATATTTTTGGCGGACACACAACCAGGCGGAGATTGACTATATTGAAGAAAAAGATGGTCTGATAGAAGCGTTTGAGATAAAATGGAAGAAACAAAAAGTCAATTTTCCCAACTCATTTCTGAGTGCCTACCCCAACCACACCACCACTGTGATCAGTCGGTCAGATTTTGAAACATTTATCGGTTTGTAGAAAAACTAAAGATGGGGCGTCACTTTTCAGCAACGCCCCATCAAAATTCAAAATCAAAATCAGATCATCTCCTCCACATTCCAGACAAAGGCACGCAACCCAAGGTGGGGAGACTCTTCATCCAGTCCTTTCAGATATTTCAACAGGAGAGGTACCCTGTCATCCTCCACAATGGTGAGAATGGCATTGTTTACCGAAGGCCAGGCATGGGATCCGTAGTGGGGATACCCTTCATTGCTTCCCCTGCCGTACACCTCTTTCCAGGAAGTAAATCCACGTATGTTCAAAGAACTCAGGTCGTTCACAATCATTTCATAGTGTGCCTGGTCTAAAACAATCATTACTGCTTTCATACGATAATATTTTATTCTTTTACATTAAGGACGTATGGAACTCGCGATTATCATGTACTTGTGTGAAAAACATGTTCATGCTCGTTTCATACGATAATATTTTATTGATTGCCATTTTCCACCAGCACTTCCCGGTGTTTGCGACGTTTGCGACGTACCCCATAGCCGGCCATCATGGAATAAAGAGCGGGGATGAGAATCAGGCTGATGACGGCAGAGAAGGTCATTCCTCCAATAATGGAAATCCCCAACGTTTGCCACATTTCAGAACCTTGTCCTGTACCGATGGCCAACGGAACCATACCCAGGATGGTGGTCAACGTAGTCATCAGGATCGGTCGCAGTCTCGAACGACCGCCATGAGTGACGGCAGTGATGATGGACATGCCCCTTTCCCGGTTCAGGTTAATGTAGTCGATCAGCACGATGGCGTTCTTCACCACCATCCCCACGAGCATAATCATGCCCACGTAACCCATGATGCCGAGCGGCTGACCTGTCAGCGCGAGCAACAACAGGGAACCGGTAAATGCAAAGGGCACGGTCAGGATGATCATAAACGGATAGGTGAGCGACTCGAACTGCGATGCCAGGACAATGTAAACCAGCAAGGAAACAATGACCAGCAACAGACTGAGATCGGCAAAAGAATCCTGCTGATCCTCAACCGTACCACCTAACTCCAGCTGTACACCCGGCGGAAGGTCGGTTGTTGCCATCACATCACTCACATCCTGAGCCACCTCACTCAAGGCACGTCCGTAGACCGATCCGGTAATCGTTACAACACGCTCCCGGTCCTTCCGGTCGATCTGGGGTAAGCTGGAGGCTTCCACCACCTCTCCCAGGTCGCGCACACGAACACCCTTCCCCATGGGATTGTAGATAAGAATGTTTTCTATATCCTCGATGGATTGACGGTACGGTTCATCAAACCGGACACGGATATCATACTCCTCTCCCTCTTCGCGATAACGGGACATCACGAGGCCGTTGACCCGGTTACGCACTGCGCCGGCTGCCGTACTCATGTTGAGTCCGTTCAGTGCCAGCTTCTCGCGGTCGAACTGGATCTGGTACTCCAAACGATAATCTTTTCTGGATATGGTGATATCTCTGAGTCCTCTCACCTTTCCCAACTCGCTCTGTAGGGTTGCCGCAGCTTCATCGGTTGCCGCAAAGTCGTAGCCAAAGACATCCACGTCCACAAAACTGCCACCAACCATACTCATGGCGCCGCCACCCGGTGTGACCTCAAACCGATAAAGTTCAGGCATCTGAGCCAGCATCAGACGAATCTCCTCCGAAATTTCATAGATGTCTTTCTTCCTGTTCTCTGCTTCTGTCATCCTCAGGGTATAAGACATCAGATTGGATGCATTGTCCTGCATTGCTGCGAACGTGTTTTCTGCATCTGCGACACCCACAGTGAAAGAGACCACTTCAATCTCCGGATATTTCTCCTTCAACTGCTGTGTGATCCGATTTCCTGTTTCGCGTGCCAGCTCCATGCGGGTTCCCGTAGGCATCTCCACGGTCATGGCGATGGTGTTGTTGTCAGTTGCCGGCATAAATTCGGTCTTTAAGGTAATGACGCTGACCACCAGACTCACTATAAAGATAAAGAGGATTATAAAGACGGTTGCCCTGCGTCTTCTGGCCACGCGGTGAATCACCCGGCTGTAACCGGCATCAAGCTTGTTCAGAAG
>DPAC01000131.1 GCA_003517675.1 Porphyromonadaceae bacterium | reverse complement strand
GTGGAAGTACTTTTTAAAGAAATACAAAAGGAGCATCCTGACTACACAATAGATGACTTTAACAGGGATTATGTAAAAGTCAAACAGGATAAAACGGTATCCTATGCTGCCGGAGAAGATTACGAGGGGAAACGCTTTGGTTATAGAATACCGCGGTTCTCGACTGATCAGGCTACTATTTGGTTCTTGCCGGAGAAGTTATTAAAGGAGGACATAAAAAGTGGAGAGAGGGGAGAGGCTGGAGCTTCTGCGCCAGTGGTGGGCGGCGAGGGTATACGCGAAGAAGAAGGGGTTGGAACTGAAACCGGGGTCCCCACTGGCACACGTGCTGCTGCGGGCCGATTTAACGTCGATGAAAAATTCCCCGAAGAAGTAGCTCAACGGTTAGTCGGGGTTTTAAATGAATTAGATGATCCCATTAGGGAATTCGCAATTACATACAACGGAAAGGGCATACGTTTTAACTATATCGATGAAGCTGAACTCAAGAGACTACCACCTCATTTACAAGAACAAATATCTATGGCTAATGCTATTTGTGTTAATCACAACTGGATTGGTATCCCAGCAGGCAGAGAAATTGATACCACAAGTATAGTCCATGAAATAGCACATATGGCTTATTACCGCCAGCTAGATAAATCTGTCCAGCAAAAAGCGCTCGAATTGGTGTTGGCTGACGGCAATAAGATAATTAATTTCATTAAAAAAACAAAACCGGAAGAATTAGATCCTAATGCCCCAATTTCTCAATCAGAGCTTGCTAATAGAAAAAAGTGGCATTCAAGCGCCGTGCGCCGTTATAAGAAAAAAGGATATGGGCCTAAAGAAATCGAGAAAGTCTTAGAAATAAACTTATTGGTACCAGATAGGGTATTAGGTGAAATAGCTAAATTGGTTGACTGTATGGCGCATGATGATCAATATGCAACAATTGCTTATCATTTGGCATTATGCAAGGAAATTACCGAAGAAACATTTAGCGGAATATATGACGAAGAAGCATTCGCATATCTGGCTGGCGCAAGACCGGAAATATTGGCTAGGGCTTTAGAGAATAAAGAATTTTTACCGGAAGAGGTAGAAACAATATCCAAAATAGAGGAAGAGCCTCTTACTATCACAAAGCTGGAAAATCTGTTGATCGAAAAAAATATCCATTACGAACGGGATAATAATGGCAACCTGGTCATCGGAAAAGGCTTAGAGTGGGGTAAAGATAAATGGAATAGAGAAGTTGCGGCGATAGGTTCAGTAGGGGTATACGTGCCCCGCAGCACTGAACTGGCGGAAAATTATTTTGAACTTGAGAGTAATTACAATGACCGGAAAAAATTAAAAGGAATTGGCGCAAAATGGGGAGCGCAGATTGGCGGTAATAAGAGCTGGTATCTTCCGAAAGATAAATTATCGGATTTGTTTGATGTATTCGAAAACATTTTAATTGACAAGAAAGCCGTTGATGTTTTTGAGGGTAAGAAAGAAAAAGCTGTAACACAAGAACCACAAACAGGGGGAGTTTCTCCGAGTAGTAAGATAGCTGCTTTTGTTAAAGATGCGCTAGAAAAAGGCGAATCCTTTAATTCAAATCAATTATTCAAGGTTTCCGAAGAAGCCTTTGGCGGCACTCAAGCCCAAGGTAAATACACACCCAAAGATGCTTATGACGCTATGGAATTGGGTGTTAACCAGTATTTACTTGAGCATAAAAAGAGCATCGGGCCTATGGTAAGTGCTGATACTGCGAAACGGAACCTTGAATCTATCGAGCAAGAAATTTTAGAAAAGATCCCGACGCAAACAAAGCGAACTGAAGAGCAAGAGCAGTATCAACAGTATTCTACTCCTCCCAACCTGGCGTATGTTGCGGCATGGGCGGCGAATATTTATCCCGGCGAAACTGTATTGGAGCCGAGTGCCGGGGTAGGTGGTCTTGCTGTCTTCGCAAAGACGGCAGGTGCAAATGTTATTGTTAATGAGCTATCAGAGCGTCGTGCTGAATTATTAAAAGAATTGAACTTCGACCGCCTGTTCACCGAAAATGCCGAACAGCTTAACAATGTTTTACCTGAAGATATTAAGCCTACTGTTATCCTGATGAATCCGCCTTTTTCAGCAACGGCTGGCCGCATGGGAGATAAAAAATCAACAAGGTTTGCGAAAGCGCATATTGAACAGGCATTAGCACGCTTGGAGCCAGGTGGACGGTTGGTAGCCATTGTTGGCCAGGGGATGGCGGACAATTCTCCTACTTTTGCCCCTTGGTGGAAAGAGATCAAAGAAAAATATAATGTCAAGGCGAATATTCGTATTGATGGGAGTAATTACAGAAAATACGGTACAACATTTGATGTTCAACTCGTAATTATAGACAAAACCGGGCCAACGACAGATAAGCCCATTACGGATGAAATTGTTCTGTTGGATGATATTTTTAACCTCTTGGAGGGAATCAAACATGAACGGAGACAACCTGGGAGACAACCTGGAGAAAGTGTACAGGCTAAACAAGCACCTGATAAACCGGATCGCACTGAAGAAATTGAAAGAGGCCGGGGTGAAGCCGGACCCGGACGCGCTGTACCTACTGCAGCTGATGAAGTGGGGACTGGAGCAAGGGATAGATATGGGGAAGGGACCACTGGAGAGAGACTTGACGATAGAGATATGGAATCTGGTGGAGCGCTGGATGTACGACCCCCTGGTAGACCCGGAGGACGTGATGAACGTACTGGTATACGAGGGGCCGGATCCGGACGACCCGGGACTGTGGACAGATCCGAAGGAGCTGGCAAGGGAGAAGCCTTACGAGGCGGCATCTTACGCGCTGAACCAACTCCTAGCGGTGAAACTGTCAAAGGAGCCGCCGCTGAGAGTAGATTAGCAATCGAAACGGAGATTGCTGTAAGGCAGAAAGAAACTGAAACAGTTGCAGAAGAATTAACCGAAACCCTGTACGTATCCTATAAACCCCAAAAACTAGATATTCCAGGCGCAAAACCGCACCCCGGAGAGCTTGTTCAGAGCGCTGCAATGTCGGCTGTTGAACCCCCTGTTCCTGTTTATACTCCGAATCTCCCAAAGGAGATAATCGAAAAGGGGATACTGTCTGACGCACAGTTAGAGGCCGTTGTTTATGCAGGGCAGAACTTCGAAAAATTCCTGCCTACTGGAGAGCGTAAGGGCTTCTTTATCGGCGATGGTACTGGCGTAGGTAAAGGCCGGGAGATTGCCGGCATTATCCTGGATAGTTTTAGGCGCGGCCAAACTAAAGCGGTATGGGTAAGCAAGAACATACCGCTTATCGGCGCGGCCAGAAGAGACTTAGAAAGCGTAGGTATAGACCCCAAATTAGTTTTTGAGCACACGAAAACCAAGTTTGGGGAACCCATTAAAAAGCCGAATGGGATTCTTTTCACTGCCTATACCACTTTAAGGCACAACTTAGAAGTTACCGGGCGCGATTTTGAGGAATTAGCCCTTAAAAAAGGGAAAAAATCCCGTGTGGATCAAGTAGTAGAATGGCTAGGCGAGGACTTCGAAGGTGTAATTGTCTTTGATGAATCCCATCACATGCGGAATTGTATGTCTATCAAGAAAAAAAGAGGAGCAAGCAAGCCGGCAACGATGGCGTTAGCCGCTATTCAGCTTGCGCGCCGACTACCAAAGGCAAAAGTTGTTTATGTTTCGGCAACTGGCAGTGTGGAAGTTACTGATCTGGGTTATTTAGAGCGTCTTGGGTTATGGGGAGAAGGCACACCATTTGCGAATAAAAGAGATTTTGTTACCAAGATTGCCAGCGGCGGGATAGCAGCAATGGAACTCGTAGCCCGGGACATGAAAGCGCTGGGTAATTATATAGCTAGGAACTTAAGCTATAACGGCGTTACCTATGACACTTTGGTTCATCAATTAGATGATGTGCAAATCCAGATTTACGATACTATAGCGCAAGCCTGGCAAATCATTCTGCAAAACATGGGAGAAACACTTAAAATAACACAAGCAGGTGGGCAGCAAAAAGCTGCAGCTATGAGTGCATTTTGGGGCGCACAATTGCGGTTTTTCAATCAGGTTTTAACTGCTATGCAAATGCCCTCTGTGATTAAGGCTATAAAAGAAGATCTTAAAAATGGCCATTCTGTCGTCCTGCAAATCGTTAACACTAATGAAGCATCTCAAGAAAGAGCTATTGCAAAAAAACGAGAAGCCGGAGAAGATCTAGAAGATTTAGACTTAACCCCGCGAGACATCATAATTGAATATCTCAAAAATTCATTTCCAGTCCAACAGTATCAAGAGGTTATAGATGAGGACGGCAATGTGCGTCGGGTAAAAGTTGTTGATAGTAAGGGCAATCCTGTTCTTAACCGTGAAGCCGTAGCTAAAAGAGATGAGTTAATCCATAAATTAGGGGCCATGCGGGTTCCTGATAACCCTCTTGATATGCTTATTAACACATTTGGCTATCAAAATGTGGCGGAAATAACCGGGCGCACCCGTAGATTAGTAAAGGTAAAAACAGAAGACGGCGGAACTAAAACTATCGTTCAAAATAGAACAGTTAATCACCGGATTGCTGACGCTAAGGCATTCATGGACGGTAAAAAGCGCATACTTGTATTTTCGGATGCTGGCGGCACCGGCGAAAGCTATCATGCTGATAGGGCGGCAAAGAATCAACAGAAAAGAATTCATTATCTAATCCAGGCGGGCTGGTCTGCTACTAAAGCCGTACAGGGGTTTGGGCGCACTCACCGATCCAACCAGGTACATCCGCCAACTTATGTGCTTGTTACCACAAATCTGAAGGGGCAAAGACGGTTTATTTCTACTATTGCCCGCAGGCTTGATCAATTGGGTGCATTAACCAAGGGACAGCGACAAGCCGGAAGCCAGGGACTGTTTAGCGCCAGTGATAATTTAGAAAACGATATTGCAAGAGATGCGTTAGATATTTTTTACCAGAATCTTATTGCCGAACAAATAGAAGGGATAAACGGCAGGGAGATCATTCAAAAGATCGGCCTAGAAGATGCTCTTATTGATAAAAATACTGGTAAATTAAAAGAGAGTAACGATAGGAGAGACACAGCTAAGTTTTTGAACCGTATTCTTGTTCTTAAATCCGATGAACAGAATAAAGTTTTTGATGCCTATTTTAATCTGGTTCAATATATGACCCAAAAAGCCATTGAATCAGGCACTTATGATAAGGGACTCGAAAACTTCAAGAGGGATAAGGTTGAAGTTAAAAATGAAATTGTCGTTTACAGAGATCCGGCCACCGGCGCCGAGACAAAATATATAGAGCTTAGTGCAGGCAATAAAGTAATTCCATTTACCTTTGAGGATGCCAAGAAGTTGACTGCGCTTTACGGATTTTACCGTCAGAAACGTAGCGGCAGGATTTATGCCATAGAAACCACAGGGGCAATGATGACAACGGAAGCCGGTCATGTAGTAAGAGCATTTCGCAGGTACGGACAGATAAAAGAGGCCGCTAGTATTGTCAACGGGGAAGATTTGGCTAATAACTATGAGAAGTTAGATGATGCTGCTGCCGAAAAGCTATGGAATGAAGAAGTAGCAAAATTACCTGAATACAAAATGGATACATATCACTTGATAAGCGGCACGATATTACCCATCTGGGATAGGCTTCCCACAGACAGGGTTAGAGTAATTCGTGTTCGTTCTGATGACGGTAGGGTATTCTTGGGTAGAATCGTGGCCAAAAACATGATTAGAACCGTGCTCCATAGGCTAGGGGCAGAAGTAACCCGGGAGCAGTTATCTCCGGCAGATATCAAAGAGCAGATCCTAGAAAACGGCAGAACTTTTGAGTTGGCTAACGGATGGAAATTGGTTAGACGGCGTATATCCGGGGAGTACCGTATCGAAATATTAGGCGACAATTTATGGGTTTTTGAGGAACTACTCAAAAAGGCTGGAGTATTTACCGAGAAGATTGATTATGCGGTTCGCTATTTTATCCCTACTAGCGAAAAAGGTGTTGAGGTTATAGACAAGATAACCCGCCAATCACCCATTGTTCTTGACGATGAAGCAGCGATTCCAGAAGTAGAGCGTGAAATGGGCGAGGAGATTAACGAGGCTATCGAGGAAGTTACTCCCAAGATGGGCTTTTCGATCAAACTGGTTCAAAAACTGCCTAAACAGTCGGAGACAAAGAAGGAATGGCGGTTTGAAGATGAGGAAATACAAGAGCGTTGGGATGCAGCAAAGCTCCAAAAAGAAACACTCCTGCCTAAAATCAAAGAGGCTCTTCGTGTTCTTTGGAAGAAAGGAACCAGAGAATTTGAGCACTTGCCGCACACTCCCGAATTTGCAGAATTGAGATATAACAGGCATGGTCTTTTAAGTTTGCTGAAACAAAGAGGAGTATGCGGCGATAAAACCCTTAGATTTGAGCAGGGAATTACGATAGACCTCAATCCTTATACCTTTGATTTGTTCACTAAAAAAGTTATTCTCGATGATTTAGCGGAAGAAGCGAAATTGGGGCATAAATTACCCTTTGGATTCACTCCGGAAACGCTGGCAAGAGAGAAAAAGCGGCTTGACACTGAAGTTGAAAAATATCCAGAGGTAAAAGAAGCCATTAAGAAGCGGAGCCGAATTTGGAAGGCAATTAAAAACGATTACATTCGGGCAATGAAAGCAATTGACTTTGAAGTTGAAAACCGTTTCACCAGAGAGAATTACTATCGACATCAGGTTCTGTTGTATGCCCGAGCAAAGAGCCTTCTTAAAAGTACCGGCCAGAAAGTAAGAACCCCTGTTGGACGGGGATTCTTAAAGCGTCGCAGGGGTAGCGAGTACGATATTAACACCGATTATCTAATTGCTGAATATGAAGTTATGGCACAAATGCTCTACGATATAGAAGTAGCAAAATTAATTACTTTAGTGAAAAAACAGTACAATATCCGTCCAAGTCTGGAAAGGCAAGCTAAAGAGAAAAACAATGCGGCCCTCAACAAGATTATTATCCAGGAATTAGAAGAAAACGAGGAAAGCCCAACGGCTGAAGCACTAAAGGACTTCAG
>DPAC01000141.1:34150-38454 GCA_003517675.1 Porphyromonadaceae bacterium | reverse complement strand
ACCAATCAAATTCATCTCTGCCAGGTTCGCTCCTTTTCCACCGAGCAGGTTCTTCATATCTGCCCTTCCCTCGGCTGCGCCGTTACCAAAGGTGTAAACTCTCTTTTTTTCCATCTGATGTACTGTTATGATAAATTAAATGTTAAATAATGATTCTTCGTATGATGCAGTAAATATAGCATATTAAGCAGTTAACCAATATGATTTCTTCTGTCAAATAGTTTTTCTCTATAGCGATCCTTCTTCACCTGACGCTCAATGTATCATGAAGCAAGCCATCCCTCTCCTGCAGGGAACCTATCTCCTCACGGGAGGGGATGATTTCGGCAGAGTCTGCAACTACGCTGCCAAGTCTGATATCGTAGAGCTGAATCAGCGCTGAGCGCTTCAATGAATCATGCAGGTGCAGGTATCCGTGGATCTCTCTCAGTGTATCACCCCGGATTTCGGAAATTGAATCACCCGGGAGGTATTTCATGGCAGTGAAACGATAGGTGCGATTCTCGGTAATCCTTTGGGGCAGGTAGATGGTGGTGTCTCCATATTCCAGCATAAGCAGGGATGTGAGCCGGTGAGGGAAACAGGGAGGAATGCCGATAACGCTGAAAGTGAAAGAGAATTGACCGGAGGTTATCCGCTCATTGATGTCGGGCTCCAGCAGACGAAAACGGAATCCTCTGTCAGCTGCTGAGGAGGTAAACAGATAGTGACGAGGGATATAAGAGGGCGAGAGGGTTCGGGGATCCCGCACCTTCAGAGCTGCCAGCCGGGCAATTTCTGCATCCACCTCTTTGCGGGCTCTTTCCAGACGTGCTTTAACCGAGTCGTTCATCTTCAGATAGAGATCTATCCTGTCTGAATACCAGGCTAAAGAGCTGTCCCATTCAGCTTGCGTCACACCATGGGAAGCGAAGAGACGATTGATGTAAGCCTCTTTCTTTTCAGGGGTGTTGAATAGCTGATATTCATTTTCCATGGTTGCTTCAGCCAGGTAAACATCATAGAGAAGCTGTTCCATCTCTTTTCTGCTCAGAACCTCTTTCGGACGGTTCTGACAGGATGAGATCATCAGCAGCCCCGCGAGAAAAATCAAGAGATATGGAAAAATGCTATATTTCACCTGTAACGTTTTTTTCCGTCACTTCATTCTCCAGCTTTTTCCGTTCACTTTTCGACATCAGGGAATAGGATAATGTCTTGCGGTAAAAAAGCAGTATCAATATCACACCTATTGTAATAGCCGAATCTGCCAGGTTAAAGATGAACCGGAAGAATAAAAACTCCTGCCCCCCCACAAACGGGAACCAGTCGGGATAGATCCCTTTAACCAGCGGGAAGTAAAGCATATCTACCACCTTCCCGTGCAACAGCGATGAATAGCCTTGTCCCCAGGGAACGACAGAGGCTATATGCCCCGGATAACTGGCTTCAAAGATTACACCGTAGAAAATGCTATCTACAATGTTTCCCGCAGCACCCGCCAGCACCAGCGCGATACAGACAATGAAGCCATTCTTGTAGTTCTCCCTCACCAACCGGTTGATATAGATGATGATCAGAACCACCGCGATGATCCGAAAGAGCGAAAGGAACAGCTTTCCTCCTGCTTCAATCCCAAAGGCCATTCCGTTGTTTTCCACAAAATAGATCTGGAACCAGTCGGTAATGTGGATTGCATCATACAATGCCATATGGGTCTTCACCCATATCTTGGTGAGCTGATCAACGAGAAGTACCAGAAAAACAACCGCAACTGCAATCCATCCTTTGTGATTCCTATTTTTCATACCTAACAATTTGGGGGAATTTTTCCTGTCGGGGAGCACTCCCCCTCATCCTACGAAATGTCAACCTCTCAACACGCATCCGCCGGGCAGGGTCATTTCTTTTTTTTGGCCGACTTGGCCTCAATGCTCAGTGTGGCGTGCGGCACAGCGCGAAGACGTTCCTTCGGGATCAGCTTGCCGGTCTCACGACAGATACCATAGGTGCCGTTCTCAATGCGGACCAGGGCAGCCTGCAGGTTCTGAATGAACTTCATCTGCCGCTGAGCCAGTCTTCCAGCCTCCTCCTTGGAGAGTGTGGACGCCCCTTCCTCGAGCACCTTGTAGGTGGGAGAGGTATCCACCGTATCGTTCCCGTCAGTATTGGTCACCGCAGCACGGTAGTTCTCATATTCCTGCTTGGCAATCCGCAATTTCTCATTAATAATTGCACGGAATTCTTCCAATTCCTCATCTGAATATCTCGTCTTTTCGCTCATAATGATTAATGTATAAAAAAGGTCTGTGTCTCTCTTCCGGAATCAGAGTCAATATACAACAACCTTGGTTTCCATAAAGTTCACATTTGCATACTGCTGCATTGCTTCACAAAGATAACGATAAATTGGATATCTTTCAACTGTTTTTTTCAATGCGGATGGTGAGCAGCTGATCATCAATCTCGATGGTATCCTCCAGCTCCTCATCCGTCAGGGTGAGCTCATCGGCCAGCACCTGATTGCAGATGTAACCGGCATATGCTCTCACCGCTTCATCAAAGGCAGGGTGCGATGAAAGATGAAGGGTGATGCGATCGGTGATCTCAAACGCCTTTGCCTTACGCAGGTTCTGGATGCGGTTCACCAGCTCACGGGCAACTCCTTCTTTCTCCAGTTCAGGGGTGAGGGTGATATCGAGGGCTATCGTGAGTCCCCCCTCACTACCCACCAGCCAGCCGGGGATATCTTCCGAGAGGATCTCCACATCCTCAGTGGTGATCACCGCCACCTGTGCGTCAATCAACAGCGTCAGCGATCCATTTTGCTCCAGGGTGTTGATCTCCTGTTGATCAAGTTGCTGGATACGGGCAGCCAGCTGCTTCATGATCTTCCCGTAGCGGGGTCCCAGCTTCCTGAAATCAGGCTTCACCCGTTTCACCAGCATCTCACTGGCTGAATCAACAAAGTCCAGCTCCTTCACATTCACCTCGCTAAGTATCAGCGACTTCACCGCTTCAATATTTCTTTTCTGCTGATCATCCAAAACAGGAATCATGATTCGGGAGAGCGGCTGCCGCACCTTGATGCTTACCTTGCGTCGGAGGGCCAGTACAATCGAAGAAGCGGCCTGAGCCAGGTGCATCTGTTCCTCAAGGGTCTTGTCGATCAGTGTTTCATCAGCCAGAGGAAAGTCGGTCAGGTGTACCGATTGCACACTGTTGTTACCGGTGGGGTCAGTCAGGTCGAGATAGAGCCGGTCAGCATAGAAAGGTGCGATGGGAGCCATCAGCTGCGCCACGGTCACCAGGCACTGATAGAGCGTCTGGTAAGCTGACAGCTTGTCGTCAGTCATCTCCCCGCCCCAGAAACGTTTGCGGTTCAGCCGCACATACCAGTTGCTGAGGTTGTCATTCACAAAATCGGCTATAGCACGACCTGCACGGGTTGGTTCATAAGCATCATATGCCTGGTCCACCTCTGCCACCAGACTATTCAGCAGGGAGATGATCCAACGGTCGATTTCCGGCCGTTTGGCGAGGTCGATCTGCGGGTACTGGTTATGAAAGCCATCCACGTTGGCATAAAGGACGAAAAAAGAGTAGGTGTTGAAGAGCGTTCCGAAAAACTTCCTGCGGGCCTCCTCCACCCCTTCAATATCAAATTTCAGATTGTCCCAGGGAGCTGCATTGGTAATCATATACCAGCGCAGGGGATCAGAACCATACTTTTCGATGGTTTCGAAAGGATCAACCGCGTTACCAAGTCGCTTCGACATCTTATTGCCATTCTTGTCGAGGACCAAGCCGTTGGAGACTACGTTTTTGAAAGCCACGCTCCCTTTCACCATGGCTGCGATGGCATGCAAAGTGTAGAACCAGCCACGGGTCTGATCCACCCCCTCCGCAATAAAATCGGCAGGAAAGACCTTTGCAAACTCCTCTTCAGAGATGTGCGGATAGAAGACCTGGGCAAAAGGCATGGCCCCGCTGTCAAACCAAACGTCGATCAGGTCGGTCTCACGCCGCATCGGCCGCCCACTGTCGGAGACCAGTACAATCTGATCCACATAGGGACGGTGGAGGTCAATCTGTTCATAATCCAGCTCCCGGTAATCATTCAGATCAAGGTTGTCCCAGGGCAACTCCTGCATCACACCGGCCTCAACTGCCTGCTGCATCTCCTCATAAAGCTCTTTCACCGAACCGATACATTTCTCCTCTTTCCCGTCGTCGGTACGCCAGATAGGCAGCGGGGTGCCCCAATAGCGACTGCGGCTCAGGTTCCAGTCCTGCAGGTTCTCCAGCCATTTACCAAAACGACC
>DPAC01000141.1:33098-33864 GCA_003517675.1 Porphyromonadaceae bacterium | reverse complement strand
CGCCAGCAATGTGGGTAGTTGTGAACGTACTTTTCGATGCGGAAAGCCCTGTTCTGCTGCTTGAGCATCACCGAGAGGTCCACATCGAGCGTGGCATCCTCGTCGGTGAGTGAGTCGTCGTAGGCATTCTTCACATATCTGCCGGCAAACACGGCATAAAGATCACGGTTCATATGCTCTTTCACAAACTGAGGATCCAAATCCTCGATGCGGTAAAACTTACCGGTGAGGTCCACCATCGGACGCAGGGTACCCTCTTTATCTATCAGGGTCAGTCCCGGCACATCATGCTCCTTACCCACACGAGCATCATCCGCACCAAAGGTGGGAGCAATGTGTACGATTCCAGTCCCTTCATCAGTGGTTACAAAATCACCTGCTACAACCTGAAACGCTTTGTCGGTCACTTTCACCCAGGGAATCAGCTGCTCGTACCGGATGCCAACCAGCTCAGATCCTTTCCAGACCCTGTCGAGCACCCTGTAGGGAATATGCTTATCTCCCGGGTGGTAGTCGCTGAGCGACAGTGAGGCATTCTTTTCGGGAAAGTAAACATGCAGGAGGCTCTTCGCCAGCACCGCTGTCATTGGACTCCCGGTGTAAGGGTTGTAGGTTTGCACCGCCACATAATCGATGTTCTTCCCTACTGCCAGCAGCATGTTCGACGGTAGTGTCCAGGGGGTGGTGGTCCAGGCCAGGAAGAAGGGATCTCCGAACGCTTGCCACTCCGGAAACGGGTTCTTCACCAAAAACTGCGCTGTGCAGG
>DPAC01000141.1:32375-32924 GCA_003517675.1 Porphyromonadaceae bacterium | reverse complement strand
TTGAGCAGGTACCAGAGCGTCTCGATGTACCGGTTGTCGTAAGTAACATAGGGGTCACTCATGTCAACCCAGTAACCCATCTTGCGGGTCAGCTCCTCCCATTCACGGGTATATTTCATCACCTCTTTGCGGCAGGCGGCGTTGTATTCCTCCACGGTGATCTTCTTACCGATATCCTCCTTGGTGACGCCAAGCGATTTTTCCACACCCAGCTCCACCGGCAGTCCGTGGGTATCCCACCCAGCTTTCCGGTTCACCAGGTAACCCTTCATGGTCTTGTAACGACAAAAGAGATCCTTGATGGAGCGGGCAATGACATGATGGATCCCCGGCATGCCATTAGCTGACGGAGGACCTTCATAAAAGACAAAACGGGGATTCTCCCTGCGTATCTCAAGGCTTTTACTGAAAATATCCTTATCATCCCACTCATTCAGCATCTCTTTGTTCACATCGGAAAGATTCAGCTGATTGTATTCCGGAAAACGATCACTCATTGTCAATGAATTTATACCATACAAAATTGAAGATGCAAAGGTAGCAAAAAAA
>DPAC01000141.1:28306-32050 GCA_003517675.1 Porphyromonadaceae bacterium | reverse complement strand
CGATCGCCTTTTCAATGTTCTCATCGGAGGTGGCATAAGAGATACGGATGCACCCCGGCGCACCGAATGCGTCACCCCCTACACAGGCCACATGCCCCTCCTCCAGCAGATACATTGCCAGATCGGTAGCGCTTTTGATCGTCCTGCCATTCCAACGCTTTCCCAGGTAGCTGCTACACTCCGGGAAGATATAAAAAGCACCCATCGGATTGTTTACCTGCAGACCAGGAATCTCGTTCAGCAGTCTCACAATCAGGTTTCTTCTTCTTTCGAAAGCGGCACGCATCTCTGCCACGCAGGACTGGTCACCAGTGTAGGCAGCCACCGATGCTTTCTGCGAGATGGATGAGGGACCAGAGGTGTATTGACCCTGTAACATGCTGCAGGCAGAAGCAATCCATTGCGGCGCAGCAATCCATCCAATACGCCAACCGGTCATGGCATAACCTTTCGAAACACCGTTCACTACCACCACGCGATCGCGAATGGTATCAAACTGTGCAATGGATTGATGTTGCCCGATATAGTTAATGTGTTCATAAATCTCATCGGCAACCACAAACAGATCAGGATGTTTTTCAACCACCGCGGCCAATGCTTTCAGCTCATCGTGGGTATAAACGCTTCCGGTAGGGTTGGATGGAGAGCAGAGAATCAGCGCTTTTGTTTTCGGCGTAATCGCCTCCTCCAGTTGCTGGGGTGTGATCTTGAAATCATGGGTAATGCCTGCATAAATAAATACCGGTGTCCCTTCTGCCAGTTTCACCATCTCGGGATAGCTCACCCAGTAGGGAGCTGGAATCACCACCTCATCCCCCTTATCGACGATGGAGAGAATCACATTGCAGATTGATTGCTTGGCACCGCCCGAGACCACAATCTGTGCAGGGCTATAGGTCAGTCCGTTTTCCTTTTGCAGCTTGTTGCAGATCGCCTGCTTCAGGTCAGGGAAACCTGCTACGGGCGAATAAAATGAAAAATTATCATCGATCGCTTTTTTGGCTGCCTGCTTGATATGTTCGGGGGTGTTAAAATCAGGTTCACCCACACTCATGTTGATCACATCAATGCCCTGAGCCTTCAGTTCATTGCTCTTCTGTGCCATCGCAAAAGTTTCAGACGGCGACAATGCAGTCAATCTGGCAGATAATACATCCATAATTCAGTTGCTCTTTTTGTTAGATAATCGTACAAAGATAGATAAAAATCACATTTTATCACAGGTTATTCCGAATATTAGGTATCATTATCGATAATTTTCTTCCAAAAAAAAAGCTACCGAAGGGGTAGCCTGTTATAAATCAATTGAAAAATCTATCGAAATAAAAAAAAGCATTCGTGAACCCATTCGGTCACTCAGCTTCAGCCTCAAACGCTCTCAATGGCACCACCTGCATCAGCATACTTGCAGGAATTCCTGCTTTCTGCTCCTCTCAGGTTTTAGCTTTTCGTCAGCTTGCTTGACGCAAGCTCGCTCTCAATGTACGTAGCCTGTTCAATCTGTTGGTACGATATGAAACAGAGCCGTTTGAGATGTTTTGTTCCAGATACCTGATCTGTCCCAAAATTTCTTCTTTGGTAAGGTTTCTGACTGTCATAATTTCACCTTTCATTTAAAAAGTTATGATCCGTCGGCAACCGTCTGTATAAGAAGTCATTCATGATGTAAATGATAACCTAAAATGATTTCAAATAACTCGCTTGCCATTCAAATCGATACAAAGATACAACAAAAAATATGTTTTACAACATATTTTTGATCAATATTTTCGAATGGTGATTGACAGAAGTGATGAGACACAACAAAATCGGATCTCCGTTTCTGGTAATCCGACTTTGTTGCGGAAGCGACGAGATTCGAACTCGTGGTACGGTTACCCGTACGGCAGTTTAGCAAACTGCTGGTTTCAGCCACTCACCCACACTTCCCTGTGCCTTGGCAAAATCGGGTGCAAATATACGAGTTTGTTTTTAACTTTTCAAAGAAAAACCGATAAATTCAATTGAATATTCCTAATTTTGTGCTGCATTCGTCCTCACGTTTGTTTCAATGAAATGGCAGAAGGAGTCAAAAGAAAAAAATACAAACCAATTGTTTGGGCAGCAGGAATCGTGTTGCTCTTTATGCTGGTGGCAGCTCTATACGCATACCGCATTATTTTCGCACCCTTTTCTCCGGCAGAGACAGCATACATCTACATTGATGAGGAGCGTAACTATGAGGAGGTGATTCTTCAGTTAAAGGAAAAAGCAGGCCTGCCCTCAGAAAGAATCTTCCGGTTTCTGGCAGAAAGGATGAATTACCCCGGGAGCGTGAAAAGCGGCAGATATGCCATCCGTGAGGGGATGACGATGCCTGACGTGATTCGCATGCTGCGCTCGGGTAACCAGGCACCGCTGAACATCACTTTCAACAACATACGAACCCCGGAAGATCTGGCGGGACGCCTTTCAGGACAGCTTATGATCGATAGCCTCACATTACTGGAGACATTGCGCGATCATACGGTGGCGGAGAAGCTTGGGTTCAACAACGAGACCATCTTGGCCATGTTTATCCCCAACACCTATGAGGTCTACTGGGATATGAATGCAGAGGAGTTGATGCAGCGGATGAAGACAGAATATGAGCGCTTCTGGAACGATAACCGGAGAAAGAAAGCAGAAGAGAGAGGGCTCTCTCCGGTAGAGATCGCCATCCTTGCTTCGATCGTGGAAGAGGAGGCTACCTACGCTGATGAGTACCCCATTGTGGCTGGTCTCTACCTAAACCGACTCAAAAAAGGGATGCGCCTCGAAGCGGACCCCACGGTGAAGTTTGCCGTGGGCGATTTTTCATTGCGGCGCATCCTCTACAAGCACCTGGAGGTGGAATCACCCTATAACACCTACAAAAGAGAGGGATTACCTCCCGGGCCCATCCGCATTCCTTCAATTGCGGCCATCGATGCCACCCTTTCAGCGCAGCAACACAACTATCTTTTCATGTGTGCGAAAGATGATCTCTCGGGGCGGCACAACTTTGCCGTCACCCATGCCGAGCATATGCGCAATGCCGCGCGCTACCAGCGAGCACTCAACCAGCGGGGTATTTACTGAAACGCCATCTCATCAGAAACATCTGCTCCTTATCCACTGCCAAGGCGATCACACGTTGCCAACGGATCCCGCTATTCAAGTTACTCAACTCGATGGTTTAAATAAGCGCTCTTCCCGCAGCCGCTGCTGCACGATTCTCTTGTCTTTGTGTATCTGCTCAACCAGGAGCTCCATCGTCTCAAATTTCTGATCAGGCCGGATAAAATCGATGAACTCCACCGTCAGGGAGCGGTTGTAAAGATTTCCGCTGAAGTTGAATAGATTCACCTCTACACTGATCTCCGAATCAGCATGCAGTGTTGGCCGCTTACCAATATAAAGCATCCCCTCATAGGGTGCTCCCTGCAGGAGAACCCGCACGGCATAAACACCCAGTGCCGGCACCACCTTATATCGCTCCCAGGAACGAATATTGGCGGTCGGGAATCCAATGGTGCGCCCCACACGATACCCCTCCACAATCTTACCCGAGAGGGTGTATTTATAGGAGAGCAGGCTGTTGGCCCGCATCACATCACCCTCTTTCAGCAGCTTGCGGATACGCGTCGAGCTCACCTTCCCACCATCGATCAGCAACTCTTCGGCACGGATGACCGGCATGCCAATCTCCTCACCATAGCGGACATAGTCTCCATATTCCTCCTG
>DPAC01000141.1:0-27973 GCA_003517675.1 Porphyromonadaceae bacterium | reverse complement strand
GCCAACTTCTCCTCATATCCACATAGCAGGGCCGGCTGATAATCGGTTTGCAGTACCTTGCGCGGATGGACTGGGAAAGTGATAACCGCCGAAGGCACGCCTTGTCGCTCAGCCTCCGCCTTCACCTGTTGGATCAGATAACGGTGTCCTGCATGCACCCCATCAAAAAAACCCACCGTGGCAAGAAATCGCTTTTCAGCTATCTCCTGGTTCTTCGTAAGATCAATATGTTCCAAAATAACCTCTATATTATCAGGAGTCTCCTCACATTCGTGTGACAGGTAATAACATCTTATCCCAATGTTTGGTTTTAACCCACCACCCGGAATGTTTCCCGGGAGCGCTTCCCATTATCTATGCTCCTGTAGAAAAAAAACGACTGATTGAGCCGGTGAAGATACAAATATTCAATATCTTTGCAAAGATAGAAGAGCGAAAAAACATATTTATCAATTCATACAAATAAAAAAATGTCAAAATTCAATCTACTGTTTGCAATTGGAACAATTGCCGTATTGACCGCCTGTAGCGGTGGTAAAAAAAGAGACAACATGCTCACACCGGAAGAGATTAGAGAAGGATGGCAACTGCTGTTCGACGGGAGCACCCTTAACGGATGGCGCGACTACAACGGCGAGAAGCTCACAGCCCCCTGGTTTGCCGAAGAGGGGATGATCCAGGCGAAAGGGGAGGGATCAGATGCGCAGGGCTACATTGTGACCGACAAGATCTACGAGAACTTCGAACTGGTCTGGGACTGGAAGATAGCAGATGGCGGCAACAGTGGTGTGCTTTACCATGTGGTGGAAAATCCCAAGTTTGCCGTACCCTATGTCACCGGTCCAGAATATCAGCTCATCGATGAGCTCAACTTCCCCGAACCACTGGAGGATTGGCAGAAGACAGCGGCCGACTACGCCATGCACACCACCGACCCCGGCAAAACAGTTATCAAGCCTGCAGGAGAGTGGAACAACTCCAGAATCATCTTTGACAATGGGCAGGTGGAGCACTGGCTCAATGGGGAGAAAGTTTTAGCGTTTGAAGCCTGGAGTGATGACTGGTTTGCCAGAAAAGAAAGTGGCAAGTGGGTGAACGCACCCGAATATGGCCTGGCCCGCAAGGGGGTGATCTCTCTACAGGATCACGGTTCAGCCGCCTGGTTCCGCAACATCAAGATCAAGGAGCTGCCCCGCAAGAAGCAAGAGGTAAGCCTTTTCAATGGCAGTGATCTGACCGGATGGGAGATCTACGGAACCGAAAAATGGTATGTCGAAAATGGAGAGCTGGTATGTGAGAGCGGCCCTGACAAGCAGTATGGCTACCTTGCCACCCGCGCCTACTATGATGATTTCGACCTGACCCTCGAATTCAAACAAGAGGCTGACGGCAACTCCGGCGTCTTCATCCGCTCTTTCATCGAACCGGTGGCCACCATCAATGGTTGGCAGGTTGAAGTAGCACCCAAAGGGAATGATACCGGTGGTATCTACGAATCCTACGGTCGCGGCTGGCTGGCACAGATACCCGATGAGAAAGAGCAGTTCCTGAAAGAGGGCGAATGGAACAGCCTGCGCATCCTGGTGAAGGGTGACAACGTTAAAACCTTTCTCAACGGGGAGGAGATGGCAGACCTGACCGACGAGAAGATCGGTGCAGCACAGGGGCGCATAGCCTTGCAGATTCATGATGGCGGTGGGATCAAGGTACGTTGGCGTAACCTGAAGCTGAAAACCCTTTGAATCCTGCGAGATGATTGACAGCACACAGCCCTTTCTCCTGTAAGGGATGGGTTTGTTGCGAACGGGGGCAGAGAGTATGGCACTGTTTTTGCAAACAAGACAATAGAAGATGAATGAAGAAAGGTTGTCTCAGGATGCAACCCTTACAAAAAAACGATTTATCTTTGCATGATTTACAGACTTATCATTCCTAATGACAGAAAAAAACGAACTGGTAGAAAGCATTATCGAAGGAATTCAGGAGAAAAAAGGCAAGAACATCAGCTCCATCCGGCTGAAAGGTATTGCCGGTGCCATTTGCGATTATTTTGTGATCTGTGAGGGAAACACCCCTACACAGGTCACAGCGTTGGCCGACTCAGTAGAAGAAATGGTCCGCAAGAAGACAACCGAGAAGCCGATCCGTATCCACGGACAACAACAGGCTGAGTGGATCGCCATCGATTACGGCAACGTGATCGTGCATATCTTCCTGCCAGAGCTGCGTATATTTTATAACATAGACAACCTTTGGGACGATGCGAAGACAGAACGCATTCCCTCTCCCGCATGAAACTTAATCTCCGCATATTTGTTACTATTCACCCGAAAGATTCGATATCTATTGATATGTCAGAACTGACGGATTCAACCAATAGGTTAAAGAACAATTCACAGATGAACAATTCAAACAATTCAAACAATTCAAACAATAAGAAAGATAAGCAGCCTACCTTGCGGCCCAATATGGGTGGAACCAATCCCAAAAATCCAATCAACCCTTATTGGATCTATGCCATTGCACTGGCCATCCTCATGGGGATGTGGTTATTTGGACAGGACAGCTCGATGAAAGAGGTGACCTGGTCAGAGTTCCAAGAGTATGTTCGGGACAACCGGGTGAAGAGCATTGTGATTTACAACAACAAGGGCACCGCTGATGCGATGGTGCGCGAAGAGTCCGTACCTCACATCTTCGGTGAGGATGCAGCCAAGGCTGGGCGCACACCGGTAATCCAGGTGGAAGGGGCATCGGCCGATGCCATTGCTGAGTTTATCGAGGCGGTGAAGACAGAGCAGAACTACGACATCGAAGTCAGATTCGACACAACATCCGAGATATGGGGTATCCTCATCACCTTTTTGCCATTCCTGCTGTTGATTGTCTTCTGGATATGGATGATGCGCCGGATGCAGGGTGGCGCCGGCGGTGCCGGCGGCGGCGGGGTTTTCAGCGTCGGCAAATCGAAGGCACAGCTCTTTGACAAGGATGCCAGTCAGAAGGTAACATTCAGGGATGTAGCCGGTCTTTCCGAAGCGAAAGAGGAGGTGCAGGAGATCGTGGAATTTCTGAAGAATCCGGGCAACTACACCACCCTGGGGGGTAAGATCCCCAAGGGAGCCCTGCTGGTAGGCCCTCCGGGAACAGGGAAGACCCTCCTGGCCAAGGCTGTGGCAGGCGAAGCCAATGTCCCATTCTTCTCCATCTCCGGATCTGATTTCGTGGAGATGTTCGTAGGGGTGGGTGCTTCACGGGTACGTGATCTGTTCCGCCAGGCGAAAGAGAAAGCACCCTGCATCGTCTTTATCGATGAGATAGACGCTGTGGGACGTGCCCGGGGGAAGAATGCCAGCTTCGGCTCGAACGATGAGCGGGAAAACACGCTCAACCAGCTGCTCACCGAAATGGATGGCTTCGGTTCCAACAGCGGGGTGATCATCCTGGCTGCCACCAACCGCGCCGATGTGCTGGACAAGGCGCTGATGCGCGCCGGCCGCTTTGACCGTCAGATCTACGTGGAGCTACCCGACCTGAACGACCGGAAGGAGATCTTCAAGGTTCACCTGCGACCCATTAAGATCGATGAATCAATCGATATTGATTTTCTGGCACGCCAGACACCCGGATTCTCCGGTGCCGACATTGCCAACGTCTGCAACGAGGCAGCACTGATCGCCGCCCGCCGCAAAAAGAAATTTGTGCAGAAGAGCGACTTCATGGATGCGGTAGACCGCATTGTGGGGGGGCTGGAGAAGAAGAACAAGATCATCACGCAGCACGAGAAGCGGTCGATAGCGATTCACGAGGCGGGTCACGCCACGCTCAGCTGGTTCCTGGAGCATGCCAACCCACTGGTGAAGGTGACCATCGTACCACGTGGCAAAGCGCTGGGCGCTGCCTGGTACCTGCCCGAAGAGCGGCAGATCACCACCAAGGAACAGATGCTCGACGAGATGTGCGCCCTGCTGGGGGGACGCGCCGCGGAAGAGCTCTTCATCGGGCAGATCTCCTCGGGGGCGATGAACGACCTGGAACGTGTTACCAAACAGGCTTATGCAATGATCACCTACATGGGGATGAGCGAAAAGCTGCCCAACCTGAGCTATTATGACTCCACCGGCCAGGAGTACACCTTTTCCAAACCCTACAGTGAGGATACTGCAAAGCTGATTGATTCAGAGGTGAAAGCAATGATCGCCCAGCAGTACGAGCGGGCCAAACAGATCCTCAGCGAGCACGCTGAAGGGCACAACAAGCTGGCAGAGATCTTACTGGAGCGAGAAATCATCTATGCAGACGACCTGGAACATATCTTCGGCAAACGTCAGTGGGTATCCCGTTCACAGGAGATCCTCGACAGCAAGGTTGAGGATGTGGCCAATGAACCGATCCCCTCCCGTCCCCCCGGCGCTGATGATTCGGTGTTCATTGACACCACTGAAGAAGAGGGTAAGGATCATGCGAAAAGGGAAGATAATGAGAAAAAGAAAGACCCGGAAGGAACTGACCCTCGTGATCCTATCAATAATTCTGACAAGCAATAGAGAGAAACAATCAAAGAGATATGGATGCATAAAAGCCTGAATTACAACATTCAGGCTTTTATGCATCTTGTGAAGCAGCTCTTTTATCCAGAATTTCCCCATACTGGGGCGAACAAATTGTTTGTTCATCTCGTTATGTAAGCAAACAAATAAACAAACAGAAATGAAAGCAATTCATCTCTATCTTTTAAGTGGACTTGCTTCGCTGACACTTCTCAGCTTCAACCAGTCCAACGCAAATAACAAAGATCAACAAACTAAAAACAGTGTAGATATGAAATTTGAAAAAGTAGCATTACCTTATGCAACCGATGCCCTGGAGCCGGTTATCAGTAAACAGACCGTAGAACTGCATTATGGCAAGCACCACCAGGCTTATATTGACAACCTCAACAAGCTGATTGTGGGAACGAAATTTGAAAACGCAGACCTGGAGACCATTGTAAAGGAGAGCGACGGCGCCATCTTCAACAATGCAGGTCAGTCTCTGAATCACAACCTCTACTTCACCTCCTTCAAAAAAAATGGAGGCGGCGTACCGAAAGGGAAGCTGGCAGAAGCCATCAATGAACAATTCGGCTCGTTCGACCAGTTCAAGGAGGAGTTCAATGCCGCCGGCGTATCGCTGTTTGGCTCCGGATGGGTATGGCTGGCCAAGGATCAGAACGGCAAGCTCTCGATTCTGAAAGAAAGCAATGCCGGCAATCCCCTCACCAGTGGGCTGACACCTGTACTCGGATTCGATGTCTGGGAGCATTCCTACTACCTCGATTATCAGAACCGCCGTGCCGATCACCTGAAAGAACTCTGGAGCATCATCGACTGGGATGTGGTAAGCGCACGTTACTAAGCAAAAACGGCATCAACGGTATCACCAACGACACCGTTGATCTAAAATAGAAAGTGAAGAGAGAGCGGATCGGGTCGATTCTTTCTCTCTTTTTTGTTTGTCAGGGAACCATCATGATGCCTGTGAGCATCCTGCCAGAGTGCTCTGTCTGCCGGCGGGCAGAAAAGAAGAGATCTTCACGTGAATAGGTACATAACTCACTCTTCTCAATATGATCTACCAGCACACCCAACCGGAGGAGCTCTTGCCGGTTGATCTCTTTCAGATCGATGTACCAACGGGAGGAGAGGCCCTTCGTTGTCGACAATGAGGGATCGCTTAGATCGAAACCATTGTGAATGAACAGCTCTCTCACTTCCGCTCCCACTTCATAGTGTTCCATCGAGATTGCAGGCCCAATGGCGGCAAGCAGATCGGCCGGCGAGGTACCGTAAAGATGTTCCATCTCCCGGATCGTTTTCTCCACGATACGCCCAACGGTGCCCCTCCATCCGGCATGAATGGCAGCTATCACCTCTTTCTGTTTATCGTAAAGGAGGATCGGCACACAGTCGGCAGTGGTCGCACAAAGAAAAATACCTTTCTCGCGGGTGAGGGTGGCATCCACCCCATAGAGCCTCTCCATGGCTTCCCCCTTGCTGAGTGAAAGGAATGACTTATCGATTGTCAACAGCCCCGTACCATGTGTCTGATGGGGAGTGATCAACTGATCCGTGGTGAGATAAAACATCCGCGCAAGAATCTCACGGTTCTCCCGAATCTTCAGCGGATCATCATCGGAGAAATTACCCATGTTAAACGAAGAGAAAGAGCCATTGCTCACGCCTCCAGCACGGGTGGTGGAGAAATGGAGCACTTTCTCCTCTGCGGCGAGCTGGTCAAATAGCAAAAGGTTAGGATATTGGGGATGGGGTCTCATGGGCTCGCTCTCATTCCTCCAGATCGAAAGATTCCTCTTCGTCATCCCATTCATCCTCCGCATCAGGCGGTGACTCATCTTCCGGGAGGAGATCGTCATCCTCAAAGCCGAGTGCCGGCACATCCAGATTGCGATGTACCAATGTCTCACGTGAGGCAGCAACCGGTATGATAGGATCTGAGTTGAGCTCCCGCCAGAGGAGATCTTTCAGCGCGGAAATCCCGTAACCGGTAATGGAAGAGATAAAAATTGAGGGCAGATCTGGCAGATCTGCAGAGATCTCATTCATCAACACCTCATCGAGCATGTCAGACTTAGAGATAGCCAATACCTGTCTCTTATCCAGGAGCTCCGGATTGTATTGCCTCAACTCATTCAGCAGAATCTCATACGATTGTCGTATGTCATCAGCATCGGCAGGTACCATAAAGAGCAGGAGTGAGTTGCGCTCAATGTGTCGCAGGAAACGAAACCCCAACCCTTTTCCCTCACTTGCTCCCTCAATGATCCCCGGGATATCGGCCATCACAAACGACTGACCATCGCGGTAGCTCACGATACCCAGATTCGGCTCCAGCGTGGTGAAGGGATAGTTGGCAATCTTCGGCTTGGCCGCGGAGACCACCGAGAGGAGCGTCGATTTGCCGGCATTGGGAAAGCCCACCAGACCTACATCAGCCAGCAGCTTCAGCTCCAGGATCACCCAGCGTTCCTCGTAGGGCTCGCCCGGTTGTGCATAACGTGGCGCCTGATTGGTGGCAGTCTTGAAATGCTGGTTGCCCTGACCGCCGCGGCCTCCCTTGAGCAGCACCACCTCCTGCCCATGATCGGTGATGTCGCAGAGGTACTCACCGGTGAGGGCGTCGTAGGCCACCGTGCCACAGGGCACCTCGATCACGCGGCTTTCACCTTTCTTACCGGAGCGCTGCGCCTTGGATCCATTCTCTCCATGACCGGCGAAAATATGACGCTGGTAGCGCAGGTGAAGCAGCGTCCAGTAGTTACGGTTGCCGCGCAGGATGATGCTGCCGCCGTCGCCCCCATCACCACCGTCGGGCCCTCCCTTGGGGATATACTTCTCTCTGCGGAAATGGGCGGAACCGCGCCCCCCCTTTCCCGAACGACAGAAGATCTTGACATAGTCTACAAAATTTGCTTCAGCCATTATGCTTGGGTTAAGCTATCGATCTCTTCCACAATCGATTCAAAAATTTCGTCGACCGATCCAACTCCCACAACCTCTTTCAGCAGACCCTGACTCCGATAAAAATCTTTCAACGGGGCGGTCTGACGGTAATAAACATTCAGCCTGGACTCAATCGTCTTGCGGTTATCGTCGGCGCGACCCAAGATTGCACCTCTCTTGAGCAGACGGTCGATCAGTTCTTCATCTGACACTTCCAGGCTGATCACGGCATTCACTCTTTCGCCATGACGTTGCAACAACTGGTTCAACGCCTCTCCCTGAGGAACCGTACGGGGAAAACCATCAAAGATAAACCCTTTTGCATCGCTCTTCTTCGCGATCAGCTCCTCTAGCATCTCAATCACCACACAATCGGGTACCAGCTCCCCTTTAGACATATAGGAGTCGGCCAGTTTACCCAGTTCCGTTGAAGATGCGATCTCTGCTCTCAAGATCTCACCGGTAGAAACGTGTTGTAGTCCGTATCGTTCGGCAATCATCTCACTCTGTGTTCCCTTTCCCGATCCGGGAGCACCAAAAATTACTAAATTTAGCATACTTCTCATCCTTAATTAAGTTGCAAAGGTACACTTTTTCCTCCGTTTCACTTTCATTCTGACGCCACTATTCCCACTTTACCTGTTTTTATTTCTTAAATAGTGCCGTTAAAACGGTCTCTCATCTTTTGAACCAATAGCTGCATTGGATGTTAATGATAGGAGGTTGAACAACAATGATAAACAGAAAAAATGAAAAAAGAGGAATTCAAACAGAAGACAAACGAAGTGATTGATGAGCTGGCAGAAGCCATCTCAAAGCTGGAAGCCAGGGCAGGTGAGATAGCTGAAGATGCCAGGGAGGATTACAAAGAACAGCTTCACAAGCTTAGAGAGCTCAGGGACAGCCTCACCTCGAAACTGGAGGAGTATGATAAGGTAGCAAACAGCAAATGGGATGTGGTGAAAGAGAGCGCCGGTAACTTTTTTGCGTCGGTAGCCGATGCCTGGAAAGAGAATTTCGGGAAGGTGTCAGATGCCTTTAAAAAAGAGCCGCCACAGGAGCGCTGAAAGACTGGTTACGAACGGGATAGACCCCTTGCATAGCGTAAAAAAAAACTCCACAACCTACACCGTAGGGAATGGAGCTCATTTGTGAGGTACCTGGCGGATTCGAACCGCCGTAAACGGTTTTGCAGACCGACGCCTAGCCACTCGGCCAAGGTACCGACATTCGCACAAAGCGGATGCAAAGATAACCATTTTTTTCCTGGATACAAAAAGGTTTGGCTCTTTTTCTATGGAATGAGCCGAAACACTTTTTCTACGATCAGGAGAAAAGGATCCGGAAAGCATCACTCACCTTCTTCACCTGGATCAGCTCAATGACGGTCCTCTTGTTGTACCCCTTCAGGTTGTTGGCCGGTATCAGGATACGGGAGAAGCCCAGCTTCTCCGCTTCCTGGATACGCTGCTCGATACGGTTCACCGGACGAATCTCCCCTGAAAGGCCCACCTCACCGCAGAGTGCAGTATTGCCCTCTATGTTCATGTCGAGGCTTGAAGAGAGGATGGCGCTGATCACCGAGAGATCCATGCCGGGATCGTTCACCCGCAATCCCCCGGCGATGTTGAGGAACACATCTTTCTGTGCCAGGCGGAAGCCGGCACGCTTCTCCAGCACGGCCAACAGCATGTTCATCCGGCGGATATCGAAGCCGGTGGCAGAGCGTTGCGGGGTGCCGTAGGCGGCAGTGCTGACCAGTGCCTGCGTTTCGATCAGAAAGGGACGGATCCCTTCAATGGCTGCGGCGATGGAGACGCCACTCAACCCCTCATGGTTCTGCGTGAGCAGCAGCTCGGAGGGGTTGCTCACCTCCCGGAGACCCGACTGGTTCATCTCGTAGATACCCAGCTCGGCAGTGCTGCCAAAACGGTTCTTGATGCTGCGCAGGATGCGGTACATATAATGTTGGTCCCCCTCGAACTGAATCACTGTGTCGACGATATGTTCCAGTATCTTGGGACCGGCGATGCTCCCCTCTTTGGTGATGTGGCCAATCAACAACACAGGGGTCCCCGACTGCTTGGCGAACTTGAGCAGCGACGCGGCACACTCCCTCACCTGTGAGATACTGCCGGGAGCCGACTCGAGTGCCTCACTGTAGATGGTCTGGATGGAATCGATCACCAGCAACCGTGGCGAGGTGCTCTTCACATGCTTGAAGATCTCGTCGAGGTTGGTCTCGCAGACAATCAAGCAGTCGTCGTTCTGCAACCCGATACGGTCGGCACGCAACTTCAGCTGCCGCGCACTCTCCTCGCCGGAGACATAGAGCGTGGGTAGCCCGTTGAGCTTGAGGATGGTTTGCAGCACCAGTGTCGACTTGCCGATGCCCGGCTCGCCACCCAGCAGCACCACCGATGCGGGCACCAGTCCCCCGCCCAGCACCCTGTTCAGCTCCCCGTCGTGCAGGTCGATGCGCGGCTCCTCGTCGGCGCGGATCTCGCGCAACAGCTGAGGCTCGCTCTTTACACGCTGAAAAGAGCGTGTATCCTCCTGTTTGACCGCAGAATCTTTCCGCACCAGCTCCTCCACGAAAGTAGACCACTCACCGCAGGAGGGACACTTGCCCATCCACTTAGGCGACTCGTAGCCACATTGGCTGCAGAAATAGACTGATTTCAGTTTGGCCATACCAATAGGATTTAGAGAGGTAAAGTTAAGAAAAAATCTTTACATTTGCAGCTGAACATCACGATCAACAACGAAGAATCCTCTTATGTCCCACTTTTATACATCCATCGCTCAATCACTCGGTTTGTCTCTCAGAAGTGTAACGAACACGCTCGGGCTGTTGGAGGAGGGTGCCACCATCCCTTTCATCAGCCGCTACCGCAAAGAGGCGACCGGCGGGCTCGACGAGGTGCAGATCGCTCACATCGCAGCGTTGAAAGAAAAGCATGAAGAACTGGAAAAACGAAAAACCTATATCCTGAAGTCAATTGCTGAACAGGAGAAGCTGACGCCGGAGCTGGAGAAACAGATTCGCGCCTGCAAGGAGAGCAGCCGCCTGGAGGATCTCTACCTACCCTACAAACCCAAGCGGCAGACAAGAGCAGCGATCGCCAGGAGGAAAGGGCTGGAGGGACTCGCAAGATGGCTGATGTCGCAACAGCAGGAAAGGGTCGAAGCCGTTGTCTCCCGTTATGTGAAGGATGAGGTGCCCGATCCTGAAAGTGCACTACAGGGAGCACGCGACATCCTGGCCGAGTGGGTCAGTGAGGATGCCGGAGCACGGCAGCTGATCCGTAACATCTTTGCCCGGGAGGCGGTGATCACCGCCAGGGTGGTAAAGGGCAAAGAGCAGGAGGGAGAAAAATACAGGGATTACTTTGAATTCACCGCTCCCCTCTCCCGTTGTCCCTCGCACCGGTTGCTGGCCATCCGCCGTGGCGAGAAAGAGGGATTCCTGCGGGTCTCCCTATCGCCTGATGATGAGCACTGCCTCGAGCGACTGGAACGACAGTTTGTAAAGAACAACAGCGAAGCAGCAAAACAGGTAGGTGAAGCGGTGAGAGATGGCTACAAACGATTGTTAAAGCCCTCCATCGAGAATGAATTTGCCACCCTCTCGCGCGAAAAGGCTGAAGAGGCTGCCATTGCTGTCTTCGCGGAGAACCTGCGACAATTGCTGCTATCACCACCGCTGGGGCAACAGCGCATCCTAGGCATCGACCCGGGCTACCGCAGCGGCTGCAAGCTGGTCTGCCTCGATGAGCAGGGCAACCTGTTGCACAACGAAACCATCTACCCTCATCCACCGCAACAAGAGCAGGCCAAGGCAGGTAGCAAGGTGGTGAAGCTGGTCTCTTCCTACCGGATCGATGCCATCGCCATTGGCAACGGCACCGCCAGTCGGGAGACCGAGCGCTTCATCACCAATCTTCGCTATGAGAAAGAGGTGAAGGTGTTCGTGGTGAGTGAAAATGGCGCCTCTGTCTACTCCGCCTCGAAGATCGCCCGCGAAGAGTTCCCGGAGTATGACGTCACCGTGCGGGGCGCTGTCTCCATCGGGCGGCGGTTAAGTGATCCGCTGGCTGAGCTGGTAAAGATCGACCCCAAGGCGATCGGCGTGGGGCAGTACCAGCATGATGTGGACCAGGCAAAGCTGAAACGGGCGCTCGACAGGACAGTGGAGAGCTGTGTCAACCTGGTGGGGGTTAACCTGAACACCGCAAGCAGGCACCTGCTTACCTACGTCTCTGGTCTGGGAGAGTCACTGGCAAGCAACATCGTAGAGTGGCGCACCGCCAATGGAGCCTTTCGTTCACGCAAGGATTTGATGAAAGTACCGCGCCTGGGGGAGAAAGCGTTTGAGCAGTGCGCCGGTTTTCTTCGGATCACGGATGCAGCCAATCCACTCGACAACTCGGCCGTTCACCCTGAGAGCTACCCCATCGTAGAGCGAATGGCGAAGGATCTGGGTTGCAGCGTGACAGAGCTGATTGGCAACAAGGAGCGGATCGGCGCAATCGAAATAGAGCACTATAAAACCGGCAGCGTAGGCGTGGAGACGCTCACCGACATCCTGCAGGAACTGGAGAAGCCGGGACGAGACCCGCGATCGACAGTAGAACCGTTGGAATTCGACCCCTCCATACGGCTTATCACCGATCTGAAAGAGGGGATGATACTGCCGGGTATCGTGACCAACATCACCAACTTCGGTTGCTTTGTAGATATCGGCATCAAAGAAAACGGATTGGTACATATCTCAGAGCTGGCCGACCGGTTTGTCTCCGATCCAACCGAGGTGGTATCACTGCACCAGCATGTAAAAGTGAAAGTACGCACGGTGGATCTGGAGAGAAAGCGCATCCAGCTCACGATCAAGGGTGTCTGATGCAATTCCGGCATGTTGAGTATCAGAACCCTATTTGTAGCTGCTGCTCCAGCAGGGCGAAACTTCTCCGGTGATGAGGGGTAATGCCGTGGATGCGAATCGCCTCCCGGTGCTCCCGTGTTGGGTACCCCTTGTTACGGGACCATCCATACTGCGGGAAAAGGCGCCCCAACTCCCTCATTTGCTCGTCGCGCCAGGTCTTGGCCAGGATAGATGCCGCCGCAATCGCCATATATTTGCTGTCCCCTTTGACGACACAGCTGTGCGGTATCTGCTCATAGGGCAGAAAACGGTTGCCATCCACCAGGATATGTTGCGGGGTGAGGCCCAACGAGCGGAGGGCACGATGCATCGCCTCAATAGAAGCCCGGAGGATGTTGAGCCGGTCAATCTCCTTGGGCGAGCAGGATGCCACAGCATATGAGAGCGCCTCCTGTTCAATCACGACACGCAATTGATCCCGCTTTCGCTCTGAGAGCTGCTTGGAATCGTTCAGCTGATCACAGCGGAAATCGGGCGGGAGAATGACAGCAGCAGCGTACACCGGCCCGGCCAGACAGCCACGACCCGCCTCGTCACATCCAGCCTCCGTTACCCCTGCATGCATGCAGGAGCACAAGCCCATTGACTTTTTCATCCGCTTACTCACGCCCCTTCGTCTCCCATTTTATCTCCACATTGTTGTCCGTAGGAGGAAAATCGAAAGAGAAATTCTGCAGATCAACCTCATCGCCCAGGTAAGAGGCAAACATCCGGAGTGAGAGCATCATCTCTGGATCAGCTTTCTCATCTCCTTTCACATGCTTAAGGTTGAGCTTCACAATCAGGTCGGTGAGCAACGGCATCAGCTCATCCGGTATTGGAAAACCCAACCCTTTCAGCCGACTCTCCGCCACACGACGGGTCGCCACCTCCAACCGATCCATGGCCTCCTGTTCCAGATCAGCATTGCCGGGCAAAGAGGTGACAAAGTGGCTCTCCACTGCAAGGGAGCCCTCTTCAAGGGTCATCATCCGCCACGCATAAGGATATTGTGCCAGACTGGCTGTTTCAATATCATCTATCTTGTTACCGGCAGCAGAAGTAAAACGGGTGATGTCATTCGAATGAAAATGACCGGTAAAGATGAGCGGCATCCCGGCATCGGCAAGCAATTCCGCGTGCCGCTCCCACTCATCCACCAGGTAACCGGGGAAGAAAGCCGACTGATAGGGCATGTGCTCCACCAACCCGTGGTGCATCATTCCAAGCACTGTGATTCCTCTCTCATCAGCATCCCGCAGGAGCGACAATGCCCACTCCAGCGTCTGAGGTTTAATGTGGCCCGCAGTGATCGATCCGGTGGTATGTTCTTCGTAACGGTTGCTATCGAAACAGAGTAACCAGTGTTGCTCATCCAGCGAAATGAGATAGCTTAGCGATGCCTCATCCCTTACCAGCGCCTCCCCATACCCAAAAGGATCATAAAGTTGGGCAAACGCATCTTTCGTGATACTCTCTACCGGTGTCGGTTTCTCACCCCGGTAAGCAAAAGCATTGGGGATATTGATGTCATGGTTGCCGGGCACCACCACTACACGGATACCTTCCCTCTCGAGAGACTGCAACCGGGCAACCAGGTCAAGATGGCTCTGACGCTCACCATGATGGGTAAGATCGCCGGAGATCAACAACAGATCAGGTTTCTCTTTCAACAGATCAGCCCATAGCTGATCCAGCACCCTCTGCTGTTGTTCAAATTGACGACCACTCCTTTCCTCATAGGAGGTGAGTGCTTCTCCCCGGTCATAGAGCGTTGGCGAAAGATAATGCAGATCGGATATCAGGGCGATCCGTAGTGAATCAGCCGCAACGGCATTACAGCCGGCAGGGAACAGCGTCAGCTGTAGCAGCAAAAGAAGATAGAATGCTTTCATTGGTTATCTGCTCATTTATCCAATCCATTAGCCCGATAAGCCAACGTTCGAAAGGGCTATGTTCAATTCCGGAATAACGGCCGGCCATCCTCCTCCGCTGGAGTAAAGATTACCAGGAAGAAAAGGCAGGTATAGAAAGTGCTCAACCGCAGTGATACGTAAAAAGGTTGAGAACATGGGGCATTCCGGCAAGAAAGAAACCGCCTCTCACGAGTTGAGAATCCGTTCAATCTCTTCGATATCGGAGCGAAAACTTTTGTCCACGTCGTAAAAGTTCTTTACCGTGTTACAGGCATGCAGCACTGTGGCATGGTTGCGGTTTCCTACCTGCAACCCTATCTGTGAGAGCGACAACTCGGTATGTTTCTTGATGAAATACATGGTTACCTGCCTGGCCTGAACAATCTCCCGTTTGCGCGATGAAGACTGTATCAGCTCTCTCTTTACGTTGAAGAACTGCGAAACGGTATCCTGAATCTTCTCCACCGTGATCCGCTTCCGTTCAAAACGGATGCTTTGCTCCATCACCCTTTGCGCCAGACTCATGTCGATCTCCCGATTGTTGATGATCGCGTGCGCCATCAATGAAACCACAATCCCCTCCAAGTCACGCACGTTCTCCGTCACATTTTCGGCGATGAAATCAATCACATTCTCCGGAATGGAAAGACCGTCAGACAAGACCTTATTTTGAAGAATCTTTTTTCGCAACTCCTTATCCGGGCGCTCCAGGTTGGTGGAGAGGCCCCAGCGAAAACGGGTCAACAGACGCTCCTCCATCCCCTGCATATCCATGGGCGCACAGTCGGAGGTCATCACCAACTGTTTGTTGTTCTGATGGAGGTGATTGAAGATATGGAAAAAGGTGTTCTGCGTTTTCTCCAGGCCCGACAGCTCATGGATATCATCGATGATCAACACATCAATGCTCTGGTAGAAGTTGATGAAATCGTTGATAGTGTTGAACCGACGTGCATCGGTGAACTGAACCTTGAAGAGATGGGCTGAGAGATAGAGCACCTTCTTGTCCGGATAAAGCTCCTCTACTTTCGAACCGATGGCGTGGCAGAGGTGGGTCTTACCCACACCTGAATGCCCGTGTACAAAAAGGGGATTGAAAGCGGTCTTGCCCGGATTGTTGGCCACCGCTTCTGCAGCTGTGCGTGCCAGCCGGTTGCTTTCGCCTTCGAAGAAATTTTCAAAACGGTATTTCCCATTTATCTGGGAGTCAAACGCAGAGGTCTCCACCCGTTCGAAAGGGCTGGGTACCTTTTCAGATATTTTCTTGCGCAAGCTTTTGTCGGACGAGGCAAACGACTTGGTCTCACCCCGCATCTCGACAGCAGTATTATTTTCTGTCTCCACCAGTATCCGGTAGTTGAGAATGGTACCCTCACCAATCTCACGATAGAGCGTATGCTGAATCAGGTCGAGATATTTATCTTCCAGATATTCATAAAAAAACTGGCTGGGTACCTGAACCGTAAGCACCTGGTCCTGGTAATTTAAGGGAACAATCGGTAGAAACCATGTGTTGAATGCCGGTTCTGGGATATTATCCCGAATCACATTCAAACAGTTATTCCACAAAACCTGGCAGTCGTTCTTCATTGAATCTCTAAAATGATCTTTGTTTTTCTGTCGTTTCCGCAACTCCACTAAGAGAATGCTAATTTGTTCCAGTATGAGAATACAAATTTTGAGAAAAAAACCGAGAAAAAAAAATCATTTTTTTATTGCTTCCCCCGCTTTCAGAAAAAAAGGTTATTTATCAACAAAATAGAGCCATCCATTTGTTTTTCAGCGTAATATGCAATTTCAGGCAATGGTATCCAATTGATATTCATCCCGATATCAAAATCGAACTTCAACCCCCCACTCCCCGAAATTATTTCTTTTTTGTTACGCAAAGTCCGCCACTCAGGATGTTTCACCCCAAATTGGGGAGGAATACTTATTTATATTGATTCTATTTAAATAATCCGGCATATTTAAAATTGAAACCTCCCGAAATCAAAACAGGCTCGCTTTTATGTTCAGGTAACGGCCAGGGTTTAACCTGATATCCTCCAACAGTTTGGTCGCAGAATTGATGGTTACATTGAGGCTATCATGCAGTTTTGTGTCATTCAACAGCAAACCCAGTGAATTGTCTTTGTTGTTGATTTTTGATGAGAGTTGCTTCAGATTGTTGACTGTTTCATCGATGCCGGCGTAGGTACGGTTCAGATCCATTGCACTGAGCTCACCGCTCACTTTGCTTAGATCGGCTGTGACCAGTTGCAGGTTTCGGCTGATTTCAGGCAGATCATTTTCAATGGCTGCCATTATCTTGCTGAGGCTGTTACTGCTTTGATTGAGTTGCTGCACCGTTTGATCAATACCCCTGATCGACTCATCCCAGGAGGGATGAGCCACGATTTGCTGCAGGGAGATTAAGAGCGAGTCGATCCGCAGGAAGATGGAATCAGCCTGGGGCATCAGCTTTGCCGCACCATCCATCAATCCGATCACTTTTTTGCCACTTATGGTGTCACCCGGCTCTAACAGGGTAGTGGCGTCACCCAGTACCAGGGTTGCCAGAGATGCGCCGAAGAGATCGGTGCCATACTCCATATAACTGTCCTCCGGAATGGGAAACTCCTCTTCCAGGTTGATCGCAACTGCAAACCGCATCGGATCGGTTCCCGCCATCGCGATGCTGCTGATCAATCCCACCTGATAACCTTTCACGTAGACGGGTGAGGAGAGCAGCAGGTTGGTGACATCATCGAAGAGAGCGTAATATTGCTTTTGTTGTTTCAACACGTTAAGCCCTTTCAGGAAGTTTATGCCAAAATAGATCATAAAAAGGCTGGCGAGAAAAGCCAGGCCAATAAGCGCATTTTTGGTGATTATTTTTTTCATCTGTTTCAATTATTTCACACGTTGTCCCTCCACAAGCTCAATAACAAATGCATCCTTGAATTTACGGCGCACTTCACGCAGGGTACGGGTAATCTCCGCCTGACTGTATGTGCTGCCATAGGTATACTTGTACAAACCACCATCCACATAATAATCCACTGGATCAAGTCCTTTAAAGACTTTCGCCCCTCTCTCATACTTGCGGGAGGAGGTGAGGAACTGGATCCGGTATTCCCGCTCTCCAGGACTGACATCACCCTGGGAGGCTACACCGACAGCGGCTGATGAGGAGGCGTTGCTATTGAATACGTAACTCTTCTTGTCATGCTCACGCTTGTACTCCCTGAAACCGTTGTAGATAGCTGTGGCCAGCGCATTCTGGCCGCTGCTGCTCTTCAGATATTTCTCTTCTGATGGGTTGCTGATATAGCCCAATTCCACCAGTATGCTGGGCATGGCAACCTCCCGGAGCACCAGGAAGCCGGCTTGTCTCACATTGCGGTTTATCCGTTTGGCACTGTTTACCAGCTGGTTCTGTACGATGGTGGCAAAGTAGACACTTTGCGAAAGGAAGGTGTTGGCCATGAACTCGAAGATGATGTATGATTCCGGCTCATTGGGATTAAACCCTTCATATTTGAGTGAATAATCCTCTTCATACATAATCACCGCATTCTCTGCTTTAGCCACATCCAGATTATCCTTGCTGCGATGCAATCCAAGGACAAACGTCTCCACGCCCTGCGGGGAGGGATGTCTACGGCTCAGCGCATTGCAGTGGAGCGAAATGAAGAGGTCGGCATGTGCCTTGTTGGCAATCTCGGCCCGTTTGTTCAGTTCCACAAAGTGGTCGCTGTCACGCGTATAGATCACCTTTACGTCGTCATGATGCTGTTCGATGAGTGCTCCTAGCTTACGGCCCACCGACAAAACGATATCTTTTTCACGCGAGGTGGCCCCCACGGCCCCTGGATCCTTGCCGCCATGACCAGGATCAATCACCACCGTGAAAGGCCTGTTTTGTGCGAATGAATGGTTGTGATGAAAAATGGTAAGCGTAAAAACCAATAAAAGCGCAACCAAAAAGGGTCTGCCCGGCATCTTCAAAATTTCTTTTTCACAAATGTACATAATTTTTCCATTGAGCCAAAAAAATGGAGCTACCCATGGCAACTCCACATATGGAAATGAAATCTTAAAACCGTTATGGCATCAATTCCTTGAGCTTAGCAAGCAGTGCTTCACCTCTCAGGTTCTTCTCGATGATCATACCCTCTTTGTCGAGCAGAATGGTGTGGGGAATACCCTGGATGGCATACAGATCAACCACCGGACTATCCCAGTACATCAGATCCGACATCTGGGGCCAGGTCATGTTCATCTGACTGATGCCATCAAGCCACTGTGAGCGATCCTGGTCGAATGAGACACCCACCACCTCGAATCCTTTCGATTTATACCTGTCGTAGGCGGCTACCAGGTTGGGCATCTCCTGGCGGCAGGGAGCACACCAGGCGGCCCAGAAGTCCACCAATACATACTTGCCCTGTCCGGCGTAGTCGGAGAGGGAGACATCGTTTCCTTCGGGATCTTTCAGGGTGAAATCAACAAATTTCTGCCCGATGGCCACTTTCTCCAGATTCTCAAGCCGTTTTATCACACGTTGTATGTTCTTTTTCGATTTGAAATCGTCATCAGCCAGATCCAGGATCTCACGCTGCTGCTCCGGTTCAAACATCGATGAGGAGGCCATAAATGAATACTGGCCCAGGTCGTTCCCGATGTTTTCCTTGATAAAGTTGAAATTCAGATCCGTCATCTGCTTGCTGATGCTGTCATAACGGGCATTCGTTTCTACCTCCAACTCCTCGGTAACGGTGCCGGAAGCCTGCGCACTATTGTAACGCTCAACCAGCTCCCGAATCTGAAGTCCCAACGCGCGCTGTTTGGACCTGAAATCGGTATAGGCTTCGTTGACCTTTGAGCCACTCACCGTCACCACACTGTCAAAAACAACTTTCAGTGTGCCCGGTTCAAGCAAAACCGGTATGCGGTTCTCCTGCCGGGGGGCTACCGACTCATCCAGGAGAATGAAACGCAAACGGGCAGCGTCGGCAGCTCCTCTGAAGCTGAACCGGCCATTCTCCACCACCGCCGTATCGGTTGTCACCATGGCGTCGTCGGTCATCTCCTGAAGATAGACGCTGGTACCTTCAAAATCGGGATTGGCAACGGTGCCTTTGATGGTGTACTCGTTTGCATTCTGACATGAGATCAGCATCGATGCAGATATCAAAAGATAAAACAATTTCTTCATATTCCTCTTCATAATACATGTTTTTAACCCGCCAAAGATATGCAAAATAGCGGGATTTAGCTGCAACTGAGGAGATTTTTTTCATTTGTGGCAATATTCAGCTCTTCTGGCCGTTTGCTGAATACCAGACAGGAAGCCGATGAACCAGGAGAATTCGAAAAAAGAGAAGAAGGCCAACAAAGAGTCACCCAGGGAGCGGGAGCAACCCTCTCAATCCTCTCTGTTGATCATCCGTCAATATGCAAGGAGCTGCCGCCCAATAAAATACCGACCCCTCGGAAATGATCTGATCCTGCCAAACGAAACCACTGACGACAAATAAGAGGAGCCATCATTTTTTCAAATAAAGATTTTTCAATACCTTTGAGCAGCGTATAAATATCATTTTCATGAGTACAATTGTAGCGCCCTCCCTGCTGGCAGCCAATTTTCTTCATCTCAAGAGAGACATTGAAATGCTCAACAGAAGCGAGGCAGACTGGATCCATCTGGACATCATGGATGGCCTGTTTGTCCCGAACATATCATTCGGCTTCCCGGTAATCAACCAGTTGAAAGCGATCACACCCAAAAAGCTGGATGCACACCTGATGATCGTGAGCCCGGAGAAATTCACCCATGAGATCGCTGCTGCCGGTGCCACCTACATGAATGTCCATTATGAGGCTTGTCCACACCTGCATCGTGTGGTGCAGGAGATCCGCAGCTGCGGAATGAAACCGGCTGTCACCCTGAATCCTCATACACCGGTGGCCTTGCTCGAAGAGATCCTGCCGGAGTTGGAGATGGTGTTGCTGATGTCTGTAAACCCTGGATTTGGCGGCCAGCAATTCATTGAGAGTACGGTCAGAAAGGTTGCCAAGCTACGGGAAATGATTGAGAAAAGAAATCTTCCCACACTGATCCAGGTAGATGGTGGCGTCAACCTGGAAACCGGCAGAAGACTGGTAGATGCCGGTGCCAACGTGCTGGTGGCCGGGAGCTTCGTTTTCTCTTCCGACGATCCGGAAGAGACCATACGACAGCTGAAGGCACTCTGATGCTTTAGCGTCCACCCGGAGAGGCTGAGCCGTCTCTTTTCATCTTTATTGGCGAAGTTACAATCTGGTTCCTCCCGCGCAAAAAATGAACGAACTGATTGGCAGAACGCCCTTTTTCCGGCTGTTACTACCTGTTGCGGGTGCCATCCTTTTGAGTCCAATTCTCTCCGATAACAGGCTACTGCCGGTAATCTTTATGCTGGCGGGGCTCTCACTCATCGTTCTCTCTTACTGTCGTGATGAGAGCCATCACTTCAGAGACCGATGGCTTTTCGGAGCAGGCAGCAGCCTGTTTCTATTTGCGCTGACCCTGCTCCAGTGCCATGAGCAATCCCTACAGAGGGAGTACAACTTCCCCGACAGACCCTGCAGCTACCTTGCCATCGTGCAGGATATCCCCGAAGAGAAAGCACGTTCGGTGCAATGCCCGGTGCTCACTGTTTATCCCATTGAAAAGAAGTTGATGTTATACCTGGAGAAAAGCAGTGCTGCAGCGCAGCTGCTGCCTGGGGAGGAGATCCTCTTCACCGCAAAGCCGGAACCATTTCAAAATTTTGGCAATCCGGGTGAATGGGACTATGCGGGATACATGCATAACAGGGGGTTTGCAGCCAGGGATTTTATCGGGAAAGATGAGTGGCAGGTAACCGGAAGAAAGAGTGTTACCCCTCATCTGCTGGCGCAACGTTGCCGAATCAAGGTTCTCCGCTTCTACCGATCACTGGGACTGGAGGAGGATACCTTTTCCTTCATAGCAGCGGTAACCCTGGGATACAAAGCCTACCTCTCAGACGACATCGAAGAGGCTTTCCGTGCCTCAGGGACTGCACATCTGCTGGCAGTTAGCGGACTGCATACAGGAGTCATCTACATGATTCTCTCCCTGCTGCTCATTCCTCTTGGCAATAGCGGAAGAGGGTTGATCATTCGCCAAGGGTTGATCATCCTCATGCTATGGGGATATGCCTTTCTGGCGGGACTATCCCCATCTGTGGTGCGAGCAGTGATCATGCTATCGCTCTATTGTATGGGGCAGCTGCGGCGCATGAGAGGGTTCACCACAAACTCGCTGGCTGCAGCCGCCTTTCTGATCCTTTTTTTTCAGCCATACAGCCTCTATGATATCAGCTTTCAGTTGAGCTTCGGCGCTGTCTTCTCGATTCTCTGGTTCCAACCCCGGCTCATCTCACTGATCAAACCGAAAAAGAAATTTGTGGCATACCTCTGGAAACTGATGACTCTCTCCCTCTCTGCCCAATTGGGCCTCTTCCCCATCGTTCTCCACCATTTTGGCACTTTCCCCACCTGGTTTTTCCTCTCCAACATCATGCTGATACCGCTCATGGGAGGCATCATCTATTCTCTGATACCTTTGCTGATAACCGGATGGCTTCATGCCATCCTCAATGGCATCCCGGAACTGGTGCTGTTGCTGCCACGCCATCTGGTACAATTACTCACTGCCACCATGCTGTATACCGTTCAGTTCATGGAGTCTCTTCCCTTGGCACAGCTGACCGGGTTACATATCTCTCTGCCCGCAACCATCATGCTGTTGCTCTTCATCTTTCCATTCAGTCTTTTCCTTCGTAAAAAACAGCCTCGCACCCTGATCCTCGCCCTCTCATCGTTGCTCTCTTTTCAACTGCTCCTCCTGCAGGAGCAACTTCACACTGAGCCACCACAGATGGTGGTGCTGAACAAGAGACCCAACAGTGAAATATCACTCTATGTAGAGAGAAAATACCAACCCATCATGGTTCCCGAAAACGGAATAGTGCCCCATCCCAAAAAAATAATCCTTCGCCTGTCTGACGGATCGTTCAACCACTTCAGCGGCAACAGCAGATTCCCTGTGGATATTCTAATTCTTTCCCACCACTGCTGTTTCGACATGGAACAGCTCTGCCGGCTCTTTCAGCCCTCCATGATTGTAATTGACAGCTCACTGCCACGCCTCACGGCAGCCAGCGTTGCTGCGGAATGCCGCATCAGAGGTATTCCCCTGCACGATGTGCAACAAAAAGGGGCCTTTTCGCTGAATTTTTAGTACTTTTGTCGTTTCTCATCAATTGAAAAGTAGGCTATGAAGTTTACCGAATCACTCACCGACGTGATTGAACCGGCAACGGTGGATCAGATCATGCAAGCCATTGACGAAGCCCACCAGATCGTGATCACCACTCACCTCTCCCCCGATGGCGATGCATTGGGATCATCACTCGCGCTCTACCATTACCTGAAGGATCGCGGCAAACAGGTCAGGGTCATCGTGCCCAACTCTTTCCCCTATTTCCTGAAATGGATGAAAGGCGCCAGTGAGATCAGCGTAGCCGAGTACAATCCTGAGGCAGCCAGACATATCCTGATGCATGCCGACCTGATCTTCTCGCTCGACTACAACATCCCCAAGCGGATAGGATTGATGGCACCCATGCTGGAAGCAGCTCCTGCCAGAAAGATCCTGATTGATCACCACCTCCTGCCCGGGAACGGCTTCAACATCGTGGTCTCTCACCCGGAAATATCCTCCACCAGCGAGCTGATATTCCGGCTGTTGTTCCACGCGGGCAGGTACCAGGAGCTGTCGCAGGCAGCGGCGGAGTGCATCTATTGCGGCATGATGACCGACACCGGTGGATTCACCTACAATTCGAGTGATCCAGAGATCTATGAGATCATCAGCCTGCTGCTGCGCAAGAAGATTGATAAGGATGCCATCTATTCTCAGGTGTTCCACAACTACTCCGCCGATCGGTTCCGGCTGCTGGGCTTCACACTGTCGCAACGCATGGAGATCTATCCTGACCTGCACGCTGCGCTGATCTGGCTTTCGAAAGAGGATCAGGCACAGTTTCAAGTCTGCAAGGGAGATACAGAGGGGTTCGTGAACTACCCCCTCAGCATCAAGGGAATTATCTTCTCCACTTTCATTCGTGAAGATGAGGGATTGATCAAGCTCTCATTCCGCTCCCAGCGCTCATTTCCCTGTAACGAATTTGCTGCCGACTTCTTCAATGGTGGCGGCCATCTGAATGCCTCAGGGGGAGAGTTTTATGGTTCACTTGAGATGGCATTGCAGACCTATACCAAAGGACTCAAACAATATGAGGAGATTCTGAAACAATCGATGAATCAGGATTAACCCATTTTTTAAGAATCGATAATGTTTATTTCGGTGCAATCCCGTTATTTTTTGCACGAATTGTGTACTTTTGCAGTCTATCAATTATATGGCAGATATCTATGAACAAAACAGACCTGATAATTACCGCACTTTTGGGCATGCTGCTCATCTTCCCCTCCTGTGAGAATCAGAAGACCTATGCAGATTACCTGAATGATGAAGCAAAAGCAATTGAACTTTTCATTGCGCAACAACAGCTGACCATTCTGGATGAATACCCCACCGACGGGAAGTTCAGGGAGAAAGAGTTCTATAAGGACCCCAGTACCGAGGTATACTATCACGTCATTTCTTACGGAGATACGACTGAAAAGCTCAGTTTGGGTGAGAAGGTCTATATCCGCTTTAGTGGCCTCCACTATTTCATGTCGAATGACACCACCCGTTACGCCAATCTGGTTTATCCTTCAGAGATCAAATACTTCGGACCGGTTAACTCATACACCAAGAGCTACTACAGCAACCCCGGCTGGATGCTCCCCCTGGAACACGTGGGTCACAACGGCGAAGTAAAGATGATCATTCCATTCAATATGGGATCTTCCTACGATAGGTCTCAATACCAACCCTCCTATTACGATTGGGTGGAGTATCGATTTGAGAACCGTTATTGAGCGCTTCATCGTTCCAGCATAAAACCGACAGAAAGAATAACCCATGACATTGATCAAATCCATCTCCGGTATCAGAGGCACTATAGGCGGTGAGCCGGGGGAAAATCTAACTCCTGACGATATCGTACGATTTACGGCGGCCTATGTTACCTTTCTCAAAAAACAACCAGATCTGAAGAACCCCCGGATAGTGGTAGGGCGCGATGCACGCATCTCGGGCGAGATGGTACACCGCATCATCACTGGCACGCTCATGGCGATGGGATGTGACGTGACCGACATCGGCATGGCCACCACCCCCACCACCGAGATAGCGGTGACCCGTGAAAAGGCCGACGGAGGCATCATCATCACAGCCAGCCACAACCCAAAGCAATGGAACGCCCTCAAGCTGCTGAACAACCGGGGTGAATTTCTGAACGCAGCCGAGGGTGCCCAGATCCTGGCACTGGCTGAGAGTGGCGACTACGCTTTCTCGCCGGTGGATGAACTGGGAAAGATCACGCAGAAACAGTTTCTTCATGAACATATCCAGTCGGTACTTTCACTGGAACTGGTTGACGCTGAGGCTATCAAGGCTGCCAACTTCCGTGTGGCGGTTGACTGCGTCAACTCGGTTGGCGGCATCGCCATCCCGGAGCTGCTCTATGCACTGGGAGTAAAAGAGATCTTCAAGTTACACTGTGCGCCGCATGGTTGCTTCTCCCACAACCCCGAACCGCTGCCGCAGCACCTCACCGAGCTCTCCTCGCTGACACGCAGCTCCAAGGCTACCGTCGGATTTGCGGTTGACCCCGATGTGGATCGTCTGGCGATCTATTGCGAGGATGGTGAACCTTTCGGGGAGGAGTACACGCTTGTAGCGGTGGCCGACTATATCCTGCAGCACACTCCGGGGAACACCGTCTCTAACCTCAGCTCCAGCCGTGCCCTGCGCGATGTCACCCTTGCCAGGGGCGGCAGCTATTACGCCGCAGCTGTGGGGGAGGTAAACGTAGTGGAGAAGATGAAAGAGGTGAAAGCTGTGATTGGTGGCGAGGGCAACGGCGGGGTCATCTATCCCGCCTCTCACTACGGCAGGGATGCACTGGTGGCGATCGCGCTCTTCCTCACCTACCTGGCCCGTACGGGTAAGAGACCCTCGGCATTGCGGAAAGAATACCCCGCCTACTACATGGCCAAGCAGAAAGTGGAGCTGACACCCGAGATTGACACCGATGCGATCTTGCAGCAGATGAAAGAGCGTTTCAGCGACCAACAGGTGACCGATATCGATGGGGTGAAGATCGACTTCCCAGACAAATGGGTCCACCTGCGTAAATCAAACACGGAACCGATTATCCGCATCTATTCAGAGGCTGCCACGCTTGAAGCTGCCGAGAAAATCGGAAAAGAAATTATTGACCTGATCAGGGAGCTGGTATGACCACAGCCCTGAACAACATATTTTTATCTAACTCATATGCCACCTCATCCCGATGACGTGGCATATGAGTTAGATAAACAGAAAAGTATTCCGAGGAGATGAAAAAGATACTGGTAAGCCCAGACGATTTGCGAAGACTACACCCTATCTTTCGTGGGAAACATGGAGACATGTTCATCGATCTGGGCATGAGGATTGCCGCACTGAATGTCCCGAATGAGATCTATGACCGCTCCAAGCACCTTACGGGACCAGCCTTTTGCCGCGATGTGCTGGATAAGCTGGCTATCAAGCGTACCCTGCGCAACGCAGAGGTGCTCAACAGCTTCGCTCATCAACCCTTTATCACCGTCTCCAACCACCCCTATGGCCATATCGACGGCATCGCCCTCATCGAAGCGCTGGGCAGTCGTTTCCCAGATTTCCGGGTGATGGTTAACTTTTTCCTGGGACTGATCGACACCATGGAGGAGAATTTTATCAAGGTGAACCCGATGAAAGACTCCACGAAGAAGAGCGTCAGCTACGGCGGTATCCGCGAGAGCATTGCGCATGTACGGCAGGGCCACCCACTCGGTTTATTCCCGGGAGGGGCTGTCTCTAACCTCTACATGAAAAAGGGCAGGCTGGTGATCGAAGACCAGGATTGGCAGCCGGCCGCATTGAAGATCATCCGTAAGGTGAAAGTGCCGGTCATCCCGTTGCACATCTCCGGACATAACAGCCTGTTGTTTTATCTCTCCCGCATCCTGGGGTGGCGAGTACGCAACCTGCGACTCTGTCACGAGCTTTACAACAAAAAAGGGAATGAGATGGTGCTCACTTTCGGTACACCGATCCTACCGGATGAGATCAACCGTTTTGGTGACAACACGCTCGAGCTGGGCAGATATCTCAAAGGAAAAACCTACGCGTTGGGCAGAAAGTAAATTATTGTGTATCTTTGATTGTTCATTGACATTACAACCCATCCATATCCATATCCATATGGCTAAGCACCCTCTACAGCAAATCAAGCAACGTTTCGGTATCATCGGCAACTCACCCGAGTTGGACCGTGCCATTGACGTGGCTTTACAGGTGGCTCCTACCGATCTGTCGGTGCTGATCACCGGAGAGAGTGGTACCGGTAAAGAGAACTTCCCGCAGATCATACACCAATACAGTAGGCGTAAGCATGGCCCTTACTTCGCCATCAACTGCGGATCGATCCCCGAAGGAACGATCGACTCGGAGCTGTTCGGTCATGAGAAAGGATCGTTCACCGGCGCCACCGGCAGCCGCAAGGGATACTTCGAGGTGGCCGATGGTGGCACCCTTTTCCTCGACGAGGTGGGAGAATTGCCCCTCTCCACGCAGGCTCGTCTGTTGCGTGTACTGGAAAGCGGAGAGTTCATCAAGGTAGGCTCCTCAAAGGTGGAAAAGAGCGATGTAAGGGTGGTAGCTGCTACCAACGTGGACATGGTGAATGCGGTGGAGAAAGGCAAGTTCCGTGAAGATCTCTACTACCGTCTCAACTCCGTGCCCATTCGCATCCCACCCCTTCGAGACCGCAAAGAGGATATCCCCCTCCTGTTCCGCAAGTTCAGCAGCGACTGTGCAGAGAAATACATGATGCCTCCCATCACCCTCACCGACGATGCACGGGAGTTGCTGAAAAACTACCGCTGGCCGGGAAACGTGCGTCAGCTGAAGAACATCACCGAGCAGATTTCCATCATTGAACAGGAGCGGGTGATCACCGCCGACATCCTGCAGAAGTACCTCCCCTACAATGAGGTGGGGATGCTCCCAGTGCCAGTATCACAACAGCGTGACTCAGAGCAGCGTTCTTTTGCCAACGAACGTGAGATCCTATATCAGGTGCTCTTCGACATGAAGAAAGATATCACAGACCTGAAACAGGTGGTCAAGAACCTGATGGAAGGAGCGTCCAAGAGCTCCTCGACATTTGATTCGGATGCCTCCACCGGTATGCACTCATCCGCATTGATCCGACACGAACATGCTGATGTCTCCTTACCTGTAAAACTGGAGAAAATGTCCAAAAAAATCGTCCCGGATGAGCAGGAGAGGGTTGACATCCAGGAAGAGACCGAATATGAAGAGAGTACACTCTCCATCAGTGAGGTGGAAAAAGAGATGATTGCAAAAGCGCTGG
>DPAC01000160.1 GCA_003517675.1 Porphyromonadaceae bacterium | reverse complement strand
GTGTTGACACCCGGTGCGGATGGCATGAAAGGAGCTATTGGCAAAGCAAAAGAGTTACAGGCAGAGACGGAGAATGCGGTCATCCTTCAGCAGTTTGAAAACCCTGCCAATCCCGAGATACACTACCATACCACGGGTGAAGAAATCTGGCGCGACACCGATGGCAAGGTGGATATCCTGGTAAGCGGCGTGGGCACTGGGGGCACGGCCAGTGGTGCCGGCAAACGGCTCAAGGAGCTCAACCCGGCCATCAGGGTCTATGCGGTGGAGCCGGCCGACTCGCCGGTGCTCTCCGGCGGCAGCCCGGGTCCCCACAAGATACAGGGTATTGGTGCAGGCTTTGTCCCGGATAACTATAACGCCTCGGTGATTGATGGGGTGATCACCGTCACCAACGACGATGCCATCCGCACCGGCAGGAAGCTTGCTTCAAAGGAGGGACTGCTCGCCGGAATCTCCTCGGGGGCAGCAGCCTTCGCAGCCCTTCAGCTGGCACAAAAGGAAGAAAACGCGGGCAAGCGCATCGTGGTGATCCTGCCCGACACGGGAGAACGATATCTCTCCACGCTGCTCTATGCTTTTGATGAGTATCCCCTATAGACGTTTGACAGATTTCATTGTGTTAGAATGAAAACAAAAAACCGATTCAGACAACTGAAAAAAACCGTTGCCCTGATGATTCTCAGCGTGGGAATCCTCTCATGCGAGACGAAGCAGGGAGTGCAGGAGGGAACCTGGCGCGGCGAGCTGGCCGTGTCCGAAGGTAAACAGGCACCCTTCCTGTTTGATGTGGAGAAGACCGGGGAGGACTCCTTCACCGTCACCCTGCGCAACGGGGAAGAGCGGGTGAAACTGACCGGTGTCACCTTTGCGGGCGATACGCTGGTGATCCCGATCACGGCATACGATGCCGGGATTCGCGGGGTGGTGAAAGGTGAGCGGATGGAAGGACGCTTCCTGAAGCATTACATAGAAGGCGATTCGGGCGTACCATTCAGTGCCACGTACGGAGTAACGGACCGATTCCCCTTCACGGATCATGCAACGGAAACATCCATTGATGGCCGCTGGGATGTGCTCTTCATCAGTCAGGAGGGCGACACCACCCGCAACGTGGGACTCTTCAAATCGGATGAGGGAGTGGTCACCGGCTCCATCCTCACCAGCACGGGCGACCTGCGCTTCCTGGAGGGGGTCTATACCGAGGAGGGGGTTCATCTCTCCGCATTCGGTGGATTGAGTCCCTACCTGATCGAGACCACTTTCACCGGCAGTGACCGGTTTGAGGGCACCTTCTATACCACCCGTGGCACCACCCGGCTGTTGGGGAGCCGCAATGAGGAGGCGACACTGGCGGATCCCTACTCAATCGCGACCCTGAAAGAGGGAGTGGAAACACTCAGCTTCTCGCTGCCCGACCTGGAGGGCAACACTGTTTCACTGAGCGATGAGCGGTTCCGTGACAAGGTAGTGATCCTTTCCATCCTGGGCAGCTGGTGCCCCAACTGCCTGGATGAGATGGCTTTCCTCGCTCCCTGGTACGAAGCCAACAGGGAACGGGGTGTGGAGGTGGTCGGCATTGCCTTTGAGCGAAAGGATGATTTTGAATATGCGAAGAAGGCGATCACGCGGCTGAAGGAGCGGTACCATGCAACCTACCCCATTCTATTCGGCGGTGAGGTAGGCAGGGAGAGCGTGGAAGGAGTCTTGCCAGAGCTGGAGAACTTCTCCGGCTACCCCACCACCCTCTTCATCGACAGGCAGGGCAGGGTGCGGAAGATACACACAGGCTTCAGCGGTCCTGCCACAGGACTCTTCTACGAATCATTCATCAAGGATTTCAACACACTGGTCGACTCACTCCTCGCAGAAGATCCACAATCGTAACCCGAAAAGGGAAAGGCCAAACGCTGCACGCATTCAGCTCCCACCTCCTGAGCTGATTGCTGACAGCTTATCGCTTATCGCTTAAAGCTTGCCGGATATCCGCCAGCAATGAATCCACGCCCTCCAGTCCCACCGACAGGCGGAGTGTGGTTTCCTTTATGTCCATCAATGCCCGCTGTTCAGCAGTGAATGAACCGTATATGGTGCTGGCGGGATGGAGGATCAGGGAGCGGTTGTCGAACAGGTTGGTGGCACGGCAGATCATCTTTAACCGGTCCAAAAAACGAAAACAGTGCTCTTTAGAGGCCAGGTCGAAGGTGAGCATCGCCCCCGGCAGGTCGCCGAACTGACGGCGACTCACCTGATAAAAAGGGTTATCCGCGAGAGCGGTATAGGTCACGCCCACCACTCCGGGTATCGTTCGCAGTTGTTCGGCCAGGCTGCGGCAAGTGGCTGCATGACGTTCATAACGCACCGGCAGTGTCTCCAGCCCCAGTGACTGCAGGTAAGCCACCTCGGGAGTCATGTAGGCACCCAGGTTACGGTGTACCTCGCGACGCAGCTTGAGATGGAAGGCTGAGGGAGAGTCACCGGCGAGCGATTGCAGTCGTGGCGACCGGCTCCAGTGAAACTGCCCGTAGTCGATAATCAATCCCCCCAGACTGGTCGCCCCACCTGAGATGTACTTGGTACTGGAGACCACCTCAATGTCTACCCCGAAGTCGGCTGCCCGAAAATGGGAAAAGGGCACCAGGGTGCTGTCCACCACCAGCGGCACATTTGCAGCATGAGCCACACGGCTCAGCGCTGTCAGGTCCGCCACCTCCATCTGCGGATTCGTGATCACCTCCGCGAAGAGGGCACAGGTCTGTCCGTCGATATGGGCAGCCACCTCTCCCGGGTTGGTAAGGTCGCAGAATCGTACCTCCACGCCAAAAGCGGACAGGGTATTGGTGAAAAAGGAGTAGGTGTTGCCGAAGAGATGGCGCGAGGTGACGATGTTGCTACCACTCCAGGCCAGAGTGAAGAATGTATTGCTGATGGCAGCCATTCCTGAGTTGAGGGCTGTCACGCCATGTGCAGCGGTGATCTCTTTCACGCGTTCTTCGAAATGCTGTACCGTGGGGTTGCTCACCCGTGAGTAAGTATGTTCATCTGTTCGACCACAGAAAGCTTCTTCCATCTCCGCAGCTGTTTCAAACTCATAGGCAAGGGTATGATAAACCGGCATCGACAACGAGCCATAGGGATCTGCCTTGGGATAGGTTTTATGCAGTAAACGAGCTTCGTATGCTTTACTTTTCATTGAATAGATGCTGACAGATTAGTTGTGATCTGGTTAAGGGGTTACAACATCCCGGCCAGATGCTTCGCAGAGTACCACAGGGGTGATCTCAAACGGATTCCGCACGGCGTAGTGAGCCGATAACTGCGCGATCAGTGCCTGACAGGGAGTGATCTCCTGGGGCAGGTAGCTGTTCCCCACTACCGACTTACCGAAGAGGATCTCGTACCAGGTACAAGAGGCGGTGTATCTGCCATAGGTGAGTTGAAGATGGTAACCGTCACGACAAAAACTGTCACCCAGTGGACTGGTTCGGCCATTCTGAATGGCAGTACCCGCCGGAATCATAACAGCAATACCCGTTGTTTCAGCAACCCGTTTGGTGGCATCGATGATAGCGTGGTACATGGTCAGCTGGTCCCTGTTATAATTTGCAAATCCTTCGTGCGTAGAGTCTCCGGCATAAGCCCAGGTAACATGCAAAATGAACCTTGCATTCCTGTTTAGAAGATGATCTTCCGCATATTTCTTCAGGAAAGTAATGTAGGGAAAATAAGTCTCATACTTACCCGACAGGGAACTCACCTGTTGAAAAGAGATATAATCCCACTCTTCGTCAACCAGGGCTTCTGAAAGCTTGTAATTTGGTATAATATGCTTCCTGCCACCCACAATCTTGCGGTAAGAATAGGCAGGTGCATCGTTCAATGCATTTGCATAGTGTGTCTCTAAAGAGCATCCACCGATGTACATGTTACCGATCACAATGGTATCGCCTTCAGCGGCAGCGAGGCCGTAAAGGAAGTGTTCTACCGCATCCTCAGAGAAACTGTTGCCAATTGTCAGCAAGCGTATCTGACGTGGGTATAGCAGACCTGCCGTAAGAAAAAACGTCAGGAAAAGCAGTGTTGTTTTTTTCATCTGATAATTGTTTGATTGTCAAGATAAAATAAATGATCACCCCGGCTGCCTCCAAGTGATCACATTTTCAATTCTGGTGAAGTCAGCAACCCGATAGATATTTTAAAAACCCCAACCTCTCTTTGAAGCCGGGGTCCTGCTGTATTTCACTGAAAATCAGGGAAGCGATACCTGTCAACCGGGGGGACCAGCTTCTTTCTTGCCTTATAAATCTGGTAAACCCAATAGAGCAGAAATCCTGCAATTACTTTGCTTTTGAATGACATAACCGTTTATCGTTTTAAAATCCATGCATCCCTGTAATCAGGGAATTCCTTGTGTATTTTCCTCAAAGTGCTTACCGCATCCTCTTTTTCAGTAAAAGAGCGCGCATACACATCGATCCGTCCGGGACGTCTCATCCATCCTCTATCAGAGAATCCATCCTTCAGAAGATTCTCCATCATCTTCTCTGCCACCTCTTTCACTTTATATACACCCACAATGATGTAATAGCGGGGTTGGTCTTCATCTGCTGCAGCAACTGCCAGCGGTGTTTGAGCTGTAAGCTCCGGTTGAATGTTATCATCTGTGGTGGTCATCTCTGCCACCTCCGTTGCATTTGTTGCATTTGTTGCATTTGTTGCATCTGTTGCATTTGTTGCAACGCCCTCCGATGTGTTTTCAGCAGTGACGTTGCGCTGGAAGGGACTACTACCAAACAGATCGCTCTCCGAGAGAATCTGCGCGGACTGTCTCACGATGGTGCGATCACCCACCGGAAGCAGGAACATCATCAACAGAAGAATCGATGCTGCGGCTGAAGCGATACCTACTGAGCGGTATCGTGGTTGTCTCTGTTCCCCCGTAGAAACTTTAACTGCAGGAGACTGCATCTGAATCAACGGCTTGAGTGCAGCCTTTGACAGACCGAAAAAAGCAGGCTGTACAAAATGAGACGGTTTGTATATAAACCGTTTGTCATCGTTCATGATAAACTGTCCAAGCTCGCCCAAGACAACTTGTCGATCATCTCTCAGCCGGTGCTTTAATTCCTCCACTGCCAGTTCAATCTTCGTCATTGCCGCTTCGAAGGGGATTTCTTCGCTTTTCATGTAGGATTGTGCCAACAAGCCGTCATTATGTGTGAGATCACGGTTGAAAACCAATTCACACGAGGGCGGGAAGAAAGTGGCGATCCCGTCTCTGCGTGCCGGCGTGGTGTTTACCACGAAACCACCAAAGCCGGGGATGATCACGCAGTTGTGATCATGCAGCAGAAATTCAATATGCGAAACAAGTTCATTCATCTGATTAAAACTTTCATTTTCAAATGTTTCACATAGAACTCGCTTTAATCATGTTCCTTTGTGCAAAACATGTTAAGGCTCGTTTCATACAATCTGTTTATATATTGGTGACCGTCACACCTGATCTCAATGAATTGAAAAAGGTCATTATTTTGATCAGATAAGCAAAGTTAAAAAAAAAAGATCTATTTCCGCACTTTGTCCTGATTTTTGTTGGCAAAATCTTTCCAGTTGCTATATTTCCTGTCACCGGTAGCAATATCCGACTGGTAAAAATGGCACAGAGCGGCCGCCAATCCGTCTGAAGCATCGAGTTGTGGCAACATCTGTTCGTCAGGTATCCTCAGGATCTGCTGCAACATGTATGCCACCTGCTCTTTCGCTGCCCTACCATTACCGGTAATCGCCATTTTGATTTTAAGTGGAGCATATTCATGAATGGGGATGTCACGCGAGATGGCGGCCGCCATGGCCACCCCCTGGGCACGTCCCAGTTTGAGCATGCTTTGTACATTCTTTCCGAAGAAAGGAGCCTCTATGGCCAGCTCGTCGGGCAGGAACTCATCGATGAGACCGATCACACGTGTATAGATCTTCGCCAGCTTCAGGTAATGATCGCCATACTTGCCCAGCTCCATGACTCCCATGGCCATCATCGACGGTTTGTTATCCAGCACACGGAGAATACCATAACCCATGACCTGCGTACCGGGGTCGATCCCCATAATGATTCGTTCTTTCTGCATCGGTCAGTAGGATATGGTCTGCATCACGGTGGAGAAGCCAGCCACCTTCTCCCTGAACTTTTCCAGCAAGGGGGTAACTACCCGATTGCTTTCTTCATTGTTCCACTGTTCCAGTGTTGCCAGATCGGCAGCAGTGAACTCCATGGCATAGGAGTAACCCTCCTCCCCTTCCTCACCGAAGACCCGTGAGAGTCGGGGTGAGGTGAGCAATCCACTGCGGGTGGCAATGGGGATGAACACCTCCAGCATGTAATCCACAAACTCTTCGTGAAGAGCCGCATCTACATGGAAAGTGGTGTTGAAGACAATCATCTGTGGTGTTTTTTTATTTTTTTTCTCTGCAATTTCAATTGCAAATATAAACAAAATCTCTAACTTTGCACCACAATTATGTAAGGGGGTTTAGCTCATCTGGCTAGAGCGCAACACTGGCAGTGTTGAGGTGACCGGTTCGAGTCCGGTAATCTCCACAAAACAAGCGATAAGCTTTTTACAGGGGCGGGTTACGAAAGTAGGCCGCCCATGTTGTTACACCATTTTCACCGTGAATCTTGCAGTCAGTCACGTTCTTTGCCTCTTCAATTCCGGTATGAATGTTCCGAAAAAAAAGTTGGTATCAATAAAAATATTTCCGTACATTCGTTGCGCCATTCGTTTGTCACGCATCGGCTCGAATCAGATACAGATTTACGGTACATTCAGGAGCGACCTGGTCACGTCAGCAGTAAAACGACTGAAAAATATACCCATATTACAACGAAAGGATTTGATCAGATAAAAAATCCTTTGGATAATCTTGATATTTAAGAAAACAACCAATGAAAAGCAATTTGGAAGTTCTGTATGCGCGATTACATTCAAAAAGACTATTTTTGTATTGACTTTATAATGGGCATATTAGAAAAACGAACACGAAGTATATATGAAATGTATACGCAATAGAATGGCGTGTTCATAGATGTTAGCGGCAAGCTTGAAAATCAGGCAATACACAAAATAATTATCTTTACATCTATGAAAAAAGATATACAGAAAAATCAAAATAACCTGATTGACAACATTAAAGAAATTATTTTCTCCGCAAGAAAATCTGTTGCAATTAATGTTAATAATGAGCTAATTACAGCTTACTGGAATATTGGAAGAATAATTATCGAAAATGAAAAGGTTAATAACATTGACAATTCATCATCAAGACAAATAATCCTTGAATTATCAAAACAATTAACCGATGAGATTGGGAAAGGATTTTCAAGGTCGAATCTTTTCAATATGAGAAAATTTTACATGGAATATCCAGATGTCCAGACAGTGTCTGGACAATTAACCTGGTCTCATATATGTGAACTTCTGACAGACTGATTCTAATCATTTGACCCGTTTTACAGATTGGACAATGACAAGGATTGATACCGGTAAGTTTTCCCAAGGTATCTCACCACATGTTCAGCACTTGCAATCGAAGGCTGGCAATGGATCACTTAGGGAGTATCCGACCGTCCGGGACGAGACAATGAATATATGGATGAAGTGAGAGGTTCTGCCCCTGTAACGTAACCTGTTTTTCCATTTTGTGGACAACATTTTCACACTTCAGGAACAAGTACAATAGCATGTTCGACAAAAGTAAAACCTGATTTCTTTCTCATATTCGGAATTTTTTTGTGATGAAAATACTCCACACGAAGTGTTCAAAATATTTTGAAAATTCCATTAAAGAAAGTTGGCATCAATAAAAATATTTCCGTAAATTCGTTGCGTCATTCGTTTGCCACGCACCTGCCAGAGTCCGGCAGAGATTTGCGTTACATTCAAGAGCGACATGTCATGCAAGCAGTAAGACCCCTGAAATATATACCCATATTTGAACGAAAGGATTTGATCAGATAACAAACCCATAGGATAATCTTGATATTTAAGAAAACAACATATTATAAGCAATTTGGAAGTTCTGTATGCGCATTTACATTAAAAACAGACTATTTTATATTGATTTTATAATGAGCATATTAGAAAAACGAACACGAAGTATATATGAAATTATACGCCAGACTATTGCGTATACACAAACGTTGGAAAACAAGGCTAAAACACAGACAACATGAATAATACGATTGATTGGATAAATACAATTATTGAAGAACTTGTAAATCCTTCAAACAAATTAAAAGACACATTGCTAAAAGTCCAAGTCTTAGCACTTAAGATAAAAAAATGACAAATTGAAAGAAGGGTAGAAAACGAAATTAATGGATATGTTGGTAAAGAAGTTCCACAATATAGAAAGATTCCATCAGTCGTTTTCGGTAATCTTATGCAAAACAGATGTTTTGGAAGTTAAAAATGTAACTTTGTAGAACAAGTATTGAATATGACATATTACGACAAAATAAGAGAATTAACTAAAACAGTTCCACCAGCTTTAGTGGACTTTGGACTTCCACGAGACCCTGCGAGAACACCGACACAAGCATCGTCAAATTTCATTACAAATAAGGAACAGGGAGATTGGGCTGAAAATTTGGTGTTTAGGGCAATTAATGAAACTTCAAAAAACTTTGTCGCAGTTAAATATGGCAAGTCTGATGACTTAGTAGCCGGTGAAGATGGGTTTGATACTTTTTATCAAGTGTTTCAAGATGAGCTTGATACAATTGGGAAAAGACCAGACTTGTTAATTTTCAGAAAAGAAGATTTTATCAATGACTTAGGCTTTGATATAAGCCAAATTCCACACCATACAATTACGGAGTATGTAAAAAAGGCAATAGCGGGTATTGAAGTAAGGTCAAGTGCTTTCTTGATAGACAAATATGAAGAAGCAATGCAAGTTAGGACTGAAAAATTTAGTCAAATCGCCTTACAGACAAGAGATAAAATTCTTTTAGAATTTCAGGAAGAATTAAATCATCCTTTAAGACAAGCATACATCGATTTGCTGCAAGGCATTACATCTAAGACTCTATCAGTGACAGATTTTAGGGTTCCAAGTTGGAGTTCAACAGAAAGGCTATCGGAACTCAAAGACTATTTCAGAACACTAAAAGATGCCATTAAACAAATTCAAAAGAGAGATTACCTGTCAATCACTCCAAAAGTTGAAGACATTAAAGTAGTTTATAAGTGGATAGAAACTTTCAATGTTCCACATTTTTATTTTCAGGTTTTCTTTGACAAGGTTTATGGTATTTCATTTGAACAGATACTTTCAATAATTTCTGATTCAAACAATGAAGGTATAATCTTTTCGGTAGAGAAGGATACCAGAAATCAAAACAAAACCACAATCAAAATCAATTCTAAATCAGGTACACCCATTGCTTCAAAAGTTGAAGAACCTATTCACGAAAGTGTTAGAAAAGAAATGGATAGAGGTAGGCTTTTGTTTTATGTTACCTTCAAAGGAGGAACGGCATATCTTGATGTGGATAATTTGATTAACATTCTTGGTATTGATATTAAAGAATTCTAATGATTGAAATTAAAGACATATCACTCGCAACAAATAATCAGGTTGAGAAAAGCTACTCTAAATTAAATTCTTTAGAGCATAGGAAAAGGTTTGCCCAATTCTTCACACCTTTTCAATTGGCATCATTAATGGCTGATTGGTTGTTTGGTAACCAAACTATACAAACAGTTCTAGAACCTGCGTTTGGCCTTGGTGTCTTTTCAAGAGCCCTACTCAACAAAAAATCCGATTTATCTATAAAAGGCTTTGATATTGATGAAAAAATATTTGCCGTAGCAAAAGAAATTTTCAACGATACCCCCAATGTCGATTTACATTTAAAAGATTATATGTTCAATGATTGGGACAATAAATATGATGGTATCATTTGCAATCCACCTTATTTTAAGTTTCACGATTATGACAACAAAACGATTTTAAACGAAATCGAAAATCGTTTAAAAATTAAACTTAATGGCTTTACAAATCTATATACACTTTTTTTATTAAAGTCTATTTACCAGCTAAAACCAAATGGCAGACTTGCCTACATCATACCTTCCGAGTTTTTGAATTCAGATTATGGCAAACTTGTTAAGTCGGCATTAAAACAGAATAAAGTTTTAAGGCATATAGTCGTTTTCGATTTTGAAGAAAATGTTTTTGATGACGCTTTAACAACTGCGTGTATTCTTTTGTGTTCAAATGATAAACACAGTCAAAAAGTGAAGTTTTCAACTATTAAAAAAATTGATGACTTAGAGCTTATTAAAAGCTACATTTCAAATTATCCACTTAACAATATTGACGATTCAACTTTTGACATCAATGAACTTCAACCTGAAGTAAAGTGGCGTAAATATTACCAAGAACAAAACGGAATTAGATATAAAAATTTAATCCCATTCTCAAGTGTAGCCAAGGTCGTACGTGGTATTGCAACAGGTGCAAATGAATATTTCACTTTTTCCAAATCGAAAGCAAAGCAATATGGAATTGATGAAAAATATTTACTCCCTTGCATTTGCAAAGCAGTGGACGTTAAAGACAATTTTTTTACAACAGACAATTTCCATTCTTTGGTAAATAGCGACAGACAGACATTCTTATTAAACGCAATCGGTTCTAAGGATGAAAATGTTTTAAGATACCTTGAACTTGGAGAAAAATCAGGAATTGATAAAAAGTATCTGACCGCCTGTAGAACTCCATGGTATTCTTTAGAGAATCGTCCGCCCTCACCAATTTGGGTTTCCGTTTTCAACAGAAGTGGATTAAAATTTATTAGAAATGAAGCGAACATTTCCAATCTGACAACATTTCATTGCGTTTATCCAGTTCAAAATAGCTTGTTTGACAATTTGAATGTTGATGTTTTGTTTGCGTATTTGTTGACAGACGTTGCAAGAGAGATATTTGAAGACAACCGCAGGGAATATGGTAATGGACTACAAAAATTTGAACCTAATGACCTTAACAAAGCAATGATGCTTGACTTGACATTACTCAGCAAGAAAACCGAAAATAAAATCATAGAACTTTATAAGAAATACAGGGACACAGCTTTAAACAAATCTCCGGATGACAGTTTTTTAACTGAAATAAATAACATTTTAAAAAACAAATATTGCTAATGCTAAACAGCTATACACATTGCCAAGCCGCACCAGCCAACGCTAAAACCCAAGCTTGGCAAAGAGTGTGTCTGCCCAACCGCACGACCAAAACGACGGAAAAAACATCGTGTATAATGAATATGGCGGATAGTGCTAAATTCGAGGGTGCTACATTTAATAAACTTTTTAGCGATGCGTTCTTCAAGGTTCGTGCTTCGAATCGCCCAAACGACACCATACACGTGACCGTTAGCGTTCATACAAAGAGACCAAAAAACATCGATGAGTCCGCTCCGAAAAACCCCATTTTTTTCAAAAAGCTGAAAAATGCAGGTTAGTCGGAAAGTAAGCACCCGAATAACTACCCCATGATTATTCCGGAGCATCTGTACCCACAGATTTCATCTAATCTCATATTCCGACAATGTCGGGATCTCCAGTAAATTGTTAGCGTATTATTAGAGTGCCAGTAGATATTATTAGAGGATTATTTGTTACCGGAAATTAGAAATGCAGTAAAAATGGAAATCTCAGTACAGTGAAAACGGTAACAAGACTACAGCAATAATGGTAACAATAGTACAGTAAAAACGGTAACAATAGTGCAGTGTTTTTGAGAATAATTTTCACCTTTGAGTCATAATTTTAAAGCAAAGGTATTATGACAGAAAAGGAATACAAATCACTAAATTGTTACATTATGTACGACACTATTCACCGGCTCCGTCATGAAGAGCATCAATCGATTCAATGGATAGCCGATTATCTCGGGATCAATTTTAGAACAGTAAAGAAGTACCTTGAGATGGATCTCAAGGAGTTCGAGAAGTACTCAAATAACTTGAACGAACGTGACTGCATTCTGGAGCCATACAGGGGCTTCATCGTTGAACGGCTGGGACAGTTCCAGGATACATCGGCAGCGCAGATGCATGATTGGTTAAAAGAGCATTATCCTTCTTTTCCTCGTGTAGCACCTAAAACGGTTTACAACTTTGTGATGAAGATTCGCCAGGAACATAACCTGCCCAAGTTAAAAGTAGATAAGCGCGAGTATGGCCCTCTACCCGATACGCCGCCGGGTAAATATGCCCAGGTCGACTTTGGTGAACACAGCCTACGAAAAGGTGATGGTTCAAGGATCAAAGTTTACTTCTTTGCCATGATTCTGGAATATAGCCGCTACAAGTTCATTTGGTTTGAGGATAAACCCTTCACCAGTGAGAAAGCTGTTTACGCTCATGAGCTTGCTTTTCGTTTCTTCCACGGCATACCCAAGTTTGTTATTTATGACCAGGATTCTGTTTTTCTTTATGATGAGAACATTGGGGATTATCTCATGACAGAGGTGTTCAACAGCTATGTCAAGAGCCGCCCGTTCAGGCCTGTCTTCTGCCGGAAAGCAGACCCCGAAAGCAAGGGGAAAATAGAGAACGTGGTCAAATATGTCAAACAGAACTTTCTATTGAACAGGTCATACAGCAATCTGGATAATCTTAACAAGGAAGCTGAATACTGGCTGAGCAGGACAGGCAATGCCATGGTTCACAATACTACCTGCAAGGTGCCCTACCAGGCATGGTGTTCTGAATGTAAGGATTTACAACCTTATATACCCGTAACTTCCTCCACGTTGGAGTCAGGGCATAAAGTTCAAAGCACAAACAGCCTACGTTATAAAGGGAACACCTATTCGCTTCCTTTCGGCACGTACCGTGGTGAAGAGACCAGGGTTCTTGTCGATGAAGAAAATGGCACCCTCGTGATCAAAACCATGGATGGAGAGCTCCTGGCAAAGCACCTTATACCGGCCGGGCGCGGGAAGAAAGTCATCAACCATAATCATCAGCGTGATAAATCAACGAGCATTCAAAAACTCAGTGATCAGGTGAAGGTCCAGTTCACGGATCAATCAGGAGCTGAAATCTTCCTGTCCAAATTAAAAGAACGCTATCCCCGCTATATAAGGGACCAGATAACGGTCATGTTGAACTGCCTGGCAAAATACGCGCCGGAAGACACTGACAAAGCACTTGATATGTGTCTTGAGAAATCCCTCTTCAGCGCGAATGACTTTAAGTCAATACTCTCCTCGGGTGCGGTAATCAAGGAGAATGATAATGAGGTGGAGATCAAATCTCTTGGCACTCCCGAAACGCAATTGATGGTAAATATCAAGCCAAACAAGTCCACTATAGATGTCTATCAAAACCTCTTTAAAAGCAAGTGATATGACTCCGGATAAATTAACAACCATACGAGGGTATGCAAAACGACTCAGGCTCTCCGGACTAACCATCAATGCTCAGGATATCCTGCTCAGAGCGCAGAAAGAATCTCCCAGTTATGATGATTTTTTGACGCTGGTGCTGGAGTCAGAAGTGAAGGTACGTGAAGAGAAGCAGAGACTTTTACGCTTAAAAGCTGCCAAACTTCCATTAGCACATAATCTCGACATGTATGACCACTCTATCTCAAATGGGTTGAGCGTAACTCAACTAAACCAGCTTAGGGAACTGCATTGGGTGGAAGAAAGCTTCAACCTTATGCTTGCGGGTCCTTGTGGTGTAGGCAAAACATTTATTGCCGCCGGTCTTTGTGCCGATGCCATTGATAAGGGGTATAAAGCCTATTTCAGAAATATGGATGAACTACTCACCACCCTTAAGTTGAAAAATATAGTTGCCAGTACAAAAAGAGAATATAAGAACCTGATTGCCGCGGACGTGATTGTCATAGATGATCTGATGAATATATCTGTAAATCGTGAAGAAGGGAATCTTCTCTTTGCCTTTGTAAACAGCATATATGAATCCACTTCGTTTATAATCACCACCAATAAATCTCCTGCAGAGTGGGCTCGTTCACTTGATGACGAAGTGCTGGCAACGGCTCTTCTAGATAGACTGCTCTATAAAAGTCAACTCCTACAACTCGAGGGCAAAAGTTACAGAATGACTAACAGAAAAACTATTTTTAATGAAAACTAAAAAATGAATGAAAAATGGGAACAAAGAATGAAAAAGTGAATAAATAAATTACCTTTGCAAAAGATGCACAGTTGTTACTGAAATTACTGCATCATTGTTACCGAAAGTGCTGCATTGTTGTTACCGAAAACACTGCACTTTAATTTACCGAAATTACTGCATTCTCAGTTACCGTTAGCATTATTAGATTTTGACTAGAGATTCGCCAGTTTCCTCCTTTTTCCAGTAATTCGACAAGAGCATCTTCAGGTTTTCTTCATTCCCCGGGTTCTGGTAATAGGGCATCTTGCCTATCACATCGATGAGCCATTCCCGCGGGTTCACTCCCGTCTCTTTGCAGGAGGTCAACAGCGAGCAGATTATGGCCGTATTCTCTGCTGCTGCCTCGTGATTGCCACAAACATGAAGTTCTTTCGGGATAAGGCAATGGGACGGATGGCATTTTCAGCAAGATTATTGTCGAGCTTCAGACGTTTCTAAGAAAGATTGGGAAGGGAAGGGGGCGGCTACTAAAATACAACAATGTATAAAAAACATAGCGAGACAGTGGTTTAAATAACGAGTCCCCTCCCAAAAGGTCTCTTTTAGGAGGGGACTCATTATGGCCTTATTATTTAATTAACAGGAAAATACTTTGAGAAAAATTTCTTCATATCATTCCACGAGTCTGCATCTGCTGCCGCATTATAAGCAATGGGCATGTTAAATTTCTTGCCTGCTTCCGTTGATTCGGGATTTGTGAAAGCATGCAAGGCTCCTTCATATTCTTTAAATTCATAGGCAGCGCCGACAGCATTCATTTGATTTTTAAAATTATCCTTATCTTCCTGGGATACAAATTTATCTGCTGCTCCGTTGCAGACGAGAACATGCGTGTTTTTAATTGCCGGGTCCGCTTTAAAACCTGCAAGCCCACCGTGAAAACTTACAACTGCATCGAGCGGGACCCCTAAACTGGCAGCGTTTAAGACCACCGTACCACCGAAGCAGTAACCTATTGCTGCAATACGTTCCGGATCTGCAAAACCGCTGTTTACCAAAACATCGTAAGCGGCTGTTATTCTTTCTTTCAATAAACCCACATCAGCATAAATAGCACCTGCATTTTTTTCTGCATCCACCGGATTATCAAGTATAAGGCCATTGCCGTACATGTCGGCTGCAAATGCTGTGTAGCCTAATTCTGCCAACATCTTAGCCCGATTTTGGCTGTAAGCATTATTGCCCCACCATTCGTGCACAACAATGATTCCAGGACTTTTCTTCGTTTTATTCTCGTCATAAAAAAGATACCCTTTTAATGGTGTCTTTCCTGCCTTATAATCAATCTCTTTACGAACGATATTTTGTTCGTTCTTTTTTCCTGTCTGTGCATTCTGTTCTTTTTCCTGGTTCCTTCCGTATCCATAAGCAGTAGCTATTGGTATCAATAGCAAACTGACGACGAGTAATTTAATGTCGAAACCTTTTAAATAATTCTTGATATTCATGTCAATCTCCTTTAATTAATTTGTTGAATAAGCGGTTTTAATGTATGTTTTGTTTAAAGACCGGGACTTATTGCATTTTCAATACAGCCCTAAATCTTACTTTATTGGTAATCATTTTGTTATAGGCCTCATTTGCTTTCTCTAACGGAAAAACTTCAATTTGAGGACGAACATTTTTCAAGACCGAAAAATTCATCGTATCTTCAGAATCTTTTGCATCACCCGAGGGCCATCCCTGAATGGTTTTACCGGAAATAAGCGTGAACGGGATAACCTCCATGGGCTCGCTCGCCGCAGCAACAATGATTAGTTTACCTCGTTGCTTCAGGCCGTTTGTTATTTCCGAAATAACTTTGCTGTTAGGCGCGGTTGCCAGAATAATGTCAGCTCCTCCAATTTTTTGCAGCTCTTCGGCCGCATTGGTGTTACTTGCATCTATGTAAATGTGAGCGCCGAGGTTCAATGCCAATTCTCTTTTTTCACTTCCGTGAGAAATTGCAACGGTTCTGTAACCAGCAGCATTCGCGAATTGTACTGCCAAATGACCCAAACCGCCTATACCTTGTATTGCAACCGTATCACCCGGTTTAGCTCCGCTGTTTCTTAACGCATTATACGTGGTGATACCGGCACAAAGAAGAGGGGCGGCTTCTTCCGAATTCAATTCTTTGGGAACTGAAGCCAGTGCATCTTGCGGTGCACACATATATTCAGCATAACCGCCGTTGTAATTAATTCCGGGGACCTTCCCATTGACACAATTAATGAAGTCGCCCCGACGACAAGGTTCGCATTCAAAACAATGGCCGCCATGCCAGCCCACGCCTACCCTTTGACCTGTTTGCCATGACTTTACATTTTTCCCGACCTCTGTTATTGTTCCGATTACTTCATGCCCCGGTACCAAAGGATATGGTAGATTTGGGACCCATCCTTCTTTTACCATTGCATCGCTGTGACAGATTCCACAGGCTTCTACTTTTATCAGTACTTCATTTTCTTTCGGTACCGGTACCGGAATTTCAACCAATTGAAAATCTCCACCGGCCATTTCTACCTGCATTGCTTTCATTGTTGCCATTTTCTTAGCTTTTAATTATTGAAGACATTAGTTATATTTTTACCATTACGGTTGTTAATCCTCCTAATCTTGATCCTGCAAGAGCAACAGCTTCGTTTATCTCGTCCAGTGAAAAGGTTTTTACATCAAACAAACTTAAATTTAGCAAACCGGATTGAGCCAGGCTAACCATTTCATTTGCTTCATAATTATGAAACCATAATGACCCGGTTAACTTTATTTCAGTTCCTAAAAGAAAACCATAAGGAATATTGATATTTCCGGTTGCCCCGCCAACAAATACAGCCGTCCCTCCTTTTTTCACTGCATATAAGCATTGATGAGTTGACTGCGTATCAACGTATTGAAGGCAATCAACAAATGACTCGGCCCCTTTTCCGTTTGTCAATTCTCTGATCTTGCCGGTCACGTCGCCATCAAGGAGTGACAAGGTGGAAATAACCGACGGATTAATCTGCCTGATTTTTTCCAATCGCTCTTTCTTATTTGCTACGGCAATTATTTTTACCGCACCCATCGCTAAAGACAGCAGCACAGCGCTTGTACCGACGGTTCCGGTAGCGCCGTTAATCAATACGGTTGAGCCGTAATGAACATTTGCATATTTCAAAGCTTGATATGCTGTTCCCAGGTAACCAATACGGACTGCCTGTTCAAGAGGAAAATTATCCGGTAAGATTGCCACATTTGTCGAGGGCGCTTTTACATATTGAGCAAAGGAGCCTTGATATTCATCTAAAAGACGTACGTTGTTCGGGTTAAAAGTGAACATGCCCTGAAATGCCATCGTATCACTCAATCCTTCCCGGCCCATTAACGCGTATTCATCCGTCTTATCATAAAGGATCGAATTGACCCATACTTTCTGACCTTCTTTTAATCCTCTTACTTTGTTCCCTAATTTAGAAATGATTCCAACAGCATCGGAACCAAAAATAGCCGGTAAAGAAGGGCGAATAAAATTTCCGCCCGGATTTAGAATATCATTCATGGATGGCGCTACAAATGAAGCTTTCACTTCTACCAACACATCGTCATCCGATAATTCCGGTACCGGAACCTCTTCTATTACAAGAGGTTTCCCCAATTCATATAAGCGTGCTGCTTTCATTGTTTTTTCCATATTTTATACTATTTGTCGTTTATTTTTTGAAATTTGTTTCTGTACTTAAATGTCGGAGAGACTGACTCACCTTTTTCTTTTTCGTTGGCTTTATATGTCACAAAAATAAAAGCATCAGGCGAATTTATTTTTCTGCCCATGCTTTTGCGTGTGGATTCATATTTTGCCCCAATTGAAGCAGGAAAAGGTTCATCCAACAATGGAAGAAGGTAGTCTTTGATCTCCACCAGTTCATATTCAGTTGTGATTCCTCCTTTCTTTATACCTAACTTGAACGGTTTGAACAAAGAATATAAATGCATCATCCAAAATCTATTTTTATTTACAAACATTATAAATTGAAATATGTTCACGAATAAATTTAAATGAATATCCACAGCTTTTCATACGGTTGAAAACCCCCAGGCAGGCAAGAGTTCCGGGAAGTTCAGGTACCGTTTCAGATGATGCATATAATCTGAAATAGAAATGATTATATATTCCGATTCCTAAAGTTATCAGAGCTTCCCTGTTGCATTAGCAGGCAGGTGAACAATTTAAAAAAACAGTTGTTTATTCCGTGGTGCATCTTGTGCTTAGCAAACGGCTTCAGGATGCCAGTCTGTTACAAAACGATACACAGGAAAATGCCATACATTGATTATTACAAGATTCTGGGAGTCGACCGGAATGCATCGGCGGAAGAGATCAAAAAGGCTTATCGCAAGCTGGCGCGCAAGCTGCATCCCGACCTGAACCCTAACGACCGGGAGGCACACAGGAAGTTTCAGGAACTGAATGAGGCCAACGAGGTACTAAGCGACCCGGAGAAACGTGCCAAATATGATAAGTACGGTGAGAACTGGAAACATGGGGAGGAGTATGAGAAGGCTCAACAGCAGTATCAGCGGCAAAGGAGTCAGTACCAATGGGGCAATCCGGGAGGTCAGACCTTCTATACCGAAGGTGATTTTTCGGACGACGATTTCTCAGACTTTTTCCACTCCATGTTCGGCAGTGGCTTTGGACAGAGATCCGGCAGCTCTGCCGGCAGGCGTCGCAAATACAAGGGAGCTGATTATAACGCGGAACTGAACCTGACGCTCCGCCAGGCCAGGCAGACGCATCAGCAAACGCTGGCAATAAATGGCAAAAATGTGCGCATCACCATTCCTGCAGGTGTTTCCGACGGACAGAAGATCAAGCTGCCGGGATATGGACAGCCGGGAGTGAACGGTGGCCCCAATGGCGATCTCTATATCACTTTCAGAATTGAGGAGGATCCTGACTTTAAACGCCTGGGCGACGACCTCTACACGGAAGCCACAATCGACCTCTACACAGCGGTTTTAGGAGGGGAAGTGATGATTCACACGCTCGATGGGCAGGTGAAAATGACCATCAAACCAGGTACTCAGCCGAACACAAAATTGCGACTGAAAGGCAAAGGATTCCCAGTATATAAAAAAGAGGGACACTTCGGTGATCTGTATGTGACGCTGAAGGTGCAGTTACCCGAACATCTTTCGGAGAGAGAGAAAGAGTTATTCACCCAATTATCTAAAATAAGGAAACAATGAGCGGGAACAGGTTACAATATAGCGAGTGCCTGAGGATTTACGAGGTAGAAGAGTCATTTATTGAATCCCTGCATGAGGTAGGCCTGATACGGGTCATTGATCAGGACGAGGAGCGCTTTATTGAATTCGATGATCTCTCTGACCTGGAACAGTTTATCAGATGGCATTATGAGATGGATATCAATGTGGAGGGTATCGACGCACTCCGTCATATGCTGGAAAGGGTGCGGGCATTGCAATCAGAGATCACACAGCTGCGTCATGAATTACAATTTTACAAATCCCTTTGAATGGGTGATCTACAGAAATAACCGGGTATCAGTCGATACGAAATAAAAAACAAATCATAACAATAACAGAATGAAAATTGCAGTTACAGGAGCCACGGGCCAACTGGGAACCCTCGTGGTGAAAGAATTGAAGAAACGAGTTCCCGTTGAAAACATTGTAGCGCTTGCCCGCACGCCGGAGAAAGCATCCGCCCTGGGAGTTGAAGTACGCCCCTTTGATTATAACAGTCCCGAAATGATGACAGAATCACTCGCAGGCATCGACCGGTTGGTACTTATCTCTGGGAACGAAATAGGTCAGCGTGCCCGTCAGCATTTCAACGTGATAGAGGCAGCCGGTAAAACCGGTGTAAAATGGATTGTTTATACCAGCGTACTACATGCCGACTCCTCCACATTGAATCTTGCGGACGAACATTTGAAAACAGAAGAAGCATTAAAAGCTTCCGGCATTGATTATACCATCCTGCGCAACGGTTGGTACACCGAAAACTACACCGCATCAATCGGAGGAGCACTGGCAGGAGGTGCATTGTTGGGAAGTGCAGGGAACGGGAAAATTTCATCGGCATCACGTGCTGATTATGCCGAAGCGGCCGCAGTGGTTATCACAGATGAACGCCACAAGGGCAAAGTGTATGAGTTGGCAGGCGACGAACATTACACACTGGCAGATCTGGCCGCAGAAATATCTAAACAAACCGGGAAAAATATTCCTTACAAAAACATGCCGGAAGCTGAGTATAAGAAAATCCTGGAAAGTTTTGGAATTCCCGAAGGTACGGCTTCGGACATCGCCAGCTGGGATGTTTCTGCGTCAAAGGACGATCTGTTTGATGATTCCCATCAGTTGTCCGCATTAATCGGCAGGCCTACCACCCCCCTGGCAGAATCGGTGAAAGCTGCTTTGTAGCTTCTGCTGAGTCCTGATACAGGCACAACATTTTTTTCAAGCGTAGCCGCCCACTATTTAGAAATAGCTGTCCTGCTCAGTATTTGATGTTCTTGAAGAGCACACGGTTCTCCCGTGCTTCATTCAGGCGCGTGAGCATCTTCTCACGGCTGTAATTGGGGTACTCCTCCTCACTGCTACCGGAGATGAGGCTGAGCAGGGCACGCAGTTCCTCATCGGAGAACTGTGCCATGATCTGGTCGAAAGGCTCCTTGGAGCCAATCTCGAAGCGGATGTAAGCGAGTCGTGACCGGGCAGCGGGAAAATCGGGGGCTATCTCAAGCAGCTCTTCCAGGTAGGTTGCTGCCTGTTCGAATTTCTCCTGTGCCAGGCTGATGTTGGCGAGCCGGTCAAGGATCTCCTCATTCTCCTCGGAGATGAGTGCCGCCTTCATATAGGCTGCTTCAGCCCGTTTGAGGTCGTTGTCATAAAATGCCAGCTCTCCCTCCAGCATGTAATAGTCGAGGCTCTCCTTTTCACCTTCGGGAATCTGTTCAAACAGCTCCTTTGCCTTGTCGATCTCCTCACGGTTGAGATGCACAATAGCACGTTTTACCAGGATGCCCTCGCTACCGAAGAGTGCCTCTTTCTTATCGATCAGCTTCATCATCTCATCATATTGCTCCATCACCTCGTAGGCTTCGAACAGTGAGTCGTAGAGGGTCTCATCATCAGGGCTCTGTTTCAGGCACTCCTCGAAGATGGATACTGCTTCGGACGTGTTGTCGTTCAGGTAGAGCGAGAGTGCTTTCATCTTCATCACTGAAAGATCATTTTCGTTGATGGTAAGGGCAAAATCGAATGCATCAATCGCCTTGTCATACTCTCTGTTCATGGAGTAGAGCTTGCCAATGTTGACCCACGCTTCGTAGGAGTAGGGATCAATGTCCAGCAGGCGGTTATTCTGTTCGATTGCTTTCTCCAGGTCACCTTTCATCTCATAGGCGTAGGCCAGATCAACAATGGCATCGATATTGGCATCATCGATCTTCATGCTTTCTTCAAGAAAAGTGATCGCACGGTCAAACTGATCGACATCGTTTAACAGGTATGCTGTTTCGGTAATGAAATAGTAGCGATCATCCATTACCAGGTCCAGCTCCAGTGTCTCATTGATCAACTGATCCGCTTCTTCGTAACGATCGAGGTGCAACAACGACTCAATACGGAGCAGGGCATGCTCCACCCCACCCTCATCAGATATCAGTCGCAGGTAGTCGAGAGCCTCTTCATACAGCTCCGCGAAGACCAGTGTCTTTGCCCGCAACAACATCAGTGCGGAGCTACCGGGATGCATCCGGAGCCCCTCACGGATCAGCTGTTCTGCTTCATCGTTGTCCCCTTCAGCATTGTAATACTCCGCCAGTAAGGCGAACTCATCAGCATCGAAGTAGATGTTCCTCCCGAGTGCGCGCATCTGCTCGTACTTCTCCACCAGGGCCGTGATGTCGGTTTCATTCTCTTCCATATGCTTATGTTTCGGTTTATTGAATTGTTGCAGCCATTTTTTCCTACTGATCAACCGTTCTGCTTCTTCCAGGAATCTTTCAGTGCCACGGTGCGATTGAACACCAGCTTGCCCACGGTGCTATCCCGGTCTACGTTGAAGTAACCGATGCGCTGAAACTGGAAGCTCTCGAGCGGTTTCACATCCCTGAGGTAGGCTTCCACCTTGCAACCCGTTTTGACGATCAACGAATCGGGATTGATCAGCTCACGGAAATCTTTCTCTTTTTCAGCAGAGGGATCCTCTACCATTAAGAGACGGTCGTAAAGCCGCACCTCAGCATCGAGGCTGTGGGGAACCGATACCCAGTGGATGGTGCCTTTCACGCGGCGGTTGGCTTCCGGCATACCGCTGCGGCTCTGGGGGTCATACTCGGCATAGACCTCGGTGACGTTGCCCTTTTCATCTTTTTTGCAACCGGTACATTTCACGATATAGGCATTCTTGAGACGCACCTCGTTACCTGGTGTGAGGCGAAAATATTTTCTGGGTGCTTCCTCCATGAAGTCATCCCGTTCGATCCATAGCTCGCGGGTGAACTTGACGTTTCGGGCGCCCATCGACTCATCCTCCGGGTTGTTGATCGCCTCCATCTCCTCCACCTGCCCCTCAGGGTAGTTGGTAAGGATCAGTTTCACCGGGTCTATCACTCCTGAAACACGCATCACGCGCTTGTTGAGATCCTCTCGCACGGCGTGTTCGAGAAGGGAGATATCGTTCATGCCGTCATACTTGGTGTAGCCGATCCGGTCGATGAAGTTGTGAATCCCCTGGGGCGTATAGCCACGGCGGCGCATCCCGCTAAGGGTAGGCATGCGTGGGTCGTCCCATCCCGACACCAGCTTCTCCTGCACCAGTTGGAGGAGCTTGCGCTTGCTCATCACCGTGTAAGTAAGGTTCAAGCGGTTGAACTCGATCTGACGGGGGCGGTAGTCACCCTCGGCCAGCTGATCAATGAACCAGTCGTAGAGCGGGCGGTGCACCTCAAACTCGAGTGTGCAGAGCGAGTGCGTCACCCCCTCGAAGTAGTCAGACTGTCCGTGGGCAAAGTCATACATCGGGTAAACTTTCCAGGTGGTGCCGGTGCGATGGTGCGGGATATGGATCACGCGGTAGATGATCGGGTCACGGAAGTGCATGTTGGAGGCGGCCATGTCGATCCTGGCACGCAGCACCATCTTCCCCTCGGGGATCATCCCGCTGTTCATCTTCTCGAAGAGCTCAAGCGACTCTTCAATCGGTCGGTCGCGATAGGGACTGTGGGTACCGGGCTGAGTGGGTGTACCTTTCTGGCGGGCGATCTCCTCGGCCGACTGTTCATCGACATAGGCCTTGCCCTCTTTGATCAGTTTCACGGCGAAATCCCAAAGCTGCTGAAAGTAGTCGGAAGCATAGAAAACATTGCCCCACTCGTAGCCCAGCCATTTGATATCCTCCATGATGGAGTCCACATACTCCACATCCTCTTTCACCGGATTGGTGTCGTCGAAGCGGAGGTTGCAGACCCCTCCATATTTTTTAGCAATGCCGAAATCAATGCAGATGGCCTTGGCGTGGCCTATGTGCAGGTAACCGTTCGGCTCGGGCGGGAAACGGGTCTGTACGCGTCCGCCGTTACGCCCTTCTGCCAGGTCCTTCTCTACCATCGCTTCGATGAAATTGAGGCTCTTCCTGTTCTCCTCAGTGGCACTGTTTTCTTTTTCTAACATACTATCTTGATCATTTTTTGTTTGGGTGATATCATAAGGAGACTCTCGCGTAGGGAGCTACCTCCGGGCCACAGAACTCACCACGGAGATACTTGTAGTAGCCCGATATGGCTACCATGGCGGCGTTATCGGTGGTGTAGGCAAATTTTGGAATATGGATCTTCCATCCATAGCGGCGGCTGTATGACTCGAACGCGTTTCTCAGTCCCGAGTTGGCAGAGACCCCACCTGCCACCGCCACCTCTTTGATATTGAGATCCTTTGCTGCATGGTAAACCTTGTTCATCAGGATATCAATGATGGTCTGCTGCAGGGAAGCGCAGAGGTCGTTCTTGTTCTGTTCGATAAAATCAGGGTTCTGCTTCAGCTCATCCCGCAGGAAGTATAGGAACGAGGTTTTGAGCCCGCTGAAGCTGTAATCATAGCCAGCTATGTTGGGCTTGCTGAAGGTGAACCGCTTCGGGTTACCCATCTTCGCCAGGCGGTCGACCACCGGTCCCCCGGGGTAACCCAGTCCCATCACCTTGGCGCACTTATCGAATGCCTCACCCGCCGCATCGTCAATGGTCTGACCGATGATCTCCATCTCGCTGTGCGACTTCACCAGGATGATTTGCGAGTTGCCGCCGGAGACAAGCAGGCAGAGAAACGGGAAAGAGGGCTGGTTTGTGTCCTGTTGATCCTCCTTGATGAAGTGGGCGAGCACATGTGCCTGCAAGTGGTTGACCTCGATCATCGGGATATCGAGCGCGGAGGAGAGTCCTTTCGCAAATGAGGTACCCACTAGCAGCGAGCCCAGAAGTCCGGGTCCGCGGGTGAATGCGACGGCTGTCAGCTCCTCCCTGGTGATGCCCGCCTGCCGCAGGGCATCGTGCACCACCGGAATGATATTCTGCTGGTGCGCACGCGACGCCAGCTCGGGCACTACGCCCCCGTAGCGCTCGTGCACCGCCTGTCCTGCGATCACATTCGAGCAGATCACCCCGTCACGGATCACCGCTGCCGAGGTATCATCACAAGAGGATTCTATGCCTAATATCGTTATCATCTGCTATTGTTCAATAGAAGACACAAAGATAATACAAAAAAAAGTTTCGCAGACCAACTGCGAAACGCTTCCGTTTTTATTTTGGCGAAGGTGACGAATTTAGGGAAGCCCGGGTTAGCGGCTGTGGTTTTTTGTCGTTCGTGGTCTGTCGTTTTAAATTAGTCTTCCGCTTCAATTTTCTCTCTGACAAGCGGGATTACTTTTGTAGCATAAACGCTGATTGCTTCCTGAACAATATCGTGGGGCATTGTCGCCAAAGGCATTTGAATGATAAATCTGTCAATGTTCAAATGTTTGCGAAGCAATAAAATTTTGTCCGCTACTTCTTCGGGTCCACCTACAAATAATCCTTGTCCTGGTGAACGCGCGTAATCAAATTCGTCTCTTGTGTAAGGTGGGAAACCTCGTTCTCCTAATAAGTGATTTCTGTAATACTGTATGTAGGGGAAAAATGTGTCGGCAGTTTCTTTGTTGTCGTTTAGCACAAAACCGTGTGCTTGAACACTAAATTTTAATTGATCTGAATCGTGTCTACTTTCCTGTGCTACTGCGCGATACAATGTAGCGTAATTACTGAAATCAACAATGTTCCCACCCAACATAGCCAAAACAACGGGAAGTCCAAGTTTTGCTGCTTTCATAACGGTACTCCGCGAACCACCCAACGCCATCGATATGTTCAATGGTTTTTCGGTGCGCGGATAAACACCTAAGTTATCAATCGGGCTTCTTGTCTTTCCTTTCCACGTAACAAACTCGTTGTCTCTTGCTTTAAGTAACAATTCAAGTCGTTCATCAAACAATAAATCGTATTGATTGAGGTCGAAACCAAACAAAGGAAATGATTCGGTAAATGCTCCACGTCCGACCAACAACTCTGCTCGTCCATTACTGATTGCGTCAATCGTCGCAAAGTCTTGATAAACACGAATAGGGTCGCTGGTCGATAAAACGGTAACGGCACTACCCAATGTAATGTGTTTGGTTTTTCCCGCAGCCGCAGCCAACACGATCGCTGGCGATGAAACTGCAAATTCGGGTCGATGATGTTCACCTACGCCATAAAAATCAACTCCCAACTCGTCAGCTAAGACAATGTCATCAACTACTTGCCGAATGCGTTCTGCTTGTGAAATAGTTACACCTGTATGTGGATCGGGCATAACATCGGCAAATGTGGAAATGCCAAATTCTATTTTCTTCATACGTTACCAATTACGTAAATAATGTTAAACTTTTTTTCTTAAACGCTCCACTTTTATGGAAAGCATTCCTTAAAAAAGGGAAATCACACAGGTTGAAAGAAACGAAAAAAATGATGAGCGAAAAATGACAGCATGTGCATTAATCTTTATACTCTCTTATTTTATCCAGCAAGTAATTCAATTGTTTAACCTCGTCCATAGATAAATTTTTCAATAAAGTATCTGCTTTCTGTTCACAACTGAACATCTTATCCAATAATTCCAAACCCTTTGTTGTAATTTCGACCGATTTTTGCCGCCTGTCGTCCGGATTTTCCTCCCGGCTAAGCAATCCTTTTTCAAATAGTCTGTCAACAATCCGGCTGACATCCGAATCTTTATCAAGCATTCGCTGTTTGATAAAACCGATAGAAAGAGGTGCCTGGGCACGAAAACCACGAAGTATTCTTAAAACGTTGTACTGCTGCTCTGTAAGCCCATGTTCCTTAAGGGATTTATGAAACTCATAGCTTAACAACTTGACCGTATAAGTTAAATTGATAAATCCCTTGTGGTATTCATTCCGAAACCTTCCATTAATTTCTTCTTCGATAGACATTTTTATTTTAGTTTAGAAAATCTGGATATCTTAAATAGAAACCTACCCATTCAAAAAAGAACAACCAAGAATCATCGTCCATCACATGCCATGGGCCACCACCGTGAGGAATATCACATACAGCCAATTTTTTCACAAATCTGTCATTATTTTCTCAGTCCCTTTAAAGCATTTCCCCAGCTATTCAATTGGTCTAACATTGTATTTAAGTTGTCAGAATGTAATGGCGCTGGTTTAAAAACACTAAAGTTTTCGAAATCGGTAAACAACGACAGCAATACCTGAGTGCGAACATGAGCGACTTGTAATTCACTCAAAGTCAGCCGAAGGTGCTCCACAGCTCTTGCACCACCTACAGAACCATAACTTACAAAACCGGCAGCCTTATTGTTCCATTCAGCATATAAATAGTCCAATGCATTTTTTAAGGCAGCGGGTATAGAGTGGTTATATTCTCCGTTTACAAATATAAAAGCATCGAGCGATTTAATTTTTTCTGCCCAGGCTTTTGTATGTTCATTCGAATATTGACCAAAGGAAGCCGGATAAGCTTCATCAAGCAAAGGTAAATTGTAGTCTTTAAGATCAACTAATTCATATTCTGCATCATTTCTTTTTGATGCAAAATCATATACCCATTTAGCAACCTGTTCAGCGTTGCGTCCCGGACGGGTACTACCGATGATAATTCCAATTTTTAGCATAGTCATATCTCCTTTATTTATTTGTTTTAACGTTATTTTCTAATTCATCCAACCTGTCGTTTGCCAAGTGAACCATCATCGTTACCCGTACAAAAGGCAGTGCCAACAATAAGAGCGCAAAGGAAGTTACTAACTCAAACCAATTGAAGTTTATAATATTAACAACTACTCCAATTAAGCCAATCAAGGCAGCAATGATTCCACCAGGTATACCAAGCGGACATCTTAGTTTTTTCTTTTCTTCCATATTAAGAATATTTAATGATTTATAAAACTATTTAGGGCGTTAATTAATTCTTCCTTTTTGGGGACACTTCGAAAAGTTATTTTGTTATCAATGAGAAGTGTAGGAACCGAATGAATTCCTAATTTCATTGTTCTAACCATTCCTCTGGGTGAATTGGCCAGGCTTTTTTTAAATTGAAACTTGTCACCATATTGGGGCAGTACTTCATCCAACATTCGTTTCAAAATTCTGCAATTTGGGCAAGTAAGCGTATAAAACATTTCTATCGTAACAGTCCTTTTGTCACTCATTCCCATTTATTTTTAATTCTGCGCAAATATATGTAGAAACTTTATTCGTTGCAACAAATATGTGATAAATTTTTTAGATAAGTTCAAAACATATGTTGCAAGCCATTAAAATCGGATTCCGGGGTTTTCGGAGCAGACTCACTATTCAATTTCTCCTGCTTTCTTTAGGGATAATTTAGTAATTACAGGACCTATCACTTCATGGATAACCGTAGCTCCCAGGATAATATTGATGAACTCATCGGAAATTGATGAAAAGACGGGATTATATTTTATCATAAGAGCCAGACCAATAACAATTCCCCCCTGAGGTATTAAACCACCGGCAGTATATTTTTTAACTTCTCGGGATGCTTTTCTTGCTCCGACCAATACACCTGTAAATTTCCCTAAAGCTCTTAATATAACAAAAAGAAGCACAACTAAAAAGACATTACCTAAAACAGAAATATCCAAATGCATACCACTAATGGTAAAGAAAAGAATAAAGACCAGCTGTTCAGTGTATCTTTCGAGCAATTGAAAGATTAATTCTTGTTTCTTATTAAAATTTATAACCATAAAACCCATAAACATTATTGCAAGCAATTCATCTACTTCCAAATAAGAGGAAATACCAAAACACAAGCTCAGAAAGCCTATAATAATAGTAATCATCATTCCTTCAGAACTTTTGGCGAGATGCTGTGACGCTTTATTAAAGATAAAACCTACGACACCGCCGACCAATATAGCTCCAAATAATTGTCTTACAACTGATAAAGCTACTGAACCGATTTCTATATCTTGTGAAGAGACAAAAGGAGTGGCTATTGCAATTGCAATACTGAATAATAATAATCCCATGGCATCATCAAAAGCTGCCACCCCCATGATAGTGGACATAACTTTACCTTTTGCTTTATATTCATGGGCTACGTCAAGGGTAGCTGTGGGATCTGTTGGTGCAGCAAGGGAGCCCAGCATAAGACTCAATGGAATATAAACAGTCATGTAAGTGGCATCATTAATGTTTAATAAAAAAGGCGACAGAAGAATAAAGCCAAGCATTACAAGTAAAGAAGCAAAGATGGATTCTCCTAATGTAATTTTCAGAATTTGTCTCCCTTGATTTTTGATTTTAGCGATTGATAAAGTACCCCCAACTGAAAATGTAATAATACTTAATGAAATATTGGTGACAATTTTTGTATCATCAACAAACGATTCCGATACAAAAGGAGCTATCTGCGGACTTAATAAAATTCCTGCAATAATATAACCGGTGACTTTTGGTAAATTCAACTTATCGGCAAGTTCTCCAAGAACGAAACCAGCTATAATAATTATTCCAACTAATGTTATTCCACTCATCATTTTTCTATTTTAAGCAATTGTTTGAATTCCGGTTGATTTCACTTTGCCTCACTTTGACTGAACATGAAAAATATATTTGTTTATCGTAGTGAAAGCCATTATAAATATCAATTCCTTTAAATCTTTTTATTGCTTCTTTCATTCTTAATCATTTAGATAAAAAATTATATTTCAAACTTAATTTCAAGACTTAATTTCCTGATGTAATTATAAAATTCTCCAGTTCACTAATATAGTAACGACTCTTTATAAGCATGTTTCCCAACGTGTTATTTACGCAATAAATATACAACTTTCGTAAATATCCGATTTATAACATTCGTGTATAGATATTAATATGAAAATATTGTCTTTTATATCATTTTGTTTATGTGTTTATTAGGTTTCATTTAAATTATTATATATTTTTGCATATACGAATGTTTCTCATCATCGAAAACAATGAATACAGACCATTTGATCAACGAATTTGAGCGGAAAATGATTGTACAACGATATAGTCCCAACTCAATTCAAAACTACAAAAGTGCAGTCAGGGGTTTCCTGCAACTGGGTGAAAAAAAATACAGCCACCCGCTTGAAATAACTGAAACAGAGATCGAAAAATATCTTTTCTGGAAAATAGAAAAACATCATATCGGAACATCTTATCAACGTTTGATTGTGACTTCGATAGATAAGTTTTATCTCTCCCTGTTCCATACACAACTTAACATCAAACATCTTTATCCACGCACGAAGAACAAAAGTTTGCCTGTGTACCTGACTACCAAAGAGATTATCAGGTTAATGGACAATGTGACCAACCTGAAACACACATGTATTATCCAGCTTTTGTATGGCTGTGGATTGCGATTAAATGAACTGCTACATCTGAAGCTGACGGATATCGATTCAACAAACAAAATTGTGCTGATCAGAAATGCAAAAGGAGGGAAGGACCGTGTGGTGATGCTTTCTCCCCTGTTACTGGAGTCTTTAAGACGTTATTATAAAATATATCACCCTGAGGAATACCTGATTGAAGGTCAGGGAGGGGGTGTATATTCCGAAAAAAGTGTACAAACCATTGTCAAAAATGCAGCTTCTAAAGCGGGCATCACCAAAAAAGTGACCCCTCATACCCTGCGCCACAGCTTTGCCACTCATCTGCTGGAGAATGGAACGGATATCCGGTATATCCAGGAATTACTCGGACACAAATCGGTGCATACGACCGAAATTTATACGCATATTACTGACATTGCGCAATCAAAAATTAAAAGCCCGCTCGATTTACTGTGAAGCCAGCCGGCAGACTTCGCTAACCGGCCCTGGTTCCTTTGTGCCGGTTTTTTTCAGTATTGAATTTGTAACGTACCGCCAGCTCCGACGCGCGCGTAATATGACCAGACTTCTGTTCCATAGGTTAAACCATGCATAAGTTTATTGGAAATTGTGTCTTTCAAATAAATATCGGATTTACCATTGCGAAAAAATTTCGTACCTTGCAATGCTGTAATTTTTAATTTTTGTTTGGTAATTACCGGAATATGCCCCACACACCACTCAAACGCCAGGAGGATATTGGCTTGTCGCCATACGAACTGAAATTTCGGGGCCGCCATCGTTCCCAGGATGTGCAGATGACCGTTTTTGAGTTCGATGCCGAAGATGTACAGGAAACGACGATTCAATCGGTAGAAGCCCTTCAATCGTATAAAGATTCAAAGAAGCTCATCTGGCTGAATATAGACGGCTTGCACAATGAAAAGTTGATGCAGGAACTGGCAGATCACCTGCACATTCCGGCCGATATATTGTCTGACGTGATGGAACCGGCCACGCGTCCCCAGGTGGAGGAGTTCGACAACGGTCTCTTCGTCTCCATCAAAATGATGCAATTCAACGAAGGGTTGCATCAGGTGTCCATCGATAATCTGAGTATCGTGATGATGCATAACCTGTTGATCACTTTTCAGGAAGAGAAGTGTAATCAGTTTAACCCCGTGAAAGAGCGTCTTAAAAAGCACACCAGAAGATTCCGGACTTTGGGAACCGACTATCTTGCCTTTGCCCTGCTTGATGTGGTGATTGATCATTATATCTATATTTTGGGCAAGCTGGGCGAAAAAATTGAGGCACTGGATAACAAAATGGCGCTCAACCCCGACCGGAGGATTCTTGGGTCGATTAATCTGCTCAAGCACGAACTCAGTGATCTGGGACGTTACATAAAACCTGCCAAAGAGATGATTATGAGCCTTGTGAAAAAGGATAGTGACTTTATCACTCCGAAAAACAACAATCATTATAAAGAGCTGCAGGACAATATAAACCAGGCGGTGGAGCTACTGGATTATTACCGTGAGCTGCTGTACGATGAGTTGAACATTTATCATTCTTCCATGAGCACCAGGCTGAATGATATCATGGCGCTTCTGACAGTCTTTTCGGTGATATTCATTCCGCTCACCTTTATTGTAGGTGTTTACGGAATGAATTTCGACCATATGCCTGAGCTGCATCTCAGATACGGTTACATCATTGTTTGGGGAGTAATGCTGCTGATTGCAGCCGGCATGCTCTGGTATTTTGAAAAGAAAAAGTGGTTCTAAGACATAAACAGACAGGGCTTATATCCGGTAGTCGTCCAGTCTCGCGATTTTAAGGCCTGTGCTATGCCCGTAACAGGAGAAAACTTTGCATTTTTCCGCCGCCGTGTACATTGAAGTGGTCAATAACCGGGCTGATGTTTCGTTTCATCAACGTCATTATTTCTATCTGACTTTATTTTTAATCCAATAATTGATCCTATAAGAGCCGGAACTGTAAAAACAAATAACGAAATTCCGCTTTCTATGAGTTCTGAGTTATCCATAAAAAGGCCAAATAAGATCAAACCGATTATGACGACAAAATTTACTGTATATGCCAATAAAAACTTCTTTTTTTTCATAAACGCACAATATTTATTTTATAAAATTTATACAGATAATATATTTAGCATATAAGATAGGACAGTCCCCAAAATACTCCTGCTACGGCTCCGGCAAACGGATTGACCATACCGAATCCAATAGTCCAAGGTAAACTTGCAGCCATATGGGAAGCACTGCAACCTAAATCAGATCGCCTTGTTGTAGATCCATCTAAATTATCATATCTGTCTTTGTTGTAATCAACAATATATTTAATTATTCCCCTACTCATACAATTCGCTTTTCGAATCTGCGTCCATTGCTTTATACAGTTTTCCGATAATGTGCCGGTTGGAAATTGCTGCACCGTTCCTTTTGTGTAAAAAATGTGTATATTCCATTTTTCGAATGGTTTCCGACGTTATTATAACTTACTCATGTTTCGCACTTCCCTCAAACAATTGACAAAGAAATAGAAGGGAAATGCATTAATCTCTATATCTCTGTATTCTAACATTTTATAGTTTACAATTTTTCAATCGTCCTTGACCATCACCGAACTACAGAGTGCCATGATCATGGTTTCTGCCTTTGGATTGGTCAGCATTCTTTCGAATAGCTCATCGGCACCGATCTCGAGTGTTTCTGACACTGCGCAAACTAATTCAATGAACAGCCCCCACAACCGCTTGTCAAGCGTTTCCCTCAGCACATCGGCATTCATTGACCGATAAAGTGCCCCTTTTGACTCGTAGTTATCGTACCGGAAACGCAGTGTCAACAACAGATAGGCTATCATGCTGATGGTCGTCTCGGCTATCTGGGCATCAAAGTTGCTTGATTGGCATCTCCCAAGATTTAGCAATTGCTTCGATTCGCGATTGAATACCTCCACAACCCATCTTACCTGGTAATGCTCGATCAATCGCTTGAACGTCAGCTTCGTGTCCGTCGTCAACAAAACCTTCCATTTGTCACGTTTGCCCCGACGGCTAAAGAAAAGGCAGATTTCAACACCCTGGTACAACACTTTGGCCTGTTTGTACTGGTAACCCAGAGAACGGCAGCGCCTGGGTTTGCCCAGCATGTTGTTGATCTGGGCGTGTGTCAGGCTCTTACCCTGGTACTCAAACTTAGTCTTTGCAAACTTGTACATCCCGATCAGGTGAACTTCTTTGTTCTTCACACTACGGATAGCCTGTATCAACGCATCGCAAGTAAACCAGCTGTCTACCAGAACGTAATCTACACGAAGCCCTCGATAAATGGCCGTGAAGAACATCCGCAGAACCATCTGAATCTTGTTCGTGTCCAATTCTTCCACACGCTTAGCCGTGTACGAATCCTTGATACGCTTGCAACTGTATTGCTTGCGAATCTCCTTTTTGCTCATCCCAAAAGGACGTTCCTGCTTCTTTCCTTTCTCCCGGTGAAGACTGAAATCCAGTGGGATGGAGGATTTACCGTCCCAGTACATCATAACCAACAGCTTGAATCCAAGCACGTAGCTATTTGTTACATGATCCCATACCTTTCCAATCTTCTCTATACGCTTCCCGGTTTTAGACAGGGTGGTGTCATCGAAGATCAGGTAACGAGAGGAGGTATCATCTACATCACTATCTTTGGAGGTCACCTTCAGAAAACGATGTACAAGATGCCACATAAGCATCCGCCAGCATATAAAGGGACTGTTCTTTAGGCGATAGAACACATCTTTGCTCATAGAGGAGCCTTCACCGGTAGGACTGTTCAGATAGGAATTGACCGTCTTGTCCGGACTGACCACCATGGAGACCAGTATGGACAGTACCATTTTAAAATCATATCCCCGTCTCTTGAACCATTTGAACTGGAGAAAGACCTTCACTTAGCTTCAACGCCTTGAAGCGGCTGAAAATATCTTCCGCGGAAACCCTCGAGGGGGTAAAGTCCGCTTTCAACTCTTGAACCTTTTTAATATCTTTGTCCTGCAGCATATTTTAATGGTTTGGTTTCCAGTGCTAAGATAATCATTTTCAATG